>CAZFPM010000371.1:0-4285 GCA_964520965.1 uncultured Myxococcales bacterium
CATTAATGCAACAACGGATGTGTTGATGGTGCAGGTGAGGTTGCGTGGAGCTGCAGATGGGCAGAAGGAGTGGGTGGACATGTTGCGTGCAGCCTTCAAACGCAACTTGGAGAGTGCGGCCGGTAAGAAGATCCTGGAGGAGACTGTTATGAAGTTGCCACTCGAAGTTCTTGGAGAAGATGGGGGCTTCATGCTCTACTGGGATGACGAGGCGAGCGACGATCAGGAGAGCATCTCGTTCGAAATCTCCCTCAGCGCGGTCGATCTCGCTGGAAACATGTCGGAACCGTCGCATCCGATGTCCGTCTACGACCCGGGCGGGGTCGAACAAGAGGAAGACTGCCCGACGCACACGAGCAAGGGCGGATGCGCGGCCGCGAGCCGGAAAGGAAGGCCGGTGGCTGGGCTCTCGCTCCTGTTGGTCGGACTCCTCGGCCGTCGCAAATCAACCCGCTGAGCCGTATCGGTCCGAGCTCCGCCTCCGATTCTGCGGTTGACCACCCCACGCCCCGACCCTAGGGTCCCCGCCAGGAGGACCGACCATGCGAATCATCACCGTAGCCGCGCTCGCGATGTTCTGCGCGCTCTCGTGCGTCGCGAACACCGAACAGGCCACCGAGCAAGCCGCTGACGACGAGGGCACGGCCATTGCCGCGGGCAAAGGGGACGGCACGTACGAGGTCGACCTCGAGCGCGCCAGCCAGTTCTTCGTCACGCAAATCCACGACGAGACCTGGAACCCTGACGGGGTCACCGACGATCTGCTGTCGAACAACTGTGGGCCGGCCAGCCTGGCCATGGTCGTGGCCGAGCGCGGGCTGCTCCCCGACGGGCTGAGCGCCGAAGAGGCAATCGACCACGCCCGGGCGCTCATGTACCCCGGTTATCCCGATATCGCCGTCGAAGCGCTCTCCGAAGGGGCTCTGCTGTATAGCGAGGGTGACGTGGTGTTCGTCGACGACGACTCCACCAAGGTCTACTTCGAGACCGGCGACGACGAGCCCTCCGTCGTGCGGGGCATCTTGCACGCCGGCGGGGTGGCGGCGGTCGGACACTCCTGGGACTTCCTCGACCAATACCTCGGAGCGGGCCAGCCGGTGATCGCCTACGGGCACATCACCAGCGGCTGGATATCGCGCTTCCCCGGCGAGTACGGCGAGGTCAGCTCGGGCGCGGTGCCTCACTTCATCGCCGTGTTCGCCTCGACGGCGGGCGACGCGTACATCGTCTCCGACCCGCTGCACCACGGCGGTGCCGTCGCCATGACGCGAGCTCAACTCGCGGGGTTCTTCACGAGCCCGGTGAACGTGTTCGACACGACCATCCGACTCATCGCGTGGGACACCGCATCGCCGGCCGCCGGCTCACCTCACGAATGATCAGCATTCGTACTCGTTGCTGACCCGCGCAACGCTCAGCCTGTGCGTCCTGTTGGCCGCCTGCGCCGTCGACCCCGATGACGATGTCGACGCGGCAAGCGAGGTCGACCCGGCAGCCGACGTCGACCTGGCTGGCGAAGCCGACCCGGCGAGCGATGCCGACCCGGCAGGCGACGTCGACTCGGCCGGCGACGCAGACCCGGGAAGCGACGCCGACTCAGCGAGCGCCGCCGGCTCCGAAGACGGAGGCGCCTCGCTCGACCTTCCGGACGGAGTCGATGGCCAGGCCCCGATCTCTTCCGTCGACGGTGCGGGATGCGTGACGTTGTGTCGCTGGGCGACCGACGCGTCGGCCGAACCAGGCATTTCCAACCCGTGCATCGACCTCGACAGCTGCCTCGGTCTGTGCGCCGACGCGTCGGCGACGGGACAGGGCGCCACCGCCCGACGAGAGCCCTGTGACGCGACCGTCGCGATGTTCGCCAGCAGCATCTGGGCGGGTGCGCGTACGTCGTGCGCGACGGGTGACGACTTTCTCTACGTGATGGGGGGCACGCCCGTGTTCCAGGCCTGCTTGATGCCGCCGCGCGACACGCTCGCCTCGAGGGTCGGCGGAATCGCGGCGGCGCTGATCTGCTCGAGAGGCGGCGCCTCGCGTGCAGAGGTCGATGTGTGCGCGCGAGCGTTGCAGGTGCTCGCCTGCCGCTGTGCACCCGGGAGCGGGGAGGCCACGGACGACGGTCGGTGCGCGCTCACGATCGACGACATCCTCGGGTGCATCGACGACGGTGGCGCCGTCGATGATCCCCGCTGCGCTCCGTTCGCCGCCACGAGTCCGGAGTCGTACACCCCGGACACTCCTCTGGCGGGGCTCGATTGCGGCCAGCGGCGAGCCCTCTGCGTCGATGCCGTCCCCGGTCAACCCGGAGTCGGCGAGTACGCCGTGTGCTCCGGCGGCCGGGATCACGGCGCCGACTATCACAGTCCGGTCGAGACCTGCGTCGCCACCATCGGCGCTGTTCGCTGCCGCTGCGCCGCGACGCCTGGCCCGGAGTTCTGCTCGGTCGCTGTGGCCGACATCCAGGCTTGCATCGCCGACAACGACTACGACGGGTGTCCCTACCTGGGTGACGGCAGCTGCATCGCCCCGCTGGTCGGAAGGGGGTCGGGCCTGGCCTCGGACGTTCCGATCCGGGACGTTGCGCGGGCGACGCTCGACGCGTGGTGCGGCTGGCGTGTCTGTCTCTCGGGCGGGCCGGGCTACGTGCCCGCGTCTTGCCTGGAGGTCGAGCACACGATCGTGCCCGACATCGACGGATGCGCGGCCGACCTCGAGGAGGTCTTCGCCCCGTGCGCGGTGTCTCTGGCCGATGTGGAGTCGTGTGTGTTGATGATGCAACGCAACGACGCGTGCCACCGCATGTCGACCTTCGGCGCCTGCACCCACACGGGCGATTGGCTACCGTGCCACCTGCTGTGGCCGACCGAGTGCGATGCGGTCCGCGAATGCCTCGCGGACGAGTGGGATGCTGCCGTGGCCAGACCCGAGCCATGAGATGGCGCCGCGGCCAGGCCCGAACGATGAGATGGCGCCGCGCTCGACCCCGGGCGTTGGGCCGTCGTTCTCTCGCGATTTCGTGTCCCGCGCCCGGGCCAGGCCTCGGTCGGCTCGGGAGTGTCTGCGCGTTGGTCTTCGTATTCGGCGGGTGTGGGAGCGCCACCGATCCGCCGGATCCGGCCCCGGAGGTGGCGCCCGACACCCCTTACGTCACCACCCTCGACTCCTTCGAGACCTTCGAGCTGTTCGCCGGGGACGAGGGCGCCGTGAAGTACCTGGCCCCGGTGGACGGAACCGAGCCGGTGCCGCCGATCACGAACGCCTGCTACTTCCAGAACATGGGCGTCTTCCGTTGGCACATGGAGTTCCTCCGCTCCCTCGATGGACTCGGCGACCTGACCTTCGCCCAATACGAGGCGTGGGCCCTCGACGATGACACCCGCCGGTGGTGGGCCGGCGCCCTCCATTTCCGGCCGGACGCTCGGCACCCCGAGACCGGTGAAGTCGGCGTCTACGCGTACGACGTCTACGTCGATCAGACGCCGGGCAATGCGATCTCGTTCGAGGCGCTGGCGGCATTGGACGAGGCGTTGGAGGGCTGCGCCCCGGTTTCCGCCGGCCGGCTCGTCTTCTGGCCGGCCCTGGAGGACACCGCCGCCTGGGCTTCGTTCTACGCCGAGTCGCTCGCCGCGATGGGCGTCGTCGTCATGTCGGAGGGCGCGTCGGAGGCGCAGGCGGCCGGCGCCGACGGCGAGTAGGCGCCATCGAGCGAGCCGTCTCGATGAAGACCCGGTTGAAAGCTCGCGGTCGCCGATTGTGTCGACCGGGCGCGAGGTGGTACTCTTGAATCCATGCTCTCAGCGGGAGATTTCGAGACCGTTCTCGAGAAGTTGCTCGAACGGCAGCTCGATCTGGCTCGTGGGAAGACGAGCGAGGCGGGCGAGGTACGGGAGTTCTGCGTCGAGGTTCTCGCCGACCTCGAGGAGCACCCGGACACCCCTCGGCGACATGCCGTTGCCAGCGTAGCGTTGGCGAACGTCGCGTGCGCCGATGCCGCACTCGGAGACCTTCGCGGCGCGCTGTCGACGATGCGTCGGGCGGAAGAAGAGGCTGAGCTCGGCGATGATCCGACGATCCAAGCGAAGGTCTTTCTCGCGACGGCTACGCTCTTCTACAGCGCCGGCGAGTTCGCGCTGGCCAGGCGGTGGTTTCAGCGCACCCTCGCCCTTCCGAACCTCCCCCCGGAAGAGACACTGCTCGCCCGGTCCAACATGGCGGGCATGCTGCGTGCCGCGGGCAGGTTGGAACAGGCCGATGATTCGACCCTTCGACTCGGCTCAGGGCAGGC
>CAZFPM010000372.1:0-4241 GCA_964520965.1 uncultured Myxococcales bacterium
CGACTGCGCATCGACGAGACGAATGACGGTGCGGTCGACGAACTGACGATCGGGCCCGCGCCGGCCAACATCCTGTCGATGAAGACCTGCGACGCGCTCGACAAGACGATCGACCGTCTCGCCCGCAGCACGCCGCGGACCAAGCTCATCGTCATCCGCGGCGACGGGAAGCACTTCAGCTTCGGGGCGAGCGTCGAGGAGCATCAGGCCGACCAGGTGGGCGAGATGCTCCCCCGTTTCCACGGGCTGATACGACGTATCCTCGCCTGCCCGATCCCGACCCTGGCCCGGGTCAGCGGCCAGTGCCTCGGCGGCGGGTTCGAGCTCGCCCTCGCCTGCTCGCTGGTGTTCGCCGACGAGAACGCCCGGCTCGGGGTCCCCGAGATCAAGCTCGGTGTGTTCCCGCCGCCCGCAGCGATTCTGCTGCCCCACCGGGTTCCCGAGGCGATCGCCAACGAGATCGTGCTCACGGGCGAGAGCTTCGACGCCCGAACGCTCCACGCCCGCGGCGTGGTCAACAAGATCGCCGACGAGGGCCAACTCGACCGATTGGTTCAGGCCTTCATCGACGAACAGATCCTGCCGAAGAGCGCCTCGTCGCTGCGTCTGGCGATGCGCGCGCTGCGCACACCGCTCCTGCGGCATTGGAGCGCGGAGATCGCGACCGCCGAGCGCCTCTATCTCGACGAGCTGATGCATACGCCGGACGCCAACGAAGGGATCGCCGCGTTCATCGAGAAGCGTTCCCCCCGCTGGTGCGACGACCACTGATTCGGGAGCGCAGACCCGACCACCGACCGCCCGAGCGGTCCGACGACATTGGAGAGACGAGCGTTGAGCATCGAGGACATCATCGGCCGCGCTGAGCGGCTCTACGAAGACCTGGATCTGAACTACGTCGCCGAGTTCAAGGCACGCACCGGGCAGAAGGCCATCGGCTTTTTGCCCGTGTACGTTCCGCGCGAGGTGATCCACGCCGCCGGCGCTCTCCCCGTGGGGATCATGGGCGGCGGTGACCAGGTCGAAATCGTGCGCGGAGACGCGTTCTACCAGTCGTATATCTGTCACATCCCCCGCTCGGTGGTGGAGTTGGGGCTCGACGGCCGGCTGGACGCGCTCGACGGCATGCTCTTCCCGGCGATCTGCGACGTGATCCGCAATCTCAGCGGCATGTGGCAGCTGCTCTTCGCCGACAAGTACGCGAAGTACGTCGACTTTCCTCAGAACTTCGCCCCGGAGGTCGGCGGGAAGTTCTACCGGATGGAAGTCCGGGGGATATACCACGACATCTGCGCGCTGACGGGTATCGCTCCCAGTGACGACGCGCTGAGGCGGTCGATCGGGCTCTACAACGACAACCGTCGCGCTGTCGACGAACTCTACGCGCTCCGCGCCCGAGCACCACACCTCGTGCCTTCCGACGAGCTCTATCTGCTCATGCGCGCCGGCAACCTCCTCGAAGTCGAGGAGCACACGGCGATGCTCGACCGCTTCCTCGAGCTCGCACCCTCGCGCGGGCGGCAGCCCCTCGACAACATCAAGGTCGTGGCGACGGGGCTGTTCTGCGAGCAGCCGCCGCTCGGCTTGATCCGCTCTCTGGAGCAGGCTGGTTGCTACATCCTCGACGACGACTGGGTTCTGGTCGCCCGCGGACTCAAGGGGCCGATCCCGACCGAAGGAGACCCGCTCGAAGCCATCGCCGACGCCTACGTGTTCGACGGGGTCCCGACGCCCTTCCGGTATATCGGTGACGAGAAGAAGGGCGCGGATCTCGTCGCTCGCGCGCAAGCCGCCGACGCCGACGGCGTCATCTTCGCCGCCCCGAGCTTTTGCGACCCGGGGCTTCTCGACCGCCCGATGCTGCAGGACGCCCTCGAAGAGGCAGGGATCCCGCACACATCGTTCCTCTACGCCGAGAACGCCGGCCAATTCCAGGCCATTCGCGAGCAGACCGGCGCTTTCTCCGACTCGATCAAGCTCTGGGGTGCCGCGTGACCGTTCCGAAAGACAAGCTCGTCCAGAAAGAGTCGAGCATGCTGATCCAGAAGGAGATGATGGCCGAGCACTACGACAGGCTCAGCCGCACCTCCTCGACCGGTGACAAAGTCGTCTACACCTTTGTCCCGGGCAATCTCAACGAGCTGATCCGCAGCTTCGACCTCCTGCCGGTCCACCCCGAGATCAACGCGCTCCAGTCCGGAATGCGGAAGCGCAGCGGTGACTTCATCCGCGAGGCGGAGCGCGGGGGACACTCCGAAGACGTCTGCACCTACGTGAAGTGCGACATCGGCATGGCCCGCACCGGGAACACCGGCCCGACGGGCAAGAAGCTCCCGCCACCGGACCTGCTCCTGCTCAGCTACACCGGCTGCTTCACCTTCCTGAAGTGGTTCGAGCTGCTGCGCGAGGAGTACGACTGCCCGGTCGCGATGTTGCACGTGCCCTACCAGGCCGACGGGAAGATCACGCCCGAGATGACGGCCTACGTCGTGCGGCAGCTGGAGACCGACGTCATTCCGAAACTGGAAGAGGTGTCCGGCAAGAAGTTCGACCCGGAGCGGTTGCGCTCGATGCTCGAGTCCTCCGCCCGCGCCGAAGACGACCTGGTCGCGGTCTGGGACGCCGCGGCGAACACGCCGTCGCCGATCGACGCCTACTTCGGCGGTGTGTACTACATCGGTCCGATCTTCACGGCGTTCCGCGGCCTGCCCGAGGCCGAGGAGTACTACAGCGCGCTTCGCGCCGAGGTCGAGGCGCGGGTCGAGGCCGGACTGGGCCCGATCACGCCGGAAGGCCCGATGCCGGGCGAACGCTATCGCCTCGTCGTCGAGGGCCCCCCCAACTGGACCAGCTTCCGGGAGTTCTGGAAGATGTTCTACGAGGAGGGCGCCGTCGTGGTGAGCTCCTCGTACTCGAAGGTCGGCGGACTCTACGACCTCGGCTTCCGGCACGACCCGGAGCGCCCGCTGGAGACCCTCGCCGAGTATTGCCTCGGTTGTTACACCAACATGAGCCTGCCTCGGCGCATCGAGTATCTCGAACGCTCGGTGAAGAAGTTCAAGGCAGACGGTTTCCTGATCAACTCGATCAAAAGCTGCAACTCGTTCTCCGCCGGGCAGCTCCTGATCCTGCGCCAACTCGAGGAACGGACCGGCACGCCCGGCGGCTTCATCGAGTCGGACCTGGTCGACCCGCGCTACTTCAGCGCGGCCAACATCAAGAATCGGCTGGAGTCCTACTTCCAGATGATCGATGCCCGGCGCGCCGGCGGAAGCGAGGTGGCCTGATGGAGCGACTCGCCTCATTCGTCGGCATCGACCTCGGCTCCACGACCACGAAGGCCGTCTACCTCGACGAGCGCGGAAGGGTCCTGGGCCGGGGCATCACCAATTCGCGCTCGAACTACGAGCTCGCCTGCTCGATCGCCCGCGAGGAGGCCGGGATCAACTCCCGCTTCGGCCTGCTCCACGGGTGGATCGCCGAGCAGCCCGAGCTCGGCGAACGAGCCAACGCCCTGCTGGCCTGGCTCAGCTCGAAGTTCAAGCTCTCGCAGCACCTGCGTCAGCTCGTCGAGCTGGAGAAGCTGTCGAAGATGACGATCGACGGCTGGGACGCCCCCTGGCCCCACGACTCCGCCGATCCCGGCCACGCGACGGCGTATCAGAAGGCGCTCGACTCGATCTTCGTCCGCATGCGGGAGCAGGCGTTCGAGCACTTCGCACCGGGCGTCGCCGCCCGCAGCGACTTCTTTCGCGACATCGCATCGAGTCAGTTCCTCGAGGCGGCCGAAGAGTTCGCCCAGGACGACCCCGAGATCTCGTTCGACCGCCTGGTCGGCGTGTTCGACCGGGCGATCCTGCTCGTCGAGTCGCGGAACTTCTCGGCCTTCGACGAGCACCTCGCCTTTGCCTGCGAGCAGACGGTCCAGCTCGACGAGTTCAAGCCTTTCGCCATCGATATCCAGCGGGCGACCGACTACGCGGCGGGTGTCGAGTTCGACATCGTCAACGTGGTCGGCACCGGCTACGGGCGCGCCACACTGCCCTTCGAGAAGCGGCAGATCCGCTCGGAGATCCTCTGCCACGGGCTCGGCGCGCACCACATGTTCCCCGACACCCGAACCGTCTTGGACATCGGCGGTCAGGACACCAAGGCGATCCAGGTCGACGGCAAGGGCATCGTCACGAACTTCCAGATGAACGACCGGTGCGCCGCCGGCTGCGGCCGCTACCTCGGCTACA
>CAZFPM010000373.1:0-4215 GCA_964520965.1 uncultured Myxococcales bacterium
CCCGATCACCGAGGCGGTGACCGGCGTCGACCTCGTCGAGCAACAGCTCCGGATCGCTGCTGGCGAGCCCCTGCCCTTCACGCAGGACGATCTGACCCAGGACGGCCACGCGATCGAGATTCGTGTCTACGCCGAGGATCCACGCAACAAGTTCCTGCCGTCGCCGGGCACGATCACGCTCCTGAGTCCACCGCAGGGACCCGGCGTCCGCGACGACAACGGGTTCTACTCCGGCGCCGAGGTCAGCGTTCACTACGACCCGATGATCTCCAAGTTCATCGTTCACGGTCCCGATCGCGAGACCGCCCGCGCCCGCATGCTCCGCTGCCTCGACGAGTACATCGTGCAGGGGGTCGAGACGAACCTGTCGTTCCTGGCCGACTGCCTCCGCTTCGGAGAGTTCGTCGACGGCAGCTACGACACCGGCGTGGTCGAACGGATCCTCGTCGAGAACTCGGCGAACGGGGCGTCGGCAGCCGACGAGCGCGAGGCCCTGGCCGCCGCCGCGTTGCAGCGCTACTTCGAAGTGCGTGAACGACACGAGGCCGTGGCCGCTGCGCAAGCGAATGGCAACGGCCTCAGCAATAGGCTTCGCCACGGTCGATTCCGCCAGGTCGGACGTCTCTGAGGAGCACCATGAAGACCGAGAAGTTCGTCCGCCTCACCGGTGATCCCGACCACCCGATCGACCAGATCGCCGTGACCCCGCTCGGCGGTGACCGCTATCGGATCGAGATCGAGGGTGAGGAGCTGGAGGTCGAGGGCTTCGAGACCGACCACGGCATCGCGCTGCGCATCGGCGACCGCTCCCTCGATCTCTCTGTCGAGCGGCGCGGCGACATCGACATCGTTCGGGGACCCGGCGGTCGGTTCGACTTCGAGATGGTCGACGACCGCACCTACCACATGAAGAACGCGCTCGGCGCCGGCGCCGGGGGCATGAAGCCGGAGCTCCGAAGTCCGATGACCGGCAAGGTCGTGCTCGTCCGGTGTGCCGTCGGTGACGCGGTCGAGGAGGGCCAGACCCTGATCATCGTCGAGGCGATGAAGATGGAGAACGAGATCAAGGCCGAGGGCGCCGCCGTGGTGATGGCGGTCAAGGTCGCCCCGGGAGATCTCGTCTCGCCCGGCGATGTGTTGATCGAGTTCGAGATCGGGTAACGCCGACCCCAACGCTCGGAGAAGCACAGATCGCGTTCGACCCCGCGACGCCCGAGGACATGATCGCGCTCTACTCCGACGGCGCTGCTGGCTGCGGGCGCGAGTACCCGGGCGACCGGCCGATCCGGTCGCTCGATCGTGGGCCTCGTCGCTATCCTGGCGCTGCTGGCGTGGCTGTTGCTCCGGTAGGGCGCGCATCGGACGCGCCGCGCCGTCGGGACATCGAGCCCGGGAGGCGGCTGCGATCGACTCACCCCGTGCCGTCGGCGGGCAACCAGGCGCCGGCATAGTCCTCGGCGCGGAAGGGAAGATCGAGAACCGGCCGCCGCCCGCCATTCTCCGCGTACACACACACGCGCTCGCCGAACATGGCGCTCCGGTAGTTCTGTTGGAGCACGACCTCGACCGCGCGCGTATCCACCCGGATGGAGCGCCGCATCTGGTCGCGCCAGGCCGGATCCCGACAGGCGTCGATCGCTGCCTCGACCGCATCGCGGTCGTACCGGCTCGGCTCGAACTCGTCGTCCGGCTCCGTCACACCGTGCCGGTGGGGAACCGGATCGTTGTGTCGGCGCCAGAGGGACACTTCGGCGGGTCCCGCGGAGTAGGGATCGACCGGGATGCCGTTCAACCAGGTGTTCATGTGAACGTGTGGGGCGACCCACGGAAAGAGGAGCAGCAACTCCATGCCGGCGGCGCCGCTCAGCGCGATCGGCTCGCCCCGCCGAACGACACGGCCCTCGTGAACGAGCGCGCGGGCGCAATGCCCGTAGGTCGTGAGCAGGCCCTCGCCGTGGTCGACGGCGATCTTCAGCCCGCCCCGGTCGAACTCGAACCCGATGCGGGCGACGACGCCGGGGGCCGCAGCGACGAGCACGGTGCCGACCGGGCAGGCGAAGTCGGTGCCGAGATGGCCGTCGTAGGTGTGCCGCCCGCCGCGGAAATCGCGCGCGTAGGTCACCCGAACCGAGTACCCCTCGTCGTCAGGCTGCGGCACGCGGTTGAAGAGGTTGTAGACGGCGACGCGTCGGTCGGCTCGCGACATGCCGAGCCATGCCGGCAGGCCGATTCGGGGCTTGAAGATGCGCGCCGAAGTGAGGTCCCAGCGGGTCGCCGGCTCGTACGGCGAGCCGCTGAGACCGCGGTGGATCTGCCGGACTGCGCGAGACAACGGGCTCAACCCGAAGACCTCGGCGATGCGGAGTGGCTCGGTAGTCATGACCGTAGCGCCTTCCGTCGGCGCAATCCCAGGGAGAGGCCCACCAGCAGGAGTAGCCCCAGCGCATTCCCGGCGCCGCCCGCGCTCGTCGCGCAACCGAAGGCCTTGCCGCCGGAGTACCGGTAACGCTCGACCGGAACGTCGGCTGACGGATCGTTGGGATCGGTCTCGCCCGCGTCGACGATGCCATCGGCATCCAGGTCTTCGCCGGCGACACAGACCCCGTCGACGTCTTGAGGTCCGTCACAGAGCCCGTCGTCGATACAGCCGGAGTCCGCGGGATCGCACTCGTCCGACGCATTCCCGGCGATGATCAGGTTACCGCGGACGATGGCGTCGTAGAGAGACTGCAACGACGTCCCGATGGGCTGCGCGTCGGCGTCGGCGCCGATGGCGACGAGGAGGCCAGCACCGGCGATGGCGATCGGAGTTTGGAGCTTCATGGCAGGTCTGCGAGTGAACGATACGAATCGTCCGGTGTGCCGCATGGCGTCGGAACCCGTCGAGGGCAGCGCGAGCGTGCGGTCGATCCGACCCGGTGGATCTCGCCACCACGCGCGAGCGCGTCGACGCTAACCGCCCGCCGATCGGGCGTCCAGGTCGGCTGGCTGGCGGCCGTCATCGGTCGCGGCGCGCATCCTCGGCTCCTCGACGTGACACTCGATGCGACCGGCCCGATGGTCGACGGAGACCGGTAAGCGCCACACCTCGATGTCGCCACCGGCGCTCCCAACCGATCGTGGGACGAATTCCTCGGTGGAATCGACTGGATCCCGTCGTCCTCGGCTGTAGAGTGCCCCTGGCCGAGCGACGGGCCGAACCACGACCACGAACCTCCATGCGCGACCAAGACCGAGTAGCCGACGAGAACCTGGCGCTGCAGGCCAGGTACGACATCACGGCCTTGGTCTACGACGTCCTCGACGCTCCGTGGGAGCGGCTCTACAGGGCGTGGCGACCGCGCCTGCTGGCGGACGTCTCCGGGCGCGTGCTCGAAGCCGGCGTCGGCACCGGGAGGAACCTCGCGCACTATCACCCGGACGTGGACCTCGTCGGGCTGGACCTCAGCCCGGCAATGCTCCGCAAGGCCGCACGGCGGGCCCAGGGGGCGCCGTGTCGCATCGAGCTCGTCCACGACGACGCGACGGTGATGGGGTCGTTGGACTCCCGCCAATTCGATTGGGTGTTCTCGACCTTCATGTGCTGCGTGATGCCGGACGAGCTCCAACCCCGAGCGCTCGAACAATTCGTGCGGGTCCTCAAGCCTGGAGGCAGGTTTCGGCTCCTCGAGATGGTGTGGTCCGAGAAGCCCTCGATCCGAGCCCGCCAGCGTTTCTTCGCGCCCTTCGTCGAGCGTGTGTACGGGGCGCGCTTCGACCGCGACACGCTCGGTCATGTCCGCCGATCGCCCGACTTGGAGCTGACCGGGACCTCGTTTCTGAAGGACGACGTCTACCTGCTGATCGACGGGGTTCGGTCGACGTAGAGCTGCGCGGCCTCGCGGACATCCGGGCCTGTCGAGACCGCGCTCACGGCTCCGGCTCGGGCTCCGGCAACTCGGTGTCGGACTCGAAAGCGAACTCCGGACACAACCGGGTGGGAATCGCGAAGTTGTGACGCGCGGTCGACTCGGGACCGATAACCGAGAACGCGGGTCCGAACGTCCCGTCGCCGTTGCCGGCGTACAATCGCGTCTGGCCGTTGCTGCCCGCCGCGTAGTTGATGTGATCGTAGCCGATGATCAGGTCCATCGCGCCGTCGAAGTCGAAGTCGAAGGTGCGGCCCGATCCCGAGCGGCCGAGGCGCTCCGTACGACCGCCGGTCTCGCGGGCGTC
>CAZFPM010000374.1:0-4198 GCA_964520965.1 uncultured Myxococcales bacterium
CGCGACGCCATTTCCGACGGCTGTGTTCTGCGTCCGCTCCCGGGCCCAGAGCGCGTCCTGGATCGCCGCGGCGAGCTGACGATCCTCGATGTACCCGAGGTGATGCTGCGCGCTGTCGATCAGGCGGGCGCGATCACTCAGGTCGGAGAACGGACGCACGAATTGGGTGACGACCCGCTCGTCGACCGTCTGCGTGCCCCGCACCGTCCGCATCGTAATCCCGGCGGGGCCGACATCCTCCAGTCGGCGCACGTCGGCCACGATCTTCTGCTCGGTCGCAGCACCCAACAGGTTCACCAGCGCGTCCTCCGCTGGGACGCTGAACCCGTCGGCGGCGAGCTCCGGAAGATGGAGATCGCCGCCCTGACCGGTCGCCGCGCTCGCGAGTCGCGCGACGTGGGGGAGGTCGGCGACGATCTCCAATCGCTCGTCCGCCGGCACCAGCGCGATCATCTCGGCGTCCGTCGGCGGTTCGGGCGCGGGCGCGCCCTCCGCGGCAAGGTCAGCGTCCTGCCCGGACGGGCTCCCCTCGCCACCCGTGTCGTCCTCCTCCGCGCCATCTGAGGCTTCGCCGCTGCCGTCCGGGACCAGGGTGGCCCGGTGCCTGGCGCTGCCCTCCTCGAACAACGCCTGACGAGCCTGGTCGAACACGGAGTGGACGTCGGCCTCGATCTGCTCACCGACCGAGACGTCGTGATCCCAGACCGGCAAGACCCCCGCGGCCGCGGCGCCGCGAACCTGGCGGATGCGGTCCGGATTGTCGCGCACGTACGTGAAGTCGTGGGTCGCCGTGATGCTGTCGGCGGCGACCCGGTCGATCCACGACGCGTCCAGGTGCACCGCCGAGCTTCCGTCGCCGGGAACCACGAGCACAGCGACCGTCGCCACGAACGCGCAGGCGACGAGCACGCGCACCAGTGGATTCGCAAAGCCCAACTGTAGGAGCCGCGCGCGTCCGTGCCCCGCGTTCGCGGGTGTTGAGCGAGGGGTCATCGATCGACCGTCTCGTGACCTGATTCCGGGTGTTCGCTGCTCGCCGACGACGACGGTCCATCCGACTCGTCAGACGCAGCGCGCTCGTACGCGTTTATTATGCGTCGAACGAGCGGATGTCGAACGACATCTACGTCGGAGAAGCGGCAGGGGGCGATTCCAGGGACCCCTCTGAGGATGTGCAACGCGTGAGAAAGACCGCTGTTTCCCTTGGCGACGAGGTCGACCTGGGTGATGTCGCCGGTGACCACCGCCTTCGAGTCGAAACCCAGTCGGGTCAGGAACATCTTCATCTGTTCCCGGGTCGCGTTCTGGGCCTCGTCGAGGATCACGAAGCTGTCGTTGAGCGTGCGCCCGCGCATGAACGCCAGCGGAGCCACCTCGATCACCCCGCGCTCCATCAGCTGGGAGGCCCGCTCGAAATCGAGCATGTCGTGCAGCGCGTCGTAGAGCGGGCGCAAATAGGGATTGACCTTCGCCTGCACGTCGCCAGGCAGGAAACCCAGACGCTCGCCCGCCTCGACCGCCGGTCGGGTGAGCACGATGCGCTTCACGCGGCGTTCCAGGAGCGCGGCAACGGCGGCAGCCATCGCGAGGTAGGTCTTGCCGGTGCCGGCCGGGCCGACGCCGAACACGATGTCGTGCCGGCGGATCTGGTCGACGTACGATTTCTGGGCCCGCGTCTTCGGCGTGACGTTGCGACCGGCCGCCCCAACCACGATGGTGTCGAGGAAGATGTCGTCGATCGATTCGTCACCGGCCCGGAGTATCTGGGCGGCTCGCACCACGTCGGCGCCGAGCACCGGATGCCCCTTCGCCGCCAGACCGTAGAGCTGTTGCACGACCCGACTCGCCACGTCGGCGTCGACCGGGTCGCCGACGATCGTGAGTTGCGTGCCGCGCGAGTGGATATCCACGGTCAGCTCATCGGCCAGGAGACGAAGGTATTCGTCGCGGTGGCCGAAGACTGTGCGCGCGACCCGGGAGTCCTGGAGGTCGACTCGAATCGGTTCTGGCATCGAGCAGGGGGAAACTAGCCAACCGCACGAGACTACCCAGTCGGAATCGCGATGGGAAGGCTCGCCCCCGTCGGGCCGCGGCCTCGGCGACGCGCGAGCCCGCGATCCGAGAGGCGCCTTGCCTTGGTGGGGACGATCGTCGCAGATACCCGGAATATCCGTCCCCCGCGGCCCCAGAGAGCCCGATGACCACCGAGAGCGAGTCCCCTCGGCTGCCCAGCCAGGGCCCCAACACGTCGATCCAGACCTTTGTCGACATCGTCGCGTCACTGCGCGGACCCGACGGTTGCCCCTGGGATCGTGCCCAGACCCACGAGAGCCTGGCTCCCTATGCCGTCGAGGAGACCCACGAACTCGTAGACGCGATCGCCTCTGCCGACGTGGCCGCGATCTGCGAGGAGCTCGGTGACGTGCTCCTCCAGATCGTGCTCCACGCACAGCTCGCGGCCGAGGAAGGCCACTTCGTGATGCAGGAGGTGATCGACGGGATCTCAGCGAAGATGGTCCGCCGGCACCCGCACGTCTTCGGCGACGAACGAGCGAAGGATCCGGCAGCTGTCGAGGCGCGCTGGAAGGAGGCAAAACGCAGCGAGGGTCGCACGGTGCTCGGCGGCGTGCCCCAGTCGATGCCGCCCCTCGCTCGCGGATTGCGCCTGACGCAGAGGGCGGCATCCGTAGGCTTCGATTGGCCGGACGTGGCCGGTGCCAGCACCAAGCTCGACGAGGAACTCTCCGAGCTGCGTCACGCCATCGGGGCCGGCGACCACGACCCGATCGAAGACGAGCTGGGAGATGTCCTGTTCTGCGTGGTCAACCTCGCTCGGAAGCTCGATGTCGATCCGGAGCGTGCGCTGGCGCGAACCCTGGCCAAGTTCGAGCGGCGTTTCGCCTATATCGAAGGGCAGTTGGAGGCGCGCGGTCGCTCGGCGGACGAGAGCACTCTCGAGGAGATGGACGCGCTCTGGGAGGCAGCGAAAGGTGCTCTCGAGCGCGACGACGCGTGAATCCGGGCTCGCGATCTCGTCGCCAAGGCCGGAGCAGTGTCGCATGCCAGCCTCGGAAAACGGCCCGAACTGGTGGCCGGGTGGCGCGGCGGGCATAATGCCGGACGTCCGTCGCTCGGCGAGCCTGCGGGGCGGCGGGGCGTCCCGCGTTCGACGAGCGAGTCGCGTCCCGATGAGATCCTCAACGGCCCCAAAGTGGTCCGGAGCGGCCGCCGCGGTTTGTGCAGCGCTCATGTGCTTCGCGACGACTTCCGCCGTGGCGCAGGCGCCGGCCGACGCAGCCGTCGAGGGGTCAGGAGAGCCCGAGGTCGTCGAGGCCCGTGAGACGACGCGCCTGTCTCCGCCGTCGGTCGACATCAGCGCGCTCGACACTCGCTGGCAGGTCTTGCGCGAGGCATCACCCGGCACCGACGCCGAGGCACGGGCTTTCAACGCGCTGCTGACGAGTGCGGTCGAGCTCGGCCTGATGGACCTGCCCGGACACTCGTTGGTTCTCTTGCAGGAGGCTGCGGTTGCGCACGCCGCCGGCGACGACGCGCGGGCTGACCAGTTGCGGGAATGGGCGGCGACCCTCTCGCCCGGTTCGGCTCAACCTTTCTTCTTCGACGCCCGGCGTGCCTGGGAACAGCACCCGTGGGACGTGCCCGGGATCACGGCGACATTGGCCGAGGCCTACGGCCGCCTCAATACGTCGCTCGCCGGTCGGGCCGCACTGGGTATGCGCTGGCGCGCACTCCGGATCTTCAGCTCCGTCATGTTCGTGCTGGCTCTGGCACTGGTCCTGGCCTTTCGACACGGAAGCGTACTCGCCTACGACCTGCGCGTGGCGGCCCAGAAGACCCTCACGTTGCGGCAGTCGGCGGCGCTGTCCGCGCTGCTCTTTCTGGCGCCGGCGGCGATTGTTTGGAGCCCGCTGATATTCGTACTCACCGTCATCGTGTTGACCGCGCCGCACTTCTCGTGGCGGGAGTGCCTCGTCACCGTCGCCGCCCTCGGACTCTGTATCCTCGTGCCGTCCGGCACCGAGGAGTACGCTCGGTTGATGGCCGCCAACGAGGGCAACGCGGCCCGGGTCATCTCGGCCGTCGTGTCGCCGTGCGACGAGCGGTGCGTTGGGCAGCTGGACGACCGGATCGCGCGCCTCGGGGACGAAAACGCCGCGTTGGCGAAGGCGTGGGGCCA
>CAZFPM010000375.1:0-4182 GCA_964520965.1 uncultured Myxococcales bacterium
GCGGCGGTGGTCGCGGTGGCGACGGCGGCGGTGGTCGCGGTGGCGGCGGTGGCGGTGGCGGCGGCGGTGGTCGCGGCGGCGGCGGTGGTCGCGGCGGCGGTCGTGGCGGTCGTGGTGGCGGCAACGGTCGTGACGGTCGTGGGGTTCGTGGTCGCGACGGAAGTCCGAACCGCGGCGGCCAGCGGCGCTCGGACAGATCTCAGGGTCAGCGGGAGAAGCGCCGGGAGGCGCCTCGACCGAAGCCGGCGTTCGAGTACGTGCTCGTCACCGACACCGGGAGCGCGGCGGCGGCGGTGATTCGCGGCCCGATACCTCCGGTGTGGCGACAGATCGAAGATGTACGGCTCTTCCAGCCGGGGCTCTACCTCAAGAGCGGTGCCGGCGTGGAGCGGATCGCCGATTCCGCGGTCACCCTGGGCGAAGCGGTCGTCTACGCGGTCTGGGAAGACCCGACGCGCGTCTGTTACCAGGGCGACCGGGAGATCCGGCCGGGGCTGACGGCGGCCATGTTGATCCGATCGACGGACTCCGACGGTCCGCCTTGGATTCCCCTGCAGGCTTCGATCGATCCGAACCCGCGCGAGCTGGAATACGGGCTGCTCTCGCCCTGGCTCGACCAGACCGCGTGCGTGCGCTTCGTGCCTCAGACGACGGTGAAGCGAGGCAAGCTCCTCGTGTCGACGGCCCGCAACCAGCCCGCCGTGGCCGATCACGAGGCGCTCGGTGCGACCCTGCGGTGGCTGGCGACGCATCCGGAAGCCGAGGGGGCGGCGGCCCGGGCAGCGAGGGTCATGCTCGTCGACTGCGGGCACGGACTGCAACGGTTCGGCGTCTCGCTGATGGGCGCGTCCGACGACGTGTGTTCGGCGGCGATCGACGAAGTGCTCACTCCGCTCGCGCCCGCTGTCGGCGGCCTGATGAGGGCGCTCTTCGACGTCTGCACGAACCCACACGACTCCAGCGACGCCCGCGCGCGCCTGGCCGCGGAGGTGAACATTGGTCTCGCGCCCGAGGGGCCGCTCCTGCACCGGTCGGCCCTGGCGCTCGTCGTGACGTGGCTGGCCGGCCTCTTCGGCGCACGACCCGAACGCGAAGGACGGCAACCCGCCCGCGCGCTGTTCGCCACGGCGCGTGCCCTGCGCCGGTCGGGTCGACATGCCGACGCGGTGCTCCATGCCGACGGGCTCTTCCCATCGCTGCCCTTGGATCGCGCGGCCTCGCGTCGCGTGGTCCGGGATCTGTCGCATCTGCCGCAGAAGGAGACCGACTTCGAGCGCCTGGTGCGCGCGCTGGCGGTCGCCGAGGCCGGCTGGGAGATCGCGCGCCCGCGGAAGGAACACCTGCGGCCGTTCCGGATCGCGCATCCGTGGCTCCAAGACTGCCCGAACGCCTCCCGCAGTCTCTCCGGTCGCTACGACTACATCTTGACCGGCTGGAGTTTCCGTGGCGCGGAGATTCGCGGCCGCGCCGTCGATGACCACCTGATCGCGAGCCTGATCACCGATGCGCCGTCGATCGCGAGCACGCGCGCATACGCTCGCGTTCTCGCCGGCTCCGGTCCGGCCCCGAAGGTCGTCTCCCGAGCTCTGGGGGCCTCTGACCATCCGGTATCGCAGCTTCTCTCGGAGCTTCCGGGGATGACCGCGGAAGCCGTCCTGGAGCGGTATCGGGATGCGGCGACTCACGCGAACATCACTCGCCGCCGACTGTTCACGGCGGTCGGCTGCGCCGAATTCCTGATCGCGCGCGGAGAGGTCGACGTCCCGGTCGAGGGGTTCGAGCTGCTCCCGCCGCAGCGTCCGTCGGACGAAGAGAGCGCGGTGCGCGGCCACTTCATGTACTGGCGGATGTTCTGCCGCTCGATCGCGTGGGGACAGGCGGCGATCTACGGCGAATTCCTCGGCGAGATCTTCCCGTCGCTCGGGGAGCTGGAGCCGAAGCTCCAGACAGAGGTCTTCGCCCTCTGTCGCCGGTGGTCGGCGCATTCGGTGGAGCACCGGGCCAGCGCCCACGGACACGTGGAGTCGCTGACCGGTGGGCTCACCGGGTGGCTCGCCGCCGAAGATCGCGGTCGCTACGGCGGGGAGTGGCTGGTGTCGCTGATGGGCGCGCTGGCGGTCCTCGACCCTGACGCCTGGGTCGTGTCGCTGGAGCGTCTCGTGGCCGACGACCGCTTCGATCCCGGCGTCGTGGATCGACTCCTCGAGGGGCCGCGCTCGGCCGGGTGGCGTGATCAGCTGATCGCGTCGCCGTCGTTCGCGTCGCTGCACGGCAGTCTGTGTCCCGGCACGGCCGCCCGAACGGCCAGATCGCGCGTGGAGTGGATTCGTGCGGCGGTCTCCCGGAGCAAGAACGACACCGCCGTGCGCTGGATGTTGGACGGCCGCGCCGAGCTGGAGATCGCGACCTCGGAGGCCATGGCCACGTGGTTCCGCGCCCGTGGTCTGGCCGCGCTCGAAGATGCCGACGCCGCCGTGCTCGAGCTGGCGATCCTGGGAGTCGAGAAGGTCGGGTCCGGCCATCTCGATCTGGCGGCCAGGCACCTCGCGGTCATTGCGGACGACCTTCAGGGGGTGGTGGAGCGCCTGCTCGGGTCGCGCCCGCTGGCGGTCGTTCATGTCGCTCGTCTGGCCGATCGTGACGACTGGTTGCCCGAGGCGGTCGCTCGCCTGACCACGAAGGTGGCATCGGGAGAGGAGCTCCGGGAGGTTGCATTGGCGCTGCGCCGACTCGACGAAGGCGCTGCGCAGGTCGCCCGAGAGAGCCTTCGCGAGGCTTACGCTCGATATCGACCGCACCGGTACGCATTGGAGGGATTCGGTTGCGCGCTGGACGGGTGGCGTCTCGCCGACCTGGGACCCGAGGGGCCGATCGCCGCGGCGCTGGCCGACAAGGCGACGCGGTGGGTGCTGGACGAACCGCATCCGTCGCTACACGCGTTTCTCGCCTACCTCGCCGAGTCGGACGCCACCCGCGTGCTGGCGCCAGCGGTCACGGGCGCGCTGGCGGCGGAGACCTCGGACGCGGTCGTTGTCGCCGCATTGCGGTCGTTGCGATTGCCGTCGTCGTTGTCGTTCGCGGCAGAGGCCGCCGCTGGTTCGTCCAAGCGACAGCCGGTGCGGCGGCTTCGGGATTCGGTGACGGATGGTGATCGTTGCGGGCTGATCGATGCCGCGGTCGCGTCTGCCGTCCTCGCCCGATTGCCCGACGAGATGACCGCGGAGAGCGCCGCGGCGCTGTCGCTTGGCCTGTCGCGGATCGCCCATGCGATCGAGGCGGCCTTCGATGGCGAAGTAGAGCGCAAGCACCCAATCGACGCTGTCGCCGACAGCCCGCAGCGTCGCGTCGCACCGCTCGCCCACGACGGCGATCGTGTAGACACCGACGCGCATGAGGCCGCGGGTGCGGAGAGCGAGGCGAGCCCACTCGAGTTGCGCCGACGTCGGCGCACCGCGACGGCGCTGGCCACAGCGCTCCACGCCTGGGATCGACGGATGGACCGGCTGATCGGTGCCGGCGCGGCCACGCGGGCGTTGCTGACGGCCGCCACGACGTTCGCGGCGGCCCCGCTGCACACGCGAGGAGACTTCCTGGCAGCGGCCGTCGGGACGGATGCGCAGGATCCCCACCGCGTGCTCACGACCGACTACCTCGATGACGCGACCGTCCGCGCGGATCCTCGCGACGGCCGGATCGTGATCGCGGCGTTGCGTGACATGGCCGACCGGATCGGGGCATCGAGGGTGCCGATCGTGTCGAAACGAGGGGTGGCGATCACGATGAGGAAGGCCGAGTCGGGCGGCGAGGACCCGTGGAACCGGGTCCAACACGCGTGGTCGCGCAACGCGACGGTAGAGCAGCGAGCAGAGGTGTTCGGCGATCCCGGAGTCCCCGAGCTGTTGCGCTACCTCGCCGAGCGAAACCGGGACCTCACCCTGCGTCCGTCGACGTTCGACGAGAAGCCCGCCGTCGCGTTGAGGTGGGATCGGCGTTGAGGGCGATTCCGAGGGGCGGCGATCCGTGAAGAGCGTCGCGCTCTCGATCGCTGACTTCGGATTCGCCTCGGTTTCCGACGCCTCGCCGTCGAGAACAGTGAGACATCCAGGCTAGCGGTGTGCGGTTTGACCCAGGCGTCGCAATCGTCCACAATCCGTCTCCATGGTGGCGGTCTTTATGTCGAGA
>CAZFPM010000376.1:0-4139 GCA_964520965.1 uncultured Myxococcales bacterium
CTAGGCACCCGGTACGGCGCCCATGCGCGCCGACTCCCCGGGGGCCGGGGTTCCACTGGAGGCGCTGCGACGGCCCGGAACCGGTGACCTGCGGGGCAACCGCTGGTAGGTTCGTCGCCTTCGCAGACGGTGCTCTGGGCAGCTGCTCGCCACATCGTGCACCGGTGCTCCTCGGCGCGGGCCGCAGCTGCCTCGCAGACCGGTTCGAAACGCCACGCGGGGGCTGACCTCGGCTCGGTACGGAGATCGCAATGCGTCTACTTCACACATCGGATTGGCACCTTGGCGCATCGACGGGCCCGGCTTCCCGCACCGACGAGCAGCGGTGGTTTCTCGAGTGGCTCCGCGAGACCCTGGCCGCACGGGAGATCGACGTGTTGGTGGTCGCCGGAGACGTGTTCGACTCGATGCACCCGTCGGCCGAAGCACAGGCGATCTACTATCGATTCCTGGCAGGGGCGGCCTCGACGGGGGTGCGTGACGTCGTGGTCGTCGGCGGGAACCACGACTCGGCGTCGGGCCTCGACGCGCCCGAGGCGGTCCTCGCAGCCATGGACGTGCATATCGTGGGCGGCGTGCCCGCCTCTGGCGAGCGCCTGGAGCGAATGGTCGTCCCCTTGCGAAACAGGGGCTCCGACGACGTGAGCGCCGTGATCGTAGGAGACGAGCCGCCACGCGTGGAGCAGGTTGGGGTGCCGAGGAGCCGCGACCTCGTTCAGCTGACGGGGCCCCCGGAGGCTGTCCTCGCCGACCTGGCCGCGCTCCGATGGGAGACCCGCCTCCCTCCTCTCGTCCACGTATGTGTCGAGACACCGATGGTCGAGCCCGGCCTCAATCGTCGCCTGAACGAGGCCGTCGCCCATCATCCAGACGAGGCGCGTCCGGTGCTTGTCGAAGTGCAACAACGGTCGCTCGTCGAGGCGAGCAGCGAGGCCGCGCCGGCACTGCCCGCGCTCGACGAGCTGCGCCCCGTGCAGGTGTTCGACCTCTTGTGCGACGCCCGGCAGGTCGAGGACGAGGAGCGCACCAAACTCAGAGACGCGTTTGGCACGCTGGCCTCCGCAGACGCGGAGACACTAGAGGCGATGCTCGCGGACATCGACCGGATCGAGCTGAGTCAGGGGGACATGTCGTGAAGATCCACCGCATCGAGACCCACAACCTGAACAGCCTCTACGGAACCCACTCGGTCGACCTCGATGCCGCGCTCCAGGGCGCCAGTCTGTTTCTGATTCACGGTCCGACGGGGAGCGGAAAATCGACGCTGATGGATGCGGTCAGCCTGGCCTTGTTCGGCGAGACACCGCGCCTCGACGGCGCCCTCAACGGCAGCCCTACCGACCCCCGCGCGGTGATGAGTCGCGGCGCGGGCGACTGCTCGGCGGAGCTCGAATTCTCGAAGCTCGAGAACGGTGGTCGACAGCGATACCGAGCGCGGTGGGCGTGTCGGCGCGCGCGGAAGAAGCCGGGCGCGAACCTGCAGGACCCGGAACGCAGCATCGAACGGCTGGGGCCAGACGGCTCCTGGGAGCTACTGTTCTCGTCAAACAAGAAGGGGGAGCAGCGTCTCGCGTTCCACGAACTGCTCGAGGGGTTTCGTGTCGCGGACTTCAACCGCTCCATGCTCCTCGCCCAGGGGCAGTTCGACGCTTTCATACGCGCACCCGCACACGAGCGCGCCGCGATTCTCGAACGGCTCACGAACACGACCATCTACCGGGAGATCGGTGCCCGTGCGGCCCTGGTGAAGAGCCGCTACGACCAGAAGTTGCACGCGCTGCGCACGCTCGCGGCGGTCGGCGGCGGGCTGGCTCCCGACACGGTTGTTCAGTTGCGGGCCGCACATGCGACGAACGAGGCGGCCTTCGCCGCCAGGTAGCCCTTGCCCGCGCCCGTTGGGCCGAGCAGCAACACCGCCGCGTCGCTCCCGGATAAGCGCCGCACCTCCGCGTCAAGAGCCTGCGTTCGAAAGGCTCGGGGATCGTCGGCGTCCAGAGCCAGCCCACTCTCGAAGACGCACAGGGTCGCGCCCACCCGCACCACCGAACCGTCCGAGAGCCGCCCGCCCGCGCTCCGCTCGCCGTCGACGAAGGTACCGTTGGTCGAATCGAGATCTTCGATCCTCCATCCACCGCCGCTCGGCGCCAGCCGCGCGTGCGTCGACGACGCCGTGGCGTCGTCGAGGTGAACGTCGCAGCGATCGCCCCGGCCGATGGTCAACGGCAGATCGACGAGACGGACCACCCGCGGAGACCTGTGTGGCGCGAAGATCGAGAGGCGAGCCGCCGCCGGTTCCTGGTCGGTGACCCGGCGTCCGGGCGCTGTGCACGTGGGATCCAAGGTCGGCGGAGTATTGCGAGGCGGAGTGGCTCGGGGACCCGCGAGCGAGTAGACCGCCCTTCAGCGCGAGTGTCACGTACCACGGTGTGACACCGGCTCCCGGCGCAACGCCCTGTCTGGTTGCACCTCGTCGGCGGAAACGGACTCGTCACTCGGCGCGACACGGTGAGTCGCGCAGACGACTCCGCTGCGAGGGCGGCGCCGCGGCGCGAGCGAGCGGCGGGCGAGCCTTGTGAGCCGCACGGGTCCGTGCGAGGCTGCGCCGCGGCTTGCCAGTCAGCGGTCACGCGCGTGAGGACTGGCACCGACGTTGCATTTGATGGGGCCAGCAACCCTCGACCTGGACTGAAGATGTCTATGCACTCGTCATGCTCGTCCGCCTCTGCAGCGCAAGCTCCTGCCATCCTCGTGGCGATATTCGTGGTTTCTGCGGCGGTCGGGGCCTGCGACACATCATTCCGCCACATCGAGTGCGGCACCGACGAACACTGCCCCGCTGGGAGTGCCTGCGTCCGCAACTCCTGTGTAGCCGTCGACGGCGGGCCCGCCGATTCGGGCGATGTGGACGCGGACGACACCGACGTCCCCGAAGTCGACGTCCCCGACATCGATGCTCCAGAAATCTCTCCGCCGGACTGCGAGCTGCAGGCGTGCGGCGGCTGTGTCGCGTTGACGATCGACGGCGCCTCCGTTCTGCCGGGCGACCCCTGCGGTCCGTGTGGTGGCGGCATCGTGTACTGCAACGGCGCCGACCAGGTGCGTTGCTCGCGGCCCACGGGGACGAACGCCTGCGACTCCTGCGGCACGTTGCCCGTCGAACCGGGGGTCGCCTGCGGCACATGCGGCGATGGGGCGACCGCGTGCGCGGAGACCGGCGGGGTCGGGTGCGAAGGCGCTCGCAACAACGGCTGCGGAGGGTGCGCGGTGTTGCCCGGAGCGCCCGGAGATGCCTGCACCGGCGACGGTGTCGAGGGGATTCTCGTCTGCACGAGTACCGAGACGACCGACTGCGTCGATGCGGAGAACGCATGCGGCGGGGTCGACGAGCTCCAGTACAGAGGAGCCAGCGCGGCGCCGGGCGGCGCTTGTGGGTGTGCCGCCGAAGGCTCCCTCTCCTGCGACGGAACCGAGGCATTGGTCTGCGACGTCGACGACTCAGAGAACGTCTGCGGCGGTTGCGCCGAACTCGATGTCGAGCCCGGCACAGAGTGCGAGTTCGACGGCGCGTGCGCCCCGGGCAGCTGGACCTGCGCGAACGCTGGGATCGATGCGCTCGGGATCGCGCCGTTCGACGGCGTGGCGTGCGTCGTGCCGGCAGAGGACGAGGAGCGAAACGTGTGCGGTGGCTGCGACGAGCTGGACATCGACTGCGAAGGGTATGCCTGCACCGGCCCCAACGACATCATCTGTCCGACCGTCGAATGCACGCCGAACGGTTGTCGGGGCTGCGGCGAGCTGGAGGGCGCGGTCGGAGAGCCCTGCGGAATCTGCGGGTCGGGCGTGATGGCCTGCGACGCGAGCGGAGAGTCCCTCGAGTGCGTCGGGGATCGCGACGAGGACGCGCGCAACGTCTGCGGCGGCTGCGTGCCGCTGACATGGGACGGGTTGCCCAACGGGCCCGACAACCCCTGCGGGGCGTGCGGCTCCGGGACTTTGGATTGCGCGGAAGACGGCGGGGCGCTGCAGTGCGAGGGCGACGAAGGAGATGAGAGGCTGGACGCCTGCGGCGGCTGCGCGGAGCTCTCGGCCGCGCTCGGCGACCCCTGCGGTCCGTGCGACCTGGACGAGTGGGTTTGCCA
>CAZFPM010000377.1:0-4112 GCA_964520965.1 uncultured Myxococcales bacterium
GAACACGCGCTCCGTTCCGACGGTGAACGCCGCTATGAACGCCCTCAGGTGAGGGGGAAGCGCACCGTGGTGCCGGTGAAGTCTGCCGCCCAACGCTCGCCCTCCATGAAGACACGGACGGCCTTGATGCGACGCGCGTCCGTCAGGTGGAACCAGTGCTCGAGCCCCTGCGGCACGCTGATATACTCCGGCGCTCTGACGGTCAGCTCTGCCTGGCCCCCATCGGGCAAGACGACACCGAAGACCCCCTCTCCATCGACGATGTAGCGCACCTCGTCATCGGTGTGTGTGTGGCATCGGGCGAAGGTCTCGAGCAGCGCGTCGAGGTTGTCCACCTCCGGGTGCAACACGACGAGGTCACACCCACCGTATCCCTGGCCACCGGCCAATCTCTCGATCTGACCGCTCAGGCTCGCCAACACGCCCTCCTTCTCCTCGGCCGAGAGGACTGGACGAGCGAGAACCTGGCCCAATTCCTCGTCATCCAATGGGGCGCTCGCCAGGACGATACCAAGTGGTGAAACCGCGTCGACGACCGCGTCGAACGCTTCGATGATGGTGCCGTCTTCGAGTTGAAGTGAAGCCATGGTCCCTCTCGATGTCTGGGGATGTCTCGTGGATTCTGAGCTGGGCTCGGCTTACTCGCCGAGCCCTTCGAGGGGGGCCGTGCCATCGATACCGAACGTCTCGATGTCCAGGCCCATGATGGACAGGAGCGCGATATAGAGGTCAGAGATGGTTCGATAGTCGTCGTTGGCAGTGTGTTCGTCGGCATTGGGTTCGATGGCGTACATGGTGTGCCGTCCCGGGGTCAGAGCGCCCCCGGCGCGGCCCGCGAGGATGACCGGGAGGTTGGTGTTCAGGTGCTGGTTGCCGTCACCCATGCCGCTGAAGAAGACCACCGCGCTGTGGTCGAGCAGCGTCCCCTCTCCGTCATCGACCGCCCGCATCTTGTCGAGCAGGTTGGCGAAATGGGCCATCTCCCAGAGGTTGATCATGACCACCTGCTCGATCATGGTCTCGTCGCCCTTGTGATGGGTCAGGGCGTGGTGGCCATTGTCGATGCCGAGGAAGTCGTAGACGAGGGAGCTGAACCCATTCTGCATCATGTAGGTCACGATGCGCGTCTGGTCACACCGCAGCGCCAGGACCATCATGTCGGCCATGAGGTCCACGTGAGTCGGGAAGTCGGGCGGCTCGCCGGGCTCGCCGGGCTCGTTACACGTTGCGGGTAACAGGTCCAACCTGCGCTCGAGCTCTCGGATACTGTCCATGTACTCATCGAGGCGATAACGGTCGAGCGTCGAGAGCTTGGTGCGCAGAATACGTGCTTCGTCCAGAGCGTAGTCGAGCACACTGCGGCGCTTGGCCTTGCGGGCCGTCCGCTCGCGCTCGGTGGTCGCCGGGTCGAAGCCCTCGAAGAGCCGCTCGAAGACCGCCCGGGGATCGTTCATCTTGGGCAGCGGTGACTTGGGGCCTGCCCAGGCGATGCTCTCCAGGTACGCACAGCTGAACCCCTCTTCGCAGACCCCGAGTTGCTGGGCCTGGGAGACCGAGCCCAGCTCGAGCGACGGGAAACGCGTCTGGTATCCGAGCGCCTGCGCAGCGAGCTGGTCCATCGACACCCCTGTCTGTACCTGCCCGCCCACATATTCGACGAGGGGCGTCCCGGTCAGCAGCGTGCCAGTAGCGTGGGAGTGCGGGGCCCCGCTGTATACCGTCCCCGCTCCATTGCCCAGCCCGCTCAGGATATGGATCTCGTCCCGATGTCGGTCCATCGGCACCAGGATGGGAGTGACCTCCCAGTCCGCCCCCGTCGCCGTCGGTGTGTAGTCCGTCATGTGAATGCCGTTGGGCACGTAATAGAACAGCAGCCGAGTCGGAGCGTCCTGCCCCGTAGCGGCTCGCACGCCGCGCGGAAACACGGACTCCAGAAAGGGGAGCGCAACCATGGCTCCGGCGCCGCCAAGGAAGGCCCGGCGGCTAAGTGATGGTCGGTGGGTCATGGTGTCTCTCCCTCCTGTCGTTCTTCTTCGCTGTCGTCGGCTACCGAGAGGCGCTCCCGGAAGGGGGGACTCGTGGCGATGAGCACGAGCAGTTCCCGGAAGCTGTAGTCCACGGCGGCGAGCTGTTCGACGAGTCCGTCGACCACGACGTCGTCGCTCGCCAACGGCAATCGCCCGAGCGCATAGCTATAGATCTTCTGCACCACGCAGTGCAGGAACGCCGGATCGTCGGCGATCCTCTCGATCACGGCCTCGGGAGTCCTCAGCAGCAAGTCCGGGTCGAAAATGGCCTCCAGCTCGTCAAAGAAGTTCGGGTCGACCTCGCGCTGCTCCCCGATTGCATCATAGGCCTCAAGCCCAAGTCCCAGCGGGTCCGTAGCAATGTGGCAGCTCATGCAGAGCGGGTCCGAGATGTGCTGGATCAGGGTCGCCGTGTCATTGAGGCCCGTCGTGCCATCCGGCGGATCTTCGAGCACTCCGCCGGGAACGACGGGTACGCCTCCGATGGGCTCGCAGAGGAGCTTCTCCAGGATCCACACCCCGCGGCGGGTATAAGACGTACGGAAGGGGTGGGAGGTCGCAGCGAGGACACCCGCTTGCCTGAGGATGCCGCCCCGGGCCACGTCGTTGGTCTCGAGGTGCACGAAGTCATCGCCTACGGGATCGAGGCCATAGTGCTCGGCCAGCGGATCCCGGACGAAGAGGTCCGTCGAGCGGAGGAGGTCGAAGATCGAGCGGTTCCCTTCGAGGTCACCAAACGACCGCAAGAAGAGGCGGACCTCATCGGCCATGGCCGTCCGCAGGTCGTTGTCGAAGCTCGGAAAGACGACCGGGTTGGGCTGGATGGTGTCGATCGTGCGCGCCAACATCCACTGGTCGGCCAGGTTGTCGAAGAGCGACACTGACTTGGGATCGGCCAGCATGCGCCGAGCTTGGGCCTCGATCTGCACAGCGGTGTGGACTTCCCCCTGATCGGCGGCATCCGAGAGCGCGTCATCTGGCATCGAGCTCCAGAGAAAATGCGCGAGGCGAGCGGCTACCTGATGATCGGTCAAGGCGAGGGTGGAGGGGGCCTCCCCTTCTGGATGGTCTTCGACCAGAAAGAGGAAGTGTGGTGAGAGCAGGCTGGCAGTCAGCGCCGTCTTGATTCCGGCCTCGAAGCCATCTCCCTGCTCGACCGCCCCCGTAACGAACTCGACCAGACGAGCGATCTCCAGGTCACTGGGCGGGCGGCGCCAGGCCTTGCGCACGAACGCTCGCAGGATCGTCTCGGCGCATGCCGCAGGCGTGCTGCTCTCGGGGCTGCAGATCAGGATCTCCTCCCGCGGCGTGGTGTGCGTGATCTGCACGTCGGGGGAGGCGACCCGGAATCTATCTACCACCACGACGACCCCCTCGAAATTGAGGTCCTCGGCGATCTGGTACTGAGGGTTCATCACCCGAACGGCAAAGCGATGAAGTCCCGCCGTCAGATCCACATCTACAGAGATGGTCTCCGGCGTCTCGATGTCGGCGACCACGGCAAATGTGCCGATGGTCTCGTCATCGACCAGCAGCGCCAATTGCGGCGGGGCCTGGCCAGTCCAGTAGAGGAGCTCCTTGTAGGCGACGACCTCGAAGGTATACGTCGCTGCTTCTGGCACTTGGACCGGGGCCTGAAGCGGGTACAGAGAGTACACGCCGACACCGACGCCGGGGATCGCGAAGGACTCGGGGGGGGCTTCGAGGGTCTCGACCTCCACGACATGCTCGAAAGGCGTCGAGGTCTCTTCCGCGAGGGCCTCCTCTCCGAGCGTTATCGCTGCCCGAACGAAGTGCTCCATCAAGAGGGGGGAGATGCTCAGGTGGTCCGACAGGTTGTCGAAACCAAGGGCGCCCGGGTCCGGCGGAAAGGCATCCGCAGGCTTCGAGTCCATACCCAGCAGGTCGCGAATGATGTTGTTGTAGGCCAGTCGGTCCAATCGCCTCAGGCTCACGCCGGCCTTCTTCTCTCCTGCCCCCGTCACACCGTGGCTGGCGTCATTTCCGTCGAGGGGAGCCACATCGCCCAGGCCGACGTCGCCTTGATGCGTGGCGTCCCCATCGGCTCCGGCGTCGTCGCTGTCG
>CAZFPM010000378.1:0-4106 GCA_964520965.1 uncultured Myxococcales bacterium
GACGACCGACGGGACGCCCGAGGACGGCGCCGACACCGAGACGAGTGACGGCGATGCGGACGCCGACGCGGCCGAGGTCGGGCCGCCACTCTGTGACGATCGCGGCCCGGTCACGCTGGGTGCCGAGGGCATCGATGTCTTCTACTGGCCCGGCGATCCGACCGAGCTCGGGCGCGTCGCCGTAGACGCGGACATCGAGCGTTGCGGACCCTTGCAGGTCCTCACGGAAGCGCCCTGGTTGCACGCTGCGTTCGCCGATGGAGCCCTGGTCGTGTCCGTCGACCCGGACGGTGTGTCGTCCGGGCGCCACGCCGTTGGCGTCTCGCTCACAGAGTCCGGCGGCAGCCTCGTACTCGCGCGCCTGCCGGTGAACCTGCGTGCGCTCCTCGCGCCCGCGGACGCGTCGCGCCCCCGAGCGCTCTTCATCGGGGTCGATGGCATGCGCCCAGACGGTATGATGGTCGCGGACACGCCGACCTTCGATGTCCTGCGACGGCACGCCGCGTGGACCCTCGACGGCACCACGCAGCTCTCCAGCGTCACCGACTCGTCCGCCGGCTGGACCGCGTTGATGACGGGCGTCGACTCCGACAAGAACGGTGTCACCGACAATGGTGCTCTCGACCGCCGTGTGTGGGACTACCCCACGTTCGCCTGGCGTGCCCGACACGATCTCGGCCTGTCGGTCGCGCTCACGGCGCAGTGGGCGCCCTTCGCGATGTCCATCCACGAACCCGACGCCTCGGACTTCCGCATGGTCGGCGGCGCGGACTTCGTCACGGACCTGCTGGCCGAGCAGCTGCGCGGCGAGGATCGGGACCTCTACGTGATCCACCTCGATGACGTCGACCACGCGGGGCATGCGTCCGGATTCTCGCCGGAGAACCCGGCGTACCTGGAGGCGATCACCGGTGTCGATGCGCTGGCGGGCCGGCTGCTCGACGCGATTCTCGACCGTCCGAACCTGGCGGAGGAGGATTGGCTGATCGTGGTGACGACCGACCACGGGGGCGTCGGCACCGGCCACGGCGGGTTGGCACCTCCGTACCGCCGAGTCCCCTTCATCTTCGCCGGCCCGACCCGCCCGGTCGGGGTCTTCGTCGACACCGTGATTCACATGGATGTGTTTCCGACGATCCTGGCGTTCCTCGGGACGTCTCCGTTGCCCGCGTGGGATCTCGACGGCACGGTCCGGGCTGCGAGCTCGGACGAGGTCGCGCCGCCAGCATTGCCTGGCGACGAGGCTGTCTGCGACGACGGCATCGACGACGATAACGACGGAGACATCGATTGCCGCGACGGCGACTGCGACGGCACCGAACCGTGCCCGGTCGTCTGCGCCGACGCCGATCTCGGTTCCGCGGTAGGGGAGGGCGTGGCGACGGGTTCCAACGAAGACGCCGCGACGGAATATGTGTTGGACTGCGCGCGGCTCCCCGGTGGCGCCGACGTCTCGTGGACCTGGACCACGCCGTCGGCGGGCGAGTGGGTGTTCGACACCTTCGGGTCGTCGTTCGACACGATGCTCGGTGTCTTCGACGGGGAGTGCGCGTCGCCCGCGGACCGACTGGTGTGCAACGACGACAGCGACGGACTGCAATCGCGCGCAACGGTCGTGCTCGACGCCGGCCAGGTCGTCAGCATCGTGGTCGCCGGGTTCGACGGTCGCACGGGTGACTACGTGCTCAACGTGACCGGTCCGCTCTGAACGCCGGTGAACGCGGATCCGGCGTCGAGGCTAGACGACCTGGACGTCGACCTCGAGGCCGCGCTCCGCGAGCATCGTCTTGATCTCGTCCCGGTAGACCGGGTTCATCACCAGCACGATGTCGACGGGCGCTTCGGTCAGCGCGTCCGGCGAGACGACCTCCAACCCGGCCCCGGCCACGAAGCGTCCGTGTTTGCGCGGGTTGATGTCCACGACCGCGGACACCCGGTCGCCGCCGGCGACGTTCAGGAAGGTCACGCCCTTCGAGCCGGCCCCCCAGACCGCCACCTTGCGGCCCTCGTCCGCCCAGGTCGTGAGCTGCTGCTGCCAGCGCTCGACTTTCGCCCGGCAGTGCTCCCCGAAGCGTTCGGCGCTCGCAGCCAGCTCCCGGACCCTCGGCGCGCTCGACGCCGGCTCCTCGGGTTCGGCGACCTCGGCCTCGATGCAGAGGAACTGGTCGTCGAACGTCGTGTAGACCTTCCCGGGTCTGAGTCCGCTACGGGCAAAGAGCCCCTCGAGCGCGATCGGCGCGTAATACGTGCAGTGCTCGTAGATGATGTCCCAGATCGCCAACTCGTCGACCATGTACTGGGCGTTGGGGACCTCGAAGAACACCACGCTCCCCTTTCGGTTCGCGGCCACGTTCCGAACGTGCGCCAGGAAGGGCCCGGGCGCATCGATGTGTTCGAGCACGTGTCGGCAACAGATCAGATCGGCCGCCTCATCGGCGTAATCGGTCGTGAAGAGATCTCGGACCACCCGGAAGGGATCGTCCGCGTTCGCCAGCTCGGGCTCGAAGCTCGCGTCGAACCCCAATCCCGTGTTGTCCCCGGCCTCGCACAGCAGCCGCAGGAAGTCCCCCTTGCCGCAGCCGATGTCGATGACCTGCTTGTCGCGGACGCCGTGACGCTCGACGAGGTCGTTCGCGAGCGCGCGCGCGTACTGATCGAAGCGTGGCGAGAAGTGCAGCGAGTTCTCGTAGTCGGACGTGTACTCGACGCGGCTCGGATCGAAGGTCAGGTTGTGGATCAGGCCGCACTGTTCGCAGAGACCGAGCCGGATCTCGCCGCGGCGCGCCTCTCGCGCCGACTCGCGGTCGGGCCACAGCACGTTGCAATAGACCGGGACCTCGCCGAAGTCCGCGACGACGCGGTCGACGGAGGCCCCACACGCCGGGCACCGCCGATCTCCACTCATGCGGGAACCAGCTTCGCGTCGGTGACCCCGCGGGCCGCGAGGTCGGCGGCGATCTCGTCGCAGTAGATCGGGTTCATCACGATCACGACATCGGGCCGGTAATCGGCCATGGCGTCGGGCCCGACGATCTGGTGGCCGCTCCCGGGCATGTACTTGCCCTGCCGATGCGGGTTGATGTCGACGACGTAGCCGACGTCCTCCTCGGTCAGGCCGAGTGTGGTGAGGAAGGCGACCCCTTTCGATGTCGATCCCCAGACCACGACGCGTTTCCCTTCCGCCTTCCATTGCGCGACGTCGGCCCGCCAACGGGCCATCGTCTCGTCGCAAACGGCGGCGAAGCGGTCCACGGCGCTTCGCATGGCGTCGAGATCGTCCTCACCGGGGAGAAGAGGGTTGGTGCCGTCGCCCGGCCGGGCCACCACGAAGAGGTACTGGTCGTCGAAGTCCGTCCACAGGTCGACGATGTCGAAGTCGCAGCGGCGAAGGAGTCGGGCGAGGGTGCCGGCGCTGAAGTAGGAGCAGTGCTCGTAGTAGATGTCCCAGAACGCCGGCTCTTCGAGCACGCGGCGCACGTCTGGGATCTCGACGAAGAGCAGGGCGTCGGGCCGACCTTCGAAGTGCTTCCGCACGAGCTGGCTGAACGCCAGTGTCGGCTGGATGTGCTCCAGCGTGTGGCGGTGACAGACGACGTCGGCGTCGATATCGGCGTAGCGTTCGCCGTAGAAGTCCTGGATGAACGTCAGGTCGACGTCTTCGGTCCCCGGGCGGCGCGTCGGCACGTAGCCGGGGTCGATGCCGGTGCCCCGGCTGCCGCTGACCCGGCAGAGCAGCTCCAGGAACTCGCCCTTGCCGCAGCCGATCTCCAGCACGTGCTTGCCGCGGATATCGTGCCGGTCGACGAGCCGTTGCGCGAGGTCTTCGAGGAAGCGGTTGAACCTCGCGGAGAAGCCCTGTGTCTCCTCGTAGCGCGTGGAATACTCGTGCACGCTCGCGTCGAAGAGGCTGTTCTGCACGAAGCCGCAGCGATCGCAGAAGCCGAGCCGCAGGTCGCCGGTCGGATAGCTCGTCGCTTCCTCGCGGGTCGGCATCAACAGCACGCTGTGCACCGGGATGTCGCGCACCTCGAAGAAGTGTCGCAGATCGCCGGCGCCGCAGGAGTGGCAGCGCGCCTCGTTGCCGGCTGTCATTCGACGATCTCCGG
>CAZFPM010000379.1:0-1837 GCA_964520965.1 uncultured Myxococcales bacterium
ACGGCGACGCACCAGGAGACACGCACGGCGACGCACCAGGAGACACGCACGGCGACGCACCAGGAGACACGCACGGCGAGACCGGCGACGACGTGCCGAGTGACACCGGCGACGACGTACCCGAAGACCCGGACATCGTCGTGCCTACTGGCCCCGACTCCGACGACGACGGGCTCGACGACGAGCGCGAGGCCGAGCTCGGCACCGACCCGGACAACCCGGATACCGACGGTGACGGACTCACCGACTACCAGGAGGCCGAGCTCCTGCCCACCGACCCGCTCGACCCGGACTCCGACGACGACGGACTCACCGATGGCGACGAGATCCAGCTCCACGGGTCGGACCCGACGCTCGCCGATTCCGATGGTGATGGAACGCTCGACCCGGACGAGGCCGCCGCGGGAACCAACCCCGCCGCGCCCGACACCGACCGCGACGGAAGGACCGATACGGAGGAGCTCATCGACGACGGCACGGATCCGCTGGATCCCGACACCGACGATGACGGGCTCTCGGACTCCGACGAGCACCTCCTGGGGACCGACCCGCTCGACGACGACAGCGACGACGACGGCATCGGTGACGGTGCGGAGCTGCTCCGCCGAACCGATCCACTCGACGACGATACCGACGACGACGGGCTCACTGACGGCGACGAGGTCGACGTCCACCGCACCTCGCCGGTGCTCGCGGACACCGACGACGACGGGCTATCCGCGGCGTGGCGACAGCGACGGCGACGGTCTGTCCGACGGCGCCGAGGTCGGCACCCACGGCACGGACCCCCTCGATGGCGACACCGACGACGACCTGCTGACCGACCTGCACGAAGTGACGATCCACTTCACCAACCCGACCCTCGCCGACACCGACGACGACGGCATCGACGATCAGACGGAGCTGCGGGTCGGGCTCGACCCCGGGAACCCCGCCGATGCTCTCGGCGATCTCGACGACGACGGGCTGACGAACCTCGACGAGCTCGCTGCGGGATCCGACATTCGGAACCCCGACACCGACGGTGACGGACTGGTCGACGGTGCCGAGGTCACCCTCGGGACCGACCTGCGCGGGCGGGACTCCGACGCGGACGGACTGACCGACGGCCAGGAGATCGACGTCGGCCTCGACCCGCTCGACGACGACAGCGACGACGACGGCCTCCTCGACGGCGAGGAGCCCGATGCGCTCGTCGACTTCGACGGCGACGGCTTGATCAACGCGGCGGACGATGACAGCGACGATGACGGACTCTTCGACGGAGACGAGATCGTACTGCACGGGTCCAATCCCCTCGACGCCGATACCGACGGCGACGGCATCCCGGACGCGGTCGAAGTCGCGTGGGGGCTCGACCCCACCGATCCGAGCGATGCCGACGACGACGACGACGACGACGGACTGACCAACGGCGAGGAGTACGACCTCGGTACCGACATCGGGTCGGTCGACAGCGATGGCGACGAGATCGAGGACGGCGTGGAGATCGATCTCGGGCTCGACCCCGCGGACCCGGATGACGCGGCCGGCGACCTCGACCTCGACGGGCTCAGCAACCTCGACGAGGTCCGCGGACCCACCGATCCGCTCGACGACGACGGGCTCAGCGATGGCGACGACGCCGCGCCCGTCGACCCGGACAGCGACGACGACGGACTCCTCGATGGTGACGAGGTGCACACGCACGGGACCGATCCGGGCGACGACGACAGCGACGACGACGGATTGCTCGACGGCGACGAGGTCTCGCGCGGCACCGAACCGTTGCTCGGCGATAGCGACGCCGACGGAGTCAGCGACGGCGACGAGGTCGACGTCCACGGCAGCGACCCGC
>CAZFPM010000379.1:1847-4097 GCA_964520965.1 uncultured Myxococcales bacterium
CGCTCGACCCGGACACCGACGGCGACGGACTCCTCGACGGCCAGGAGATCGACATCGGCACGTCGCCAACCCGGGTCGACACGGACGACGATCGCCTCGAAGACGGAGCGGAGCTCGGACTCGGCCTGGACCCGCTCGACGACGACAGCGACGACGACGGACTCCTCGATGGCGACGAGATCGATGCCGGCGCCGACCCGCTCGATCCGGACACCGACGACGACACGGTCCCCGACGGTCCCGACCCGGATCCCCTCGATCCCGACGCCGACAACGACCTGATCCCCGACGCTCGCGAGCTGGTCGACGGCCACAACGCCTGGCTGCGCGACGCACCGGACTTCGATCGACCATCCGAGCTGGAGCCGGGCGAGCGAGGCGCACAGGGCGTCGTGTTGGCGGCCGGCGCGGCCGACCCGATGCTCGGCACGATGGTGATCGGCGACCTCGAGCCAGGCCAGCGCTTCCGCGTCGTCGCGCGCGCCGGCCCCTCGATCGCGGCCCGCGACGGTCTCGTCGCCGAGCCCATTCGGCTCGAGGTCGTGGTCGAGATGGGCGGCTCCGCGCCGGTGCGCGAGACCTTCGGGATCCGCGTGCTCCCCAGACCCGACGACCGGACCGATCTGCTCGGTGATCGGTGGCTGTCGACCGACACGATCGCTGCCACGAGCCCCGACGTGCGCATCACCGTGCTCGACCCTTCGCTGGCGGGTGGCGTGCGGGTCGATCGGGCGGGTGTCGTCGAGATGGACGGCGACGCAACCCGCATGCCGACCCTCGCGGACGATCCCGATAGCGACGGCGACGGCATCGACGATGGAGACGAGTCGTGGAACGCGTTCTGGTTCGAGATCGAGCACCACGCCGATCCGTCTGAGACGCGCGTAGCCGACGCGGGCGCGAGCAACGGTCAGCAGATCGTCAACGGCGCGACCGGTGGCCTGCTCTTCGGCATCGCCGGTGACTGGGGGTTCGTCTCCCGCCTCGACTACGACATCTTCGTGCGTGGGCGGATCGACACCGGCTTCGTGCGGACCAGCAACAACATCTTCGATGTCGACACGGGCGCGCGTTTCTCCACCTCGAACGTCGACTTCACCGACGCGATGGAGTAGCGACATATCGGCACCTTCCGCCCCGAGCCTCTCTTCGATATCCGGTGGACGACGGTCGGTGGCCTGGCTCCCGTCCTCGAAGTCGACCGCATCGCGATCGTGCCGCTCGGAGGGCCCTTCGACGCGATCGAGGTCACCGCTCCGGCGGCGGGGTTCATCGAAGGGATCCCCGGAATCGGTGACCTGGATTCGGTGACGATCCGGGTCGAGCTCCCGTCCGGTGTGATCGATCCGTTGGAAGCGGACACCGACGGCGACGGCTACCGGCTCTACGACGGGCTGGTGCCCGATTCGTACGGCTGGTTGACCGACGGACACGAAATCATCGACCTCGAGTCGAACCCCTTCGACATCGACTCGGATCACGACAGCGACCTGCTGCCGGGGCCCCCATTCGGCGCCGATCGCGTGATCGACGACCGGCTCGCCTGGGATACGACGCCCGACGGCACTCCGATCGGCACGTTCGTCCAGGTCCCCGACGGCATCCCGGACTTCCCGGACGCGCTGGACCCGAACCCGGTCAGCTCGGACTCCGACGAAGACGGCCTGCTCGACTTCATCGAGCTGTTGATCTGTCCGTTCGTCGCGTGCGAGACCGACGACGATCGCGACGACGACGGCCTCTCCGACGGCTACGAGGACCGCAATCTCAACGGCCTCTCGCACGACGATCGCCTCGACATGAACTCGCCGGACACCGATGGCGACGGCATCCGCGATGGAGTCGAGTTGGGGCTCGGTATCCCACGGGCGCGCAACACGGCGCGGCCCTTCGTGGGCGATACCGACGAATTCCGCACGAACCCGGCGAGCGACGAGAGCGACGGCGATGGCCTTCGCGACCCGGCCGAGGACTTCGACCTCGACGGGGCTACGACCCGACGAACTGCGCCGGGACGCTGACGTGCTTCGTCGACGGCGACCGATACGAGATTCCCAACTGCGAGACCAACGCGGCGCGCGCCGACAGCGACGCGGACGGCCTCGCGGACGATGTCGAGTTCGCAACGACGTGCACCGACCCGAACGACCCCGATGTAGACGACGACGGCCTCACCGACGGCGAAGAGGTGAACGATGTCGGAACCGATCCGCACGTGGCCGACACCGACGGCGACGGCATCGAGGACTT
>CAZFPM010000380.1:0-4090 GCA_964520965.1 uncultured Myxococcales bacterium
CAGGTCGTTGAGTGAGGGGAAGCGCGACGGTGTGAAGGCCTGGACGATCTCGATCGCGAGGCTCGTCAGGCCCGTGAGCAGAACAGCCGTCGGGTAACCCCATCGACGCCGACGCAGCCAGCAACCGAACACGACCCCCAGGGGGATGAAGCCGAAGAGGTTGATCAGCAGGTCGTCTCTCTCGACGTACGTGTACGGTGCGACGCCGGGCGGGCGCTGGTTCCTGAAGAACCATGGGGGCGTGAGCAGCGTGGGGTCGGTCACGTAGTCGTGCGTGCGACCGCCGACCGTCACCGTGGCCCGGTCGATGTCTCCCAGCCAGGGGCGGTCCCAGCTCAGATCGTTGCCTAGCGCGAGGTGAAAGGATGGCTCCCACCGGCGGAGCGGATTCAGTTGGAGCCACTCGGTCAGCACGCGCTCGTCGTCGACGTCGACGTGGAGCTTGGCGTTCCGGATCCAGAGGCGGATGTCGATCCAGTCGTCGCTGTCGAAGACGCCCGGGACCTCGAACGCCGGCTGACCGTTGTGGTCGCGGCCCTCAGTTCGGAGCCGAATGCTAAGGCCGTCGCCCTGCTGGTCGACGCTGACGTTCCGGTAGTCGGCATCGTACGAGACGGTGAAGATCCGGGCGGGCCCCTCTTGCTCGAGGGAGGACGGACGGACCCGGAGGTCGACGTCGATGGCGTGGGTGCCTATCGCCTTTTCGACCCACTCGGGGGGGCCGTCGGTGTGGACGATGCCGCGCTCCGGAAAGGACCAGCCGCCGAGGGAGCCGCGCTCGACGTGATTCACGACGAAGGCTTCGGTGAACTCGTAGGGCCAGAACGCGACCAACGGATAGGCGAGGAAGGTCAGCGCGGCGATCAGCCAGGCGAAGAATCGCATCACGCGCGCGGTCTCCGCTCTGCCGATCTTGACCGGGATCTGGCGCCGAAATAGCTTGTCGTTCGTCGTATCAACTCGAACGGGGCCGATGGCCGATGGCTTCGCCCTCTCGAGCGACCGGACCACCGCCCAGGGGCTTCGAACGCAAGTGAGGAGACGCTCGTCGTGAAAGTCGTAATCATGGCGGGAGGCGTTGGATCGCGCCTCTCGGAAGAGACCGTATTGAAACCCAAGCCGATGGTCGAGATCGGCGCGTGGCCCATCATGTGGCACATCATGATGCACTACGCCCACTTCGGCCACGAGGACTTCCTCGTCGCCCTCGGCTACAAGGGTGAGTACATCAAGCGTTACATGGTGGACTACGCCTCGCTGGCCGGCGACCTCCGCGTGGAACTCGCCTCGGGGGAGGTCGACCGAACCGGGCCGTTCTCTGTCGTACACGACTGGACGGTCCGGCTGATCGACACCGGACTCGCGACCCTGACCGCAGGTCGGCTGAAGCGCTTGATGCCGTACATCGGCAACGAGCCCTTCTTCATGACCTGGGGCGACGGGGTCTCGAGCGTCGACCTGGACGCATTGCTCGCGTTCCACCGCAAGCAAGGTCGCATCGCGACCGTGACCGCGGTGCGACCCCCATCGCGCTTCGGAGCGCTCGAGATCGACGGGGATTGCGTCACGTCGTTCACCGAGAAGCCGCAGATCGGCGAAGGGTGGATCAACGGCGCGTTCTTCGTCGTCGAGCCCGAAGTAGCCGATTACCTACCTGAAAACGCCGACGAGATGTCTCTGGAGACATCGGTACTCGTCGGACTCGCCCGCGACGGCCAGCTCTCGGCTTATAAGCACGAAGGGTTCTGGCAGTGCATGGACACCCTCAGGGACAAGGTTCGCCTCGAACGCCTGTGGAAGTCCGAACAAGCCCCTTGGAAAACCTGGGAGTAGCGCGTGAAAGTACTGGTCACTGGACATGATGGATATATCGGCGCCGTCTTGGTGCCGATGCTGAAGCAGGCCGGCCACGAGGTGGTGGGCCTGGACAACTTCCTCTTCGAACACTGCCTCATGGGCGGGGCGACACCGCATGATCCGAGCGTCCGGCTCGACGTGCGCGACACGCAGCTCGAGCACCTGGCGGGCATCGACGCCGTGCTCCACCTCGCCGGTCTCTCGAACGACCCGTTGGGGAATCTCAACGCGCAATCCACGTTCGACATCAACCACATCGCCTCGGTGCGCCTGGCCGCGCTGGCCAAGGAAGCCGGCGTGAGCCGCTTCGTCTTCTCGTCGTCGTGCAGTAACTACGGCGCACAGGGTGACGACTACATCGACGAGTCGGCTCCCCTCATGCCGGTCACGCCCTACGGGGTGTCCAAGGTGAAGGTCGAAGAAGACGTGGCGCCGATGGCCGACGACAACTTCAGCCCGACCTTCCTGCGGAACGCGACAGCCTACGGCATGTCCAACAAGCTGCGGGGCGACCTCGTGGTCAACAACCTGACCGCTTACGCCTTCACGACCGGGCACGTGCTGATCAAGAGCGACGGCATGCCGTGGCGCCCGTTGGTCCACATCGAGGACATCTCTCGGGCCTTCCTCGCCGTGATCGAGGCGCCCCGGGACGTGGTCCACAACGAGGTCTTCAACGTCGGGGACACCAAGGAGAACTACCGGGTCCGCGAGGTCGCCGACATCGTCGAGTCGATCGTGCCCGACAGCAAGGTGACCTACGCGAACGACGCCAGCCCCGACGTGCGCAACTACCGGGTCAACTGCGACAAGATCCGACGGGCAATTCCAGGGTTCGAGACCAAATGGACCGTGCGCGCCGGCGTCGAAGAGCTCTACGCGGCGTACAAGGCCAACGAGGTGACCGAGGACGTCTTCTTCACGTCGCGCTACCTGCGCATCCGCCATGTGCGCGAGTTCCAGGACGCCGGACGCCTCGATGACGGCTTGAGGTGGATCGCGTGACAGCGGAGAGCCTTACGCTGTCGAAGTGTCGGGTCTGCGGTTCGGACGACGTCCACGAGTTCCTCTCGCTGGGCGATATGCCGCCGTCGGACGCCCTGCGGAGCGCCGAACAGCTCGGCACGCCCCAACCCCGCTACCCGCTCGCCGTGGCCATGTGCCGCGCCTGCACACTGGTCCAGATCACCGAGACCGTGTCGCCGGACGAGCTCTTCGGAAGCGACTACCTGTACTTCTCGTCGTTCTCGGACGCGTTGCTCGCTCACTCGAAGGCCCACGTCGAGCACCAGATCGACGCGCGCGGGCTCGGCGGCGACAGCCTCGTCGTCGAGGTCGCGAGCAACGATGGATACCTGCTCCAATACTACGTAGCCCGCGGCGTTCCCGTGCAGGGCATCGACCCGACTCCGAACCAGGCTCGGGCGGCGCGCGAGCGCGGGGTCCCGACCCTGTGCGAGTTCTTCGGCAGCGCGCTGGCCGACCGCCTGCACGACGAGGGTAGGCTCGCCGACGTGGTCCACGGAAACAACGTCCTCGCCCACGTGCCCGACACCAACGACTTCGTCCGGGGCGTCGCCCGCATCCTGAAGGACGACGGCATTGCGGTGTTCGAGTTCCCCTACGTGGTCGACCTGATCACGCACTGCGAGTTCGACACCATCTACCACGAGCACGTCTGCTACTTCTCCGTGCACGCGCTGGTCGATCTCTTCGAGAGACACGGGCTTTCGCTGAACCGGGTCGACTACTTCCCCGATCTCCACGGAGGTTCCCTTCGCGTCCAGGTCGCCAAGACGGCGGCCGTCGAGGACTCGGTGCGCGAATTCCTCGCCCGCGAGTCCGATGCGGGTGCGAACGGCCTCGACTACTACCTGTCGTTCGCCGAGCGCGTGACCGAGGTCAAATCGCGGCTGCGCGAGATCCTCGACGGGCTCAAGGCCGACGGAAAACGAGTGGCGGGGTACGGGGCGGCGGCCAAGGGCGCGATCCTGCTGAACTACTGCGGGGTCGGGCCCGAGTACATCGACTTCATCGTCGATCGTAACGTGCACAAGCACGGACGCTACATGCCCGGCGTCGACATCCCCATCGCCGGCCCCGAGAAGCTGCTCGACGAGATGCCCGACTACACCCTGCTCCTGCCCTGGAACTTCCGTCGGGAGATCCTGGCCCAACAGACCGAGTACCGAGAGCGCGGCGGTCGTTTCATCATCCCGATCCCCTACCCGGA
>CAZFPM010000381.1:0-4075 GCA_964520965.1 uncultured Myxococcales bacterium
CGGCGAGCGGCCGTTCGGTCTCCGCCGCCAACATCGTCGCGATCAGGGCGGCCGCAATCGGGACGATCGTCGCCGTGTACCGGTTGGCAAAGCGAAAGAACTCCCAGACGTCACCGCCGACGTAGGCCGAGTAGGCGAATTGGGCTGCGACGAGCAAGCCGGCCAATGCGAATCCCGGGCGAGCGATTCGTCGCGGGGCGCGTCCGGCGGCGAAGACGCAGGCGATGAGGAATGGCAGCCATGCGCGGGGTATCGAGAGTGCGCCGTAGCGCAAGCCGCGGGTCAGGCGCTCGATCACGTCGACGCCCTCAACCTTGAGGTAATAGGTGTTGGGCACCGCGTCACCGTACGTGTGCAGGCGCCAGATGGTGAGGACGGCCACGGTGGCCGCGGCCGCTGCCACGAGCCCGGCGGCGCCGCCGCGGACCCGGGGCGTTCGCCAGCCCGACACCAGCAGCCACCCCACCCACACGATGACGGGGACCACGGCGTCCGGGCGGGTGGCAAGGCCGACCACCGTGCAGAGGGCGGCGACGGCCGCGGAACCGCGCGCGCCGTCGGGGCGGCTGGCGAGTCGGTGAACTGCACACGTTCCGACGGTCACGACGGCCGCCAGGAGTCCGACCTCCATTCCACGCAGCGTCCAGAAGACGAGGGCAAAGCTGGTTTGGGTGAGGACGAACGCTGCGTCTCCCGCCGCATCGGCGTTGTCTGGCGCGAGCTCGCGCGCCAGCGTGTGGGCGGCCCAGGCCGCAGCGTGGAGGATCACGATGCCGGTGGCCGCGACGAAGAGGGGCGCGCCCGTATCGGGCAGGCCAAGCGCGTGTGGGACGGCCATCCACAGGGTCCACAGCAGGTTGGTGAACCCCTCGACGGGGGCACCTCCGGGGTTCCAGACGAGGCCGTGGCCCTCGGCGAACGAGCGCGCGTACCGCATCGAGATCATGGCGTCGTCGAAGAGCGTGAACACGCGCCGATCGGCGACGACGAAGCTGGCGCGCACTACGAAGATCGAGTGAAACACGGTCGCGACGAGCGCGGTAACGACCACCGTAGGCGAGGGACGACGCATCCTCAGCGGATACAACCGGGCAGATCGCCGGTCAACATCGCGTGGGCCCGTCGAACGACCGGAAACGGGAGGCGGGGTCTGCCCGCTCGGGCAAATCGGGGTAGCATCCGGCGCCCGGGTGGTGCATAGGTACGGCGCCGCGACCCCGACACCCACTCGGTCCACCATGAGGCTTCGACACGAGATTTCCCGCCGACGTACGTTCGCGATCATCTCGCACCCGGACGCCGGCAAGACCACGATGACCGAGAAGCTCCTGCTCCTCGGCGGTGCCATCCAAATGGCGGGCACCGTCAAGGCGCGCAAGGCCGCGCGCTACGCGACGAGCGATTGGATGCAGATGGAGAAGGAGCGCGGCATCTCCGTCACGACATCGGTGATGAAGTTCATCTACGACGGGTGGGACGTGAATCTGCTCGACACGCCCGGCCACAACGACTTCTCGGAGGACACCTACCGCGTCCTCACCGCGGTCGACTCTGCGCTCATGCTCATCGACAGCGCCAAAGGGGTCGAGGCGCAGACCATCAAACTGATGAACGTCTGCCGCATGCGGAACACACCGATCGTGACGTTCATCAACAAGCTCGACCGCGACGGTCTGGATCCCTTCGAGGTGATCGACAACGTCGAGAAGGTGCTCGGCATCGACTGCTGCCCGATGACCTGGCCGATCGGGATGGGCCAGGGCTTCAAGGGCGTCTACGACCTCTCGGCCGGCTCGGTGCTGCTCTTCGATGGCGCGGCCGAGTCGGGCCGCGGCGACTACGTCGAAGTCGGGCTCGAGGACGATCGCCTCGAGGCGATACTCGGTCGGACCATCGCCGACGAGTTGCGCGAGGAGTTGGAGCTCGTGATCGGTGCTGGCGTGGACTTCGATCGGGAGGCCTTCCTTGCCGGCCACCAGACGCCGGTGTTTTTCGGGAGCGCGCTCACCGGCTTCGGCGTCGAGGAGATGTTCCGCGCGTTCGCCGAGATCACGCCGGCGCCGCAACCCCGCCCGACCGACGAGCGCCGGGTGGAGCCTGCAGAGGAGAAGTGTACGGGGTTCGTGTTCAAGATCCAGGCGAACATGGACCCGAAGCACCGGGACCGCATCGCGTTCATGCGGATCTGCTCCGGGCGCTTCGAACGAGGTCAGAGGTTGAAGAACGTGCGCCTCGGCCGGGACATCAAGATGCACAACCCGACGATGTTCCTCGCGAACGAGCGCGAGATCGTCGAGGAGGCCTTTCCGGGAGACATCGTCGGCCTGCACGACACCGGCCTGATCGAGATCGGCGACAGCTTCACCGAGGGAGAGGACCTGCACTTCACCGGAATCCCTGCGTTCGCACCGGAGATCTTCCGTCGTGTGCGACTCGAGGATCCGCTCGGCATGAAGAAGCTGCAGAAGGGCCTGCGCCAGCTGGCGCAAGAGGGCGCGGTTCAGCTCTTCATTCCGGTCAACTCAGCGGATCTCGTGGTCGGGGTCGTGGGAGCGCTGCAGCTCGATGTGCTGAAATCCCGGCTGGAATCCGAGTACGGAGTGCGCGGGATCTTCGAGCACGTCGAGCTCGCGACGGCGCGGTGGTACCGAACTTCGGACCCAGACGAGCAGTTGCGCTTCGAGAAGGACCGGGCTCGGTTCATCGCCCACGACGTCAAGCAGCGCCCGGTGTATCTGGTTGAGTCGCTGTGGCGGCTGAACTATACCGCCGAGCAGCATCCGAAGATTGAGTTCTTCGAGACGAGCGACGGGCTGAAACGCGCGTCCAGTGCACCCCAGGAGAAGTCATGACCATCGATAGGATCGCCCAACTACTCGGTGACGAGGCCTCGTATCTGCTCGAGCACCGCTGCTCGGGCATCTCGGCCGACTCGGTATACCGGCCTGGCCCAGGCATGGTGAGCGACCTTTGGGTCCAGTCCGATCGCAGCCCGAACGTGCTGGTGAACCTGCAGCGCTTGCTCGGCCACGGGCGGATGGGCGGCAGCGGTTACGTCTCATTCCTTCCGGTCGACCAGGGGATCGAGCACTCCGCCGGCGCATCGTTCGCCAAGAACCCGGCGTACTTCAAGCCGGAGAACATCATCGAGTTGGCGATGGAAGGCGGCTGCAACGGCGTGGCGACCACCTACGGCGTGCTCGCAGGTTGCGCACGACAGTACGCACACCGGATCCCGTTCATCCTGAAGTTCAACCACAACGAGCTGCTCACCTACCCGAACACGTTCGACCAGGTCTTCTTCGCCCAGATCGATCAGGCGTTCGACATGGGCTGTGCGGCGGTCGGGGCGACGATCTACTTCGGCAGCGACGAGTCGTCGCGGCAGCTCGTCGAGGTCGCCGAGGCGTTTGCGCGCGCCCACGAACTCGGGATGGCGACGATCCTCTGGTGCTACCTGCGCAACCCCGCGTTCAAGAAGGACGGTGTCGACTACCATGCCTCCGCCGACCTCACCGGTCAGGCCATCCACCTCGGCGCCACGATCGGAGCCGACATCGTCAAGCAGAAGCTCCCGGAGAACAACGGCGGCTACAAGGCCCTCAACTCCGGCGATAGCAGCTACGGGAAGCTCGACGAGCGGATGTACACCGAGCTCACCACAGAGCACCCCATCGACCTCGTTCGGTACCAGGTCGCGAACGCGTACATGGGTCGCGTGGGCCTGATCAACTCGGGCGGCGCGTCGGGGCAGAACGACTTGCAACAGGCCGTGCGCACCGCGGTGGTGAACAAGCGGGGCGGCGGAATGGGCCTGATCTCCGGCCGCAAGGCGTTCCAGAAGCCGATGGCCGAGGGCATCGCGCTGCTCAACGCGATTCAGGACGTTTATCTGACCTCGGAGATCACGGTCGCCTGAGGGGCGAACCTCTGGCGCCCGAGCGCTGGCGGGGTCATCGGTATCGGAGCAGCGGATCGATATCGACGGCGTCGGCGCCGAATGGGGCGAGCGGGCCGTGGGAGTACCGGTACCGTCCGCCCGGAATGGTGTGGGCGTCGCCGTCGACCGTGACCC
>CAZFPM010000382.1:0-4065 GCA_964520965.1 uncultured Myxococcales bacterium
GGCGCCGTTCGTGACCGCCGAGGTCGCGCGCGAGATCGAGACCCGGGTGATCGAACCTACCCTGGCAGAGCTGCGCCGACGCAGGATCGACTTCCGCGGGTTTCTCTACGCGGGCATCATGCTCACCGACGAGGGCCCCCGGGTCCTCGAGTTCAACGTCAGGCTCGGCGACCCGGAGACCCAGGTGCTGATGGCCTGCGTCGACGACCGGTTCGTCGATACCCTGGTCGGCGCCGCTCGAGGAGAACTCGGAACGGAGTCCGTGGCCACGGATGAGGCGGCAGCGGTCGTCGTCCTCGCCGCCGAAGGCTACCCCCGCGCGGCGACGAAGGGAGACGAGATTCGCGGGCTCGAGGCCGCCAACGCGGTGGAGGGCGTCACGGTCTTCCATGCCGGTACGACCGTCGATCCCGACGGGACCGTTCGCGTCTCGGGCGGCCGCGTGCTCGGGGTCACCGCGCGGGCGGCTGAGCCGGACGAAGCGGTCGCCCGCGCCTACACCGCGGCCGCACTCGTGGGCTGGCCCGGCATGCAGATGCGCACCGACATCGGCAAGGCGCTTCGCCGGGCTTGAGCCCGAGGCGCACAGACCTCGTCAGCCCTTCTTGCCGCCGAAGAGGCGTCCGAGCCAGCCGAAGAAGCGACTGAGAATGTTGCCCTTCTTCTTCGGAACCGGCGCCTGGAACTCCTCGGGCTCGCCGAGCGGCTCGGGTGCCGCAATGGTCGAGCCGCTCTGCAGGAGCTGGTCGAGCGCGGCCTCGGCCTCGAGGGCGGCGACCTTGGAGTGCTCGGCGGCTGCCATGATCTCGTCTGTCGGCACTCGCTGCCCGCGTTCTGCGCTCTCTCCGCCGACCCCCACGGCGGCGTGCGCCGCGGACGGAGTCACAGGTCCGGGGATGACGGAATCTCCGGTCGGCGGCCGCGGACCGGTCACCACCTCGTGCTTGCCGGTCACGTTCTTGATGAAATCGCGGACCCGGTCGCGGTTCGCCGGCAGGGGAGCTTCCGCTTCCGCTTCCGCTTCCGCTTCCGCACGAGTCTGCTCGAGTTCGGCCTGCGTCGTCTGGCGTAGCGGCACGCGGCCGAGTGCTTCCTGAACAGCCTCGACGGTCGCGGACGACCCGATTCCGGGGATCCCGAGCACTGTCTGCGGCCCCACCGGATCACGCAGATCTCCAAACACCACGGCGCTCGGAGACCCGGGAATCGGCGAGCCGTCGTCGTCGTCTCCGGCGGCCATGGCGCGTTCGACGGCCTCCGACGCGATCCGGTCGAGATCGGCGTCACGCTCCGCGTGCTCGTCCTCGCTGTCGGCTGCGACCGAGCCGGCCGTCGCTACTGCTTCGGGCTCGCTCGGCTCGGCGAGCACCTCGGCCCCGGCAGCGAGATCTCCGACGCCCCCGGTTGCGGGCGCCGCGGCGACCTCGGCTGCGACGAACGAGCCCGTGAAGATCGAGTCGAAGGTCGAGTCGATCGCGTCGGCGATCGCTCCGATCTCATCTGCACCGAGGTGCTCCTCGCCCGCCTCGTCCGGCGCCCCCGCCTCGGTCGCCGCCTCCGCGTCCGCCTTTTTCGTGATCGCGAGGTTCGCCGACGTTCGCGCTTCTCGTTTCTCGGCGAGAATCCGGTCGACGAGGCCCTTGCTGCGCGCGTCGAGCTTGTTGAACCGGATGACCATGCCGACGGTGTTGCCCTCGGCGTTCGTTCGCACCTGTTGCACCACCCCCTCACCCCTCAGCACCGTTTCCCCGGTGGCAATCTGGAGGTGAAAGGAGACGCGGCTGCCCTCCTCGCGCGTTTGTCGGGTCGGCAACAAGATGCCTCCCCGGAAGTAGTAATGCCCGTAGCCGAGCATGTACTCTTCGACGGTCTGGAACCGGGAAAGACGGGCCTTGATCGCGTTCATGAGGGGACTTCTCGGGAGCCGGATGTCTCCGCGAGCGGAGTGACGGATACGGCTGCGCGCCTAGCGCCCGGCGCAAGGGACGTCATGGGGATGTAGAATCCACGGTCCACGGTCCCTCGTTAATACGCATAACCGAGCGTGAAGACAAAACTCTGGAAGGAGTCGACCGAACGGCTGTCGTCGCGATCCTCGCTGCGGTCCGGGCGATAGGTCGTTCCGTATCGCTCGTACCCGAAGGCGGCATCGCCGAAGAGTCCGAGCGACGACCGGTAACGCATGCCCGTGTTGACGGCGAAGCCGAGCGAAGACGACGTTTTGCCAAAAGGCTCTACGGTGCTACCCAGATCGACCGCGGGTCGCAGGGCCAGTCCCCCCCGCAGGCCCAGGCCCTCGACCGAGAGGGCGTAGCCGACGGTGGCACCGAACTCCACGCCTCGATAGAACGAATTCCGGTAGAGCGGGTTGTAGCCGAGCGAGAACTCGACCGTTCGCCAGCCGATCGCGGGCGCGAAGGTCACTCTGTCGGCTGCTTCCCATTCGTATTGCAGGCCGTAGTAGCTGACATCGTGACGTGTGGGGACATCGAGATCGTAAGTGTCCTCGTCGAGGGCGACCGCGGCGACGGTGTTCAATGCGTGCTTCGACGTCTGCAGCACGAACCCGAGCGGCGCCGCGGCAGAGTCTCGCGCGAAGAGCGCGATCGGGAACAGCTCAACCGTGAGTCTGGCGCCGGGGTAGAAGGGGGCGTCGAGCAGGACGTCGGTAGGCCCGGTCAGGTCGAACGTACGATTGACCAGCTCGGCGGCGATCGAGATCCGAACGCGATCGGCCGGCGCCGCTCCTGCGTCGAGCGACGAATTCGCCGGCCCCGGCTGCGCGGCAGCCGTCGACGCGACGAAGATCACACAGGTGGTGATGGCGGTGGCGAGGCGCATGGCTACGCGGCGTTCAAAAATCATCGAAGTCGAAGACTTTCTCTTCTTTGGCGCCGTCGCCCTGGTACGTGGGCTCCCAGCCGCCGCCGCCGCCGCCGCCGCCGTCGTCGATGCCCGAGAGTTTGAGCGCGAAGTCGTCCGGATTCGATGTCTGGGCGAGGGCCTCTTCGTACGTGATCAACCCCTCGTTGAGCAGATGCATCAACGACTGATCGAACGACTGCATCCCGTAGGTGTCCTTGCCGTCTTCGATCGCCTCCTTGATTTCGCGGAACCGCGTCTCGTCGGCGATGAGTTCCCGGATGCGAGCGGTCGAGATCATGACCTCTACGGACGCGACGCGACCGCCGTCCTTGGTCGGGACGAGCCGCTGGCTGATCACGCCCTTCAGCACTCCGGAGACGATCAGGCGGATCTGCGCCTGTTGGTGCGGCGGGAACACGTTGATGATTCGGGTGATCGTCTCCGTGCAGTCGGTCGTGTGCAGGGTGGCCAGTACCAGGTGGCCGGTCTCGGCGGCTTTCAGCCCGATCTCGATCGTCTCCAGGTCGCGCATCTCGCCGACCAGGATCACGTCTGGATCCTGGCGGAGTGCGGCACGCAGCGCCTTGGAGAAGCTCTCGCAGTCGGTCCCGACCTCGCGCTGGTTGATCACCGAGCGCTTGTCCCGAATCAAGAACTCGATCGGGTCCTCGATCGTGATGACGTGGTCCGATCGGGTCGTGTTGATGTACTCGATCATCGCCGCGAGCGTGGTCGACTTTCCGGAACCGGTCGTGCCCGTGACGAGGATGAGCCCGCGCCGGTTCTCGGCGATCTCCTTGACCACCTGGGGCAAGCCCAAGCCGTCGACCGACTGCACCTTGTAGGGGATGACCCGGAGCACCATTCCGACGGCGCTCCGCTGTTGAAACACGTTGACCCGGAAACGCCCGACCCCGGGCACGCCATAGGCAAAGTCGCAGTCGTGCGCCTCTTTGAAGTGCTGCGCCTGCGCCGGAGTCATCATGTTGAGCGCGGTCTTGGCGATCTCCTCGGGGGTCAGTCGGGCCGCGTCCCGTAGCGGGAGCAGCTGCCCGTTGACCCGGAACATCGGCGGCAGACCGGCCTTGACGTGGATATCGCTCGCTCCGCCTTTGATGGCGACCTGCAAGACCTTGTTGAGATCGAACGCCATGCAGCTGAACCGAGCCCGAAAGGGGGGACGAGCCCCGCGCGACGCCA
>CAZFPM010000383.1:0-4055 GCA_964520965.1 uncultured Myxococcales bacterium
ATGCGCGTCTTGCCTCTGCGCCAACCGGAAGACGCCGGAACGCCCCCCGCGGGCGCCCGCTGCTGCATTCCCGCAGCTGCCTGGGCTACTCGGCGGCGTCGACCGCTCCGCAGCCGGCGTGCAGGCCGCACTCCTTGTGCTCGGGCTGCTCCCACCACCACCGGCCGGCCCGGATGTCCTCGCCGGACTCGACCGCGCGGGTGCACGGAGTGCAGCCGATGGACGGGAACCCGCGGTCGTGGAGTCGATTGTACGGGACAGCGTGCTCGCGGATGTGATCCCATACGTCGGAGTCGGACCAGGCGACGAGCGGGTTGAACTTGAGGATGCCGCCGTTCGACGCGTCGATCTCGACGACCGGCGTGCCGGTGCGGGTCACGGCCTGATCTCGGCGCAGCCCGGTGACCCAGGCGTCGGCGGTCGACAACGCGCGCCGAAGCGGCTCGATCTTGCGCACGCGGCAGCACTCGCGGCGGTCGTCGACCGATGCGTAGAAGCTGTTCGTCCCCTTCGTTCGGATCAGGGTCTGCAGGTCGATGGTGTCCGGGAACATCACCTCGAGGTGGACGCCGTACTTCTCGGTCACGGCGTCCATCACATCGTAGGTCTCCTGGTGCAGGCGGCCCGTGTCGAGCGTGAACACGCGTGCATCGCGGTCGATCCGCATCGCGAGATCGATCAGCACGACGTCCTCGGCCCCGAAGCTCGACGCGATCAACAGCCTCTGTCCGAAGTTCTCCAGGGCGAAGCGGAGGATCTCTTCGGCGGGCAACTCGCACAGGCGCGCGTTTAGCGCCGCGACCTCATGCGCGCTCAGGTGCTCTCCAGTACTCAGATTCGGTTCCAACATGGCGACCTCTCGGCTCCGGACGTCGGCAGAATCGTCTGCCATCCACCGGTCAATCTATATTCTTTACTAGCTGGGTCAACAATAAATCGCGCATCCGTAGATCGCCATCGATCCCGCACGAAAAGCGGGCGTGAGGCAATGCAGGGCGCCATCGGTAGACGCCTTGGACCCGGCCTTGCTTCAATTCCCCCGTAGTTGACTCGGGAACCCGTGGGTCGGGAGTCAGCGGCGCCGGTAGATCGGCAACGGCTCGTCGGCCGCCGCCTGGTACTTCACCGTGAAGACCTCCAGGCCGGCCAACGCCTTCTCGGGCGCCAGCCCCGGAGCCAGCTCGAAGGCGTCGATTCCGCAGCGGGCCATGTAGAAGAGCTGGTCGAGCAACACGTCACCGCGCGCCCGCACCTCTCCGGCGTACCCGAGCCGGTCACGAAGGGCGCGTGCATGGGAATAACCCCTACCGTCCGCGAACTTGGGGAATTCCACCACGACCCGGGTCAACGCATCGAGGTCGTTGGCGATCTCGTCGATGCAGTCGGCGCCATCGACGCGAACGCCGATGTCCGGCCGCTCTCGGAGGGTGCGCTCCTCGCGCCAGCGGGCCAGGGACACCGTGACCGCGCCAGAGGGCGGTATCGGCGTCTCGTCGTCGAGGTGAACGACGTCGTCGTCGACGATCTCGTGTCCGCGGATGATCCTACGCGTCGCCATAGACGGCCTCCTTGAAGGGGGTTGGGCCGACCCGACGGTACGTGTCGAGGAAGCGCTCCTCCCCTTCGCGCAAACGGACGTACGTGAGCACGAGCTTCTCCACGGCGCCGGAGACGGCGTCCTGGGCGATCGCCGGGCCGATCCATTGGCCGAGGCTGGCATCGTCCGACGCAGAGCCGCCGAGCATGATCTGGTAGTACTCCTCGCCGGCCTTGTTGACGCCGAGGATGCCGATGTGGCCGACGTGGTGATGGCCGCAGGCGTTGATGCAGCCCGACATCTTCAGCTGCAGGTCGCCGATGTCGTAGAGATGGTCCAGGTCGTCGAAGTGATCGGTGATCTGCTTCGCCACGGCGATCGAGCCGGCGTTGGCCAACGAGCAGAAGTCGAGGCCCGGGCAGCTGATCATGTCGGTCAGCACGCCGATGTTCGGCGTCGCGAGATCGAGCTCGCCCAGGCGCTGCCACACCCCTGGCAGGTCGCCGTCCTCGACGTCCGCGAGAACCATGTTCTGCGCGTGGGTGGTGCGGATTTCGCCGAACGAGACGTCATCGGCGAGGTCCGCCACCGCGTCCATCTGGGTGTCCGTGATGTCGCCCGGCGGCCGGTTCGGGGACTTCAGCGACAGGTGGACCACGTTGTATCCCGGCACCTTGTGCGCGCTGATGTTGTGCCGCAGCCATCGGGCATAGGCGGGGTCCGTGGCCGCCAGCGCATCGCTCGCGCTCAGGTCGGCCGCGTCCGATCGGTACGCAGGGGGTACGAAGAACGCCTTCACGCGCTCGATCTCGGCTTCGTCGAGCTCCAAGGCGGGCCCGCGGCTGCGCTCCCACTCGGCGTCCACGCGGCGTCGGAACTCCTCGACCCCCAGGGTCCGCACGAGGATCTTGATGCGCGCCCGGAACTTGTTCTCCCGATCGCCTTGCAGGTTGTACACCCGCAGGATCGCCTCGCAGTACGAGATGATGTCGCGCTTCGCCACCCACTCGTTGATCACGGGCGCGAGCACCGGAGTTCGGCCAAGGCCACCGCCGACGAGCACCTGGAACCCGACCTCTCCTTCGTCGTTTCGGACGAGCCGCAACCCGACATCGTGGCACGCCAGGGCCGCGCGGTCCGTGGTCGCTCCCGTGATCGCGAACTTGAACTTGCGGGGCAGGTACGCGAACTCGGGGTGGAAGGTCGACCACTGGCGCAGGATCTCGCAGTAGGGACGAGGGTCTTCGATCTCGTCTCCGGCGACGCCGGCGAGCTGGTCCGCCGTGATGTTGCGGATGCAGTTACCGCTGGTCTGGATCGCGTGCATCTCGACGTTCGCCAACAGCTCGAGGATGTCCGGTACCTCCTCGAGCGCCGGCCAGTTGTACTGCATGTTCTGCCGCGTCGTGACGTGGCCGTAGCCGCGGTCGTACTCGCGGGCGATCCGAGCCAGGGCTCGGAGCTTCGTGCTCGACAACAGGCCGTACGGGATCGCCACCCGGAGCATGTACGCGTGCCGCTGCAGGTACAGGCCGTTCTGCAGTCGGAGCGGAAGGAACTGCTGCTCGGTCAGCTCGCCCTTCAGCCGCCGGGCGACCTGGCTGCGAAACTGCGCCACGCGCTCGTGCACGATGCGTGAGTCGTATTCGTCGTATCGGTACATCTTCGGTCGGCGTTCGGAAGCGGTGGGAGGGGTCGGGCGGCGACGACGCCGGGTCAGACGGCGACGGCCGGGCAGCCGGAAGCGTCGGTGCCGGAAGTCGCACTCAGCGCGCGGAGATGTGCCCCGACCGCGACCACGTCGCCGAGGATGATCGTGGCCGGCGTGGCGACGTCGGCAGCGCGTACGCGGTCGACGATGGTCGCCAGCGTGCCGTCCACGACGCGCTCTCCTTCGCAGGTGGCGCGCGAGACGACCGCGATCCGGCGGTCCGGCGAGGCCCCGGCGTCGAGAGCCACCTCGACGATCCGCGGCAGGCGACGCAGACCCATCAGGAAGACGACGGTCCCGCCGGCCGTGACGAGGGCGCGCCACGGGTGCTCGAGCGCCTTCGAGTCTCCGGCGGCGGTCGCCGTCACGACGGAGAAGTGGGTCGACACCCCCCGGTGCGTCGTGGGGATGCAAGCCGCTGCCCCCGCGGACACGGAGCTGGAGATCCCCGGGACGATCTCGAAGACGACCCCCGCGCCCGCCAGGAAGAGCGCCTCTTCGGCGCCGCGCCCGAACACGAACGGATCACCGCCCTTCAATCGGACCACCCGATTCCCCGCCGTCGCCTCGCGAACCAGCAGACGGTGGATCAACGCCTGGCAGGTGGCCGGGCCCCCGCCCACCTTGCCGACATCGATCCGACGAGCACACGCCGCCAGCGCGAGCACGCCCGGCGAAACCAGGTGGTCGTGCAAGACGACATCGGCCGCCGCGATGCGCCGACAGGCGCGTAGCGTCAGGAGCTCCGGGTCTCCGGGGCCGGCACCCACGATCGACACCGTCCCGGGCGCGAAGGCGTCCGGATCC
>CAZFPM010000384.1:0-4024 GCA_964520965.1 uncultured Myxococcales bacterium
CCCGACGGTCCCATCGGCGTGACTCTCGAGATCGCGGCTACGGTCGCGGACTCGTCGCCGGACGCGGAGAGCGTGTGGCTTCCTGCCGGCACCATCACTTCCGGGCCCGCGGCGGCCGCCGCCGACCTCCGCTCGGTCGCCGTGGTGACCGTCCGCGGAGGCGGCCGACCGCCCGAGATCCTCATTTCGCGCCTGACACCGCTTGCCCCGGAGCAGTGATTGTTCGCCACGGCCGGCGCGCGCTCCGACGGCGTCCCGGATTCAGTCGCCGAACCAGCGATCGTCGCAGGCGTGCGCGGTCGGTCCGACCTCGGTCTCGATCCTCCACACGCCGCGGTCGTCGAGGACCATGACGATGACCTTCTCGTGCGGCTTCTCGCGGCCGTCGGGGCCGACGTAACGCCCCTGCTCGCACATGACGACCCTTCCGGCGGACTCCTCGAGCCGCTCGATCGAATCGACGGCGATGCGCGACCCGTCATTGCGTAGAAAATGCCTCGCCCGGGCCTGCCGAATCATGCCGACGGGGTGGAAGTCCCGGTCGTAGTAGCACGCAAGGACGTCTGCGTACGTCGAGAAGTACCGCTTGTCGTTGCGCTCGTTCCACGCGCGAATGAACTCCCGGTAGGCCGACGCGGCGTCATCGTAGCCCACATCGACGCAGTGCAACTCGACGCAGCGGGCGCCGTCCGTGCACGGCAGTTCGGGGCCGCATCGAACCGACTCCGGCTCGGCGGACGCATCCGGCGTCACCTCATCGACGGTCACGGGTTCGCCGTCGAGTGAGGGTGTAGACTCCGACTCATCTGTTCCGTGCAGCGTCATCGAGGCGACCACGACGATCGTCACCGCCAGGATTGCGCCCGGCAGGCGCCACCAGGCACCCGCACCGCCGTCGCCCAACGCACGCGCGAACATCGTGACCGTCGTTCGGGAACCCGATGCCGGGTCGCCAGCCGTCGACGAAGACGGCCGACGCCCAACCGCGCTGCCTCGCCAGGCGTCGGCGACGGGCCGCGTTGCGCCCGGCCCGGGCAGCTCGCTCGAAGGCGCCGCACTTCCCGGCAAGGGCCTGCCAGGCTGGTCGGCCCGACCTCCCGCGCCGGATCGGGTTGTCTCTTCGGGTACCAATCCTCCGTGCCTCGCCCCCGCGTCGATGATCTCCAGGACGTCGGCGACACTCCGAGGCCGCGAGTCCGACTCGAGGGCGACACAGCGGGCGACCGCATCGCACCATCGGCCTGGCACTCCGACGGCTGCGAGCTGCCCCACTGCATCGACGTAAGGGTCGAGTCCCTGCTGCCTGACGAAGGCATCAACCGGGCGCCCCTCGTCGCCCGGGTGCGGGTGGACGAGTCCCCAGACCAGCATGCCCCAGGAGTAGAGGTCGCTCCACGGGCCCGCGTGGCGCACTCGCGACGGATGCATGAGTTCGGGGGGCGCGTACCCCCGCGTGAAAGAAGTCGACGTGACGGTGTCCGAGACTTCTTCGTCCGCGCGCGCCGTCCCGAAGTCGATGAGCACGACGCCATGGCGGGAGTCCAACATCACGTTGCCCGGCTTCACGTCTCCGTGCACCAGCCCCGCTTCGTGAACCGCCTGGAGCGCTTCCAGCAGTTCCCGCGCGCATCGCTCGACGAGGACCCAGCCCCCGGTCGTGACCCCGTCGCTCGCGATGTCGTCCAGGTCGACCTCCGTCTCGACGAGGTCCATCGCGTAGTAGGCGGTGCCCCGCTCCTCCCACACGTCGGTGACGCGGACGATATGCGGGCTGCGCACCCGGTTCAGGAGTCGCGCTTCACGTACGAATCGTCGAACGAGCTTCTCGTGGGTTTCGTGCTGCCCGGTGCACGGTTGCACTCGGCCGGTCCCCCCTTCGCGGTACGAGACCGTCGCGCAGGCTAGCTCCTTGACGACGACGTCGGCATCCAGGCGCCGGTCGCGCACGAGGTACGTGATGCCGAAGCCGCCGACGCCGAGCGTGCGGGCGACTTCGTATCGACACTCGCCGGCGGCCGTCGGTCCCAGCATCGCACCAGGCTGCAGCTCGGCAACCGCCAAGGTTCGAACGCTCCGTGCGAGCGTGAAGCGCCGACCCATTGCGGAGCGGTCGCCCCAGTATCCGACGCGATGCGCTTACCCGTCAACGAGCCGGCGGACACCGGCGCCAAGCGGCCCCGCGGGCCGGTCGCCGTGTTCAGTCTTCGCGGTTCACGAGCTGGTGCTCGGGACGGCTCGTCGCCATGCCGTTCTCCACGAACCCGTAGCGTTCGAAGGTCGAGAAGACCCCATCGCAGTCCAGGTCGCCCCACGCGCTCGCCGTGAACGTCGACGCCGTCTCTATCCCCCGGGACGAGAACGCGTAGATGTAGCCAGGCGAGCCGCTTCCCTGGAAGTTGAGTGCGAGCCAGGTCGACTGCTGCCACTCGAGCGGCGGTGCGGCCGCGACCTCACCTTTGGCGCACGCGGCCCGGAAAGCAGCGAAACCCGGCGTCGGCGCCACGGAGCCTGGGAACTGGTGCTCGATGACCTTGCCGGTCCGGCTCGCGTGGTCTGTAGCGTAGTAGGTCGCAGCACCACGGGCGATGCGCTGGATTTCATCGGCACGCGGGTCGCCGCCCCCATCCGTGGGTGCCACGCGGGTGCCGGTCCCGGCCAGGGGGTCGGAGCCCGGCGGCGGATCGAAGACCGGCGGCGTCGCCGTCCCAGGCCCCATGGCCGAGGCGCCGGCGGCCGCAGCATCACCGAGGGCGGTCGCGACCGCCTCACCATCCCAGTCCATGCGAAGATCGGCGACGGCGATGTCTCCGTCCAATCCCGACCGGTACTGCACGTTGTGGATCGCAGCGAGCAACGCCTCGGCTTGCTCGTCGGCGGCCTCTTCCTGCACCAGCCGCCCAGATGAAATCCAGCGCATCGCCCGTGGTAACGCGCCGCTGAAGTCGACGAAGCCGGCGCCGAGGTAGTCTCCGTCGAAGACCTCGGCCGCCGCAGCAGACCGCTCGTCGTCGGCGAACGGGACCACGTCGCCGCCGACGATCCCTGCGAGGCCGGTCGGGCCGACGGTGATCCAGACGTAGCCGGCGTGCACCCCGAAGCTGACCGCGGGCTGTCCCGGCGGGAGCGCCACGGCGAACACGACGGAGTCATCGATCTCCGTGCGCACGGCGAGCCCACCGATCGCGGCGTTGAGCCGGTCGAGCAGGCCTACCGCCTGCTCCTCGTCCGTCACGCCGATGAAGAGCACGCCGGCGAGGCTGGTGATGTCCTCGGGCCCCGACGGCACCCCCGACAAGAAGAGCCCGAGCTCGCCGGTCAGACCCGCGAACACCTCGTTCTTCACGTCCACCCCGGTCTCGCTCTGGCCCTGCGCGAGCGCGCCGTTGTACATCGCCCAGAGCGTGGGGTCCGCTTGCAGACGCTCCTCCATCATCTCGAGCGCCACCGCAAAGTCGAAGCGGGCGTGGATGCCGGCCTCTACCGGCCCCGGCACGAGATCCAGCGCCCCACCCGGCGCGGGGGCGCCATCGGCGAGCCGTTCGTACGCGGAGCCCTCGTTCATCACGCCGCGCGCGCGGACGCCCACGTGCTCGTCGTCGACATCGAGCGCGAACCCGATCGCGAGGAAGTCGTCGAAGTCAGCCCCGATCGGCCCCAACTCGTCGAGCTCGGCCAGCGCCTCGCCGACAGCCCCGACGTTCATCACGCCCGTCGCCACCGGGTCACCGTCGAACGCGAGCGCATCGTCCAGGCCCTCCATCGTCGCGAGACTGCTGTCCTCGTCCGCCGCGAGGTACTCAGCGAGGACTGCTCCGGGGGTCGCCTCGGACCCGTACGGCGTGTCGGTCCACGCCACGAACATCCGCTCCCCAGCCCAGGCGAACGCGACCTCATCCTCGACGATCAGGCCTGGGTGCCCGCCGATCTCGGTCTCCTCGAGCGCATCGGCGGGCACTTCCAGCGGCCCCGTCAGCCCGTCGACGAAAGCCTGGCGCGACTCATCGGGCTCGCCAGACCCGAAGAC
>CAZFPM010000385.1:0-4002 GCA_964520965.1 uncultured Myxococcales bacterium
GGTATTGCCGGTCGCCAGCTCTTCTTCGCCGAGGCCTCCGACGCCTCGAGCGAGGGCGTCCGCCCGCAGGTCCGACGGGCCTCGGTGCGACTGTGGGTCCTGTACAGCCTGCTCACGCTTTTGCTGGCGACCTTGCTCTCGCTCGCCGGCATGACGCCGTTCGACGCGATCTGCCACGCGTTCACGACGCTGGCAGCAGGTGGATTCTCCCCGAACGGGCTGTCGATCGCCGGTTACGCGAATCCGACGATCGAGTGGATCCTGGTTCCGTTCATGCTGATCTCCGGCACGAGCTACGCGCTCCTGTACACCACCCTCACCCGTCGCCCCACCGCACTGCCCCGGGACGGTGAGTTCCGCTTCTACCTGGCCGTAGCAGTGCTCGGCGCAGTGGCGATCGCGTGGTCGCTGGGTGGCTTCGGTGAAGCGAACCTCAGAGCCGCGTTCTTCCAGGCCGCTTCGCTGATCTCGAGCACGGGATTCGCGAGCGAGGACTTCGAGCTCTGGACGGACGCGTCGAAGGCACTCCTGATCGCGGTCATGTTGGTCGGGGGCTGCGCCGGATCGGCAGCCGGCGGTCCCAAGGCCGTGCGGATCCTGCTCTTCGCCAAATACGTGGGCCAGGGGATCACGCGCATCCTCCACCCCCAGGCAATCCTTCCCTACAAGTACAAGGGGCAGGTGATGAGCGGACGGATCATGCGGTCGGTCGTCCAGCTCGTCATCCTCTACTTCGTCGGCTACCTGTTCTTCGGCCTCGTGGTGGCGCTCCTGGGCGTCGAGATGGAGACGGCGTTTGTGGCGGCATTGGCGTGCCTGGGCAATATCGGGCCGGCGTTCGGTGTCGCGGGGCCGATGGGCTCGTATGCGAGTTTCAGCGACGGGGCCAAGATCGCGCTCACCGCGGCGATGTGGATCGGTCGGCTCGAGATCGTGACGGTGCTCGCCCTGCTCCACCCGCACCTCTGGCTCGGGATCCGGTTTCGAGGCCGCCCACTTCGCCCCCGGTAACGCCACCGAGAGGACCGAGCCCGGCTCCCACGACGAGCAAACCGCTGCGGCGGTGTCCTCGGCGCGCGTCCGGTGTTGCCTCCCCCCGGACGCGCCGCCCGTCACTGGTCTGCCCGGCAGGCCGAGCCGGCGTTCGTGCGCGCGGCGCGGTCGACGCGAACTCGGGACCATGGTATGACTTTCAACGCCACACACCTCTGCTAGCGAGACATGAACTGGCGTCAGCTCCATCCGGTAGGATGGGTCATCATTTTCGGCCTATGTGCAGCCTGCGGCACCGGGGGCGACGGCCAGCCACCAGAGGAGGATTGCGGCGCTTTCGGGTGCTTGACTCCGCCGCCGGCGAAGTGTGAGGGCGACGAAGTCGTCCGAGGCACCGGCCTCGGCGCCTGCGTCGCAGGCACGTGCTTCTTCGAGCAGGAGCGGACAGCGTGCCAGCACGGTTGCGTCGACGGCGCGTGCATCGATCTTTGCGACGATGTGCGCTGCGATGCACCGCCGGAGGCGCTGTGCGACCGTCATTTTCGCGTGACATATGACGATTTCGGCGCGTGCAACGAGGACACGGGGGTTTGCAGCTACGCTTCCGAGGAGCGGGATTGCGCTGAGCGCGGTGACATCTGTGTAGAGACCGAGGCTGGCGCCCGATGCCAGGAACCGCCACCGACGTGTGAAGACGAGAACCGCAACGGCGACGAGACCGACGAGGATTGCGGGGGTCCCGAGTGCATTCCGTGTTTCGACGGCGACCGCTGTCGCGTCGGGACCGACTGCCGGTCCGGCGTATGCGACCGTCGCACGTGCGAGGAGGCATCGTGCCGAGACGGGGTCGAGAACGGGCTGGAATCCGACATCGACTGCGGAGGCCCCGATTGCCGGGCCTGCGCCAACCGAATGGAGTGCTTCGCCGACGACGATTGCACGTCACTCGTGTGCGAGGGAGGCGCTTGCATCGGCGCGACCTGCGATGATCTGGTGGTCAACGGCGACGAGACCGATATCGATTGCGGGGGTTCCTGCGACCCGTGCGCAGCAGGCCGCGGCTGCGTGAACGACGGCGACTGCGAGGACTCGTACTGCAACGCAGAGGGCGCGTGCGCCGCGCCCCGCTGCGACGACGACACGCGAAACGGGGACGAGACCGGCATCGATTGCGGCGGATTGACCTGCCCCACGTGCGGAGACGGGCTCGCGTGCGACTCCGGACGCGACTGTCGTTCCGCGACCTGCTCGCACGGCTCGTGCGTACCGGCGACCTGTGACGACGCCGTACGAAACGGTGGTGAGACCGATGTCGACTGCGGTGGTCCGTGTGCGCCCTGCTCCGAGGGAGAGGCGTGTCGGACCCCCGGGGACTGCTCGAGTCGCCAGTGCGCAGACGGGAGCTGCCGGCCAGCGGCGTGCGACGATGGGGTACAGAACGGGCCGGAAGCCGATGTCGACTGCGGCGGGGCCTGTGACCCCTGCCGGCCGGGATCCCGATGCGGCACCGGCCGAGATTGCGACAGTGATCATTGTGCGCGCGGCCGATGCTCCGCACCGACCTGCAGCGACCGGATTTTCAACGGGGAGGAGACCGACCTCGATTGCGGGGGCATCGAGTGCCCACCGTGCGAGTCTGGATCGGTCTGCTTCGTCCACGAGGATTGCGGGAGCGGGAGTTGCAGCCCGACGGGCGTGTGCGTCCGCGTACCCACATGCGACGACCGACTGGCGAACGGCGTCGAGACGGACATCGACTGCGGCGGCGGCACCTGTCCCCCCTGTTCACGCGGGCGAAACTGCGCCACCAGCGACGACTGCCGAACCCAGAATTGCGTGGCCGGGACGTGCGGCGGCTTCCCTCGCTGCGACGATGGCGTCTCGAACGGCGCCGAGACCGGGGTCGATTGCGGCGGCGACACGTGCGATCCGTGCGAAGCCGGCGGCGGATGCACCGAGCCCGAGCATTGCGTCTCCACGGTGTGCACAGCCGGAACGTGTGTCGACAACCGGTGTGACGACCTGGTCCGAAACGGCACCGAGACCGACGTCGATTGCGGCGGCGACCTCTGTGGCGTGTGCGCGGCGGGACTCACGTGCGGAAGCTCCGCTGATTGCGCGAGCCTGGTGTGCGAATTCGCGTCCGGTGTCGAGGGTACGTGCCTCGAAAGCACCTGCGACGACCGGGTCCAGAACGGGGACGAGACGGCGATCGATTGTGGCGGCGCCTGCGGCGGCACCCCCTGTCCTACCGAGTGCCCTTCCGAGGTCATGACCTTCGACGCGAACGCGTTCGAGCTCGAGCCGGGCCGGTGGGCCGTCGGATTCATCGCGGCGGTTCCGGTCCCGGACGGGCCGTCCCGCTACTCGGCGCCCGTGAGCTGCTCCAGCACCCCGACGACGGGCGGCGAGTTCGTCGTTCGGTTCGAACCCCCGGCCGACGGGTTCTATGCGATTCGCTCGTTCGCGCTCGGGGGAGCGGACTCGGTCGATACCGTCGCCTGGGTCCAGGACAGCGACTGTTCGCCGACTGCCGCGGTTGCCGCGTGCAATGACGACTCCGAGTTCGGCGGGCTCGTGTCGAGCTTCCGGGCCCGCTTCGAGGCCGGCAACGTCGTGTTCGTCATCGTCGACACGAAGGACCCGGCCGACGCCGGGGAGTTCGTCGGACTCGAGATCGAGGCGATCTAGCCGAGGCGCGACGTCGCGTCAGTCGGTGTTGGGCGGAACGATGCCCGAGCGGAGCGCGACGACAGGCAGCACTGCATCCTGGCAGCGCTGCGTCCCGGCAGAGGACTCGACCCGCAACCGGAGTGCGAAGGTCGAAATCGAACGCCGGGGGCCGAGCCAGGCCCGCCGATTGCCCGCTCGGTGCCCGATACCGACGCCGGGCGCTCCTCTGACTGGGTTCTGTCCGGCCGGCGGGGCGGCAGGCACTGCGAGTTGCATCGACGCCGAAGGACCAGCTGCTCCTACGGACTCCCTACAGCGTACGCCCGGAGCCAGTAC
>CAZFPM010000386.1:0-3960 GCA_964520965.1 uncultured Myxococcales bacterium
CCCCGTTGGCGCCGGTCGTACCGGGCAACCGGGGCAGAGAACGACCGGCACCGGTCGTCAGCGTGCCGGCGAGAGCGGTCTGCTCGGAGGCGTTCACCGAGGCCCTCGTGGGTGAGTCGGGTGAATGGGTGGGTTCAGAGCGCGAAGCGGTCGAGCGCCTTGTCGACTGCCGCGACCCTGTCGCTCGCCGACATGCCGAGCCCGTGGGCAGAGGCGATGTCGTACCGTTCGGCCTCGGGGTTGTGGTAGAGGAGCCCGACCGGGTGGGCCTCCTCGTTCTGCGCGAGGGCGCGAGCGCCGGCGAGGTCGGAGGGGTCGTGTGTCGCGGTCTGGCCGAAGATCCTGGCCGCCGGCCCCTCGAGCTCGATGCCGTCGTCGTGGGTGAGCAGGCACATGAGCTCGGGGCTCCGCTGCAGGTGGTCGAAGTGGTCCGGCATGTAGTGCGGGCACCGCTGCAGAATGCGGACGAACGAGGTGCCCTTGTGCTCGTGGGCGGCCTTCAGGGTCGCGTACAGGTGCGGCGGATTCCAGTCGACCGTCTGGGCGACGAACGAGGCGTTAACGATCCCGAGCACGACGGTCAGCGGGTTCAGCGGGCTCAGCGGCGCGCCGTAGGGGTGGGTGTTCGACCCAAGCCCGAGCGGCGTCGTCGGCGAGGACTGCATCTTCGTCAACCCGTAGATGTTGTTGTCGAAGAGCATCACGGTCATGTCCATGTTGTACCGGATCGCGTGGATCCAGTGCGCGGTGCCGATCGCGCAGCAGTCGCCGTCGCCGGTGGAGACCCAGACGCCGAGATCGGGCCGGCGGGACTTGACGCCACAGGCGACCGGGAGCGCCCGGCCGTGCAGTCCGTGGAAACCGTAGGTCTTCATGTAGTGCGGGAAGCGGCTCGAGCAGCCGATCCCTGACACCATCACCGCCTTCTCCGGCGGGATCTGCTCGTCGCGAAGCAGGCGCTGGAGAGCGCCGAGGACCGCGTGGTCGCCGCACCCGGGGCACCATCGGGGAACCGCTCCCTCGTAGTCGTCGAGGCAGAAGTGTCGAGGACGCTCTTCGGGGACCCAATCTGTCTTCAATCCGTACATTCAATCGACCTCAGCTCAGGTTCAGGCGGTTGCGGAGTTCGGCCTCGATGACGCCCGGGGACAGTGGGATACCCGGCACGCGCGACCAGCAGTCGATGTCGACCAGCGTATGGGCGCGGAGCACCCAGGCGAGCTGCGCATAGCGGCGCGCCGGGCCCGGCTGATCGTCGCTGTAGTTGATCTCGACCGTCATCACCCGGTCGAAGCGCTCGAATATCTCCTTCAGGCCCGGCTCGAGGGGCGAGAGGAATCGGAGGTTCACCGAAGAGATCTTCGCGCCGTCGGCCCGGCATCGGTTCACGGCCTCCTCGACCGCACCGGCCGTCGAGCCCCAGCCCACGACCAACAGTTCGCCGGAGTCGTCGCCGAAGACCGTGGGCGGTTTGAGGGTCTTCTCCAGGGCAGCGAACTTCTTGCTGCGAGCCTCCATGCCGCGCTGGTTGATCGACGACTCGTACGCGACCTTGCTCTTCTCGTCGTGCGCCAGGCCGGTCAGCACGAACTGGCCGCCCCGTTGGCCTGGAATCGGCCGCTGGCTGAGACCCGTCTCCGGGTCCCACGCATAGGGCGGGACGTCGGAGTCCCACGGCGACTGGTCGATGGGCGGCGCGAACCAGTCTTCGCTCACCTTCGGGCGCGCGAACGGCTGTTGGCCGGTCGCGAGGTTCGCGTCCGTCAGCACGATGACCGGCGTTCGGAACGCCTCGGCGATCTGTCGCGCCGTGATCATGAAGTGGAAGCACTCACCGATGGTCGACGCGGCCATGACCACCTTCGGCGCGTCGCCGGGGGAGGCATAGAGCGCCGCAAGCAGGTCGCCCTGCTCAACGCGGGTCGGCAGCCCGGTCGATGGGCCGCCGCGCTGCACGACCCCGATCACGAGCGGAAGCTCGGTCATCACCGCCAGCGCGATGAACTCGGTCTTCAGCGCCAGGCCCGGCCCCGACGTGATCGTCACAGGCGTCTTGCCCGCGTACGAAGCGCCGATCGCGAACCCGATCGCCGCGATCTCGTCTTCGGCCTGGTGGACGAAGCCCCCCGCACCCGGGAACGCCGCCGCCAGGTAGTGCGATGCGCTGGTCGCCGGCGTAATCGGGTACATCGAGCAGAGCTCCATGCCCGAGGCCATGACGCCGAGTCCCATCGCCTGGTTGCCGTTCATGACGACGTGAGGCTCGAGGGATTCCCGCACCGGGACGCTCACCCGGAGGTCGATGTGCTCGGCCGCCCACGTGTACGCGCCGTCGAGCAGCGCGAGATTGTAGGCGACGACATCGTCACCCTTCTTCTTCAGCTTCGTGGCGATCTCCGCGCGTGCGAGATCCAGGTCGCGGTCGAAGATCCGGCACAGCAGGCCGACGACCCAGATGTTCTTCCCGCGGGCGGCGCCGGGGGCGATCTTCTGGAACTCCTCCTCCATCGGCACCTCGATGATCTCGTAGCCGCGTTCGGCGAAGTCAGCGATTGCCTCGGCGTACTCCTTCCGGATCTCCGGGCGGGCATCCGTCTTCCACTTGCTCTCGAGGAAGATCTTCGTCCCTCGGTCGAACGCGCCGACGTCGATCCGGCTGTAGAGCACCTGCTCGTTGAGCGCGACCACGACATCGGCCGCGTCTCCCATGTTCGACACCGGAGACGACGCGATCCGCATCCGGTTGCCGCTGGCGCCAGCGCGCGACCGGAAAGGCGGCTCGATCTCGGCGGGGATGATCTCGACCGTCCACAGGCCGTTGCCCATCTTCGCGCTCAGGGCGCCGAAGATCTGCGCGGCCGTCTGGGCTCCTTCGCCGGAGTCGCTGACGATCTCGATGATCTGCTCCTGGACCACCAGTGCCTGGCGATCCGCCGAAGCGCCTGGGGTTGCCGCACGCTCACCGGCTTTGGCCGGATGGTTCATGACTCCACCTGGGAGAGGGTCGTGTCGTGTGGTGTCGGGCATGATGGGATCCTGGTCCCGTCTGTTGTTGGGCCGGTCGCGTCAGTGCGCAGTGCTGATAGCACGAACCGAGCCATGCCACGTAGCGGTTTTTCGGCCAATCGCGCTGCCTCGTATTCCTGCGTCCTGCCCGGCCTTCCTGTCGATTTGACTCCCTCGAGAGACCCGGTTTGACAGCGGGTCGTGTGCGAAACCGCACACGAGAGTGTGGCCAGACCCGCGCCCACCGGGCGAATTCGGGGGGATTCTCGGCCCTCCGCTGGGGGATTTCGCACGGTCACTCCCTCGACAGGCACTCAGGACGACGTCAGCCCTTCGCCGACGTGAAGACCCAACGCGTAGATCGACAGCTGGGGTGGACCCCCGATCGAGGTTGGAAACAGCGACCCGTCGGCGACCCACAGACCATCGACGTGGTGGCACCGCCCCCAACCGTCGACCGCCGCCGTCCGCGGATCGTCCCCCATCGGCACCGTGCCCATCGGATGGACTGCGGTCACCTCCATCTTGCCGGGTCGGAGGTCCCAGTCGGCCAGTGCGGCCGCCTCCGCTGCCGAGTCGAGCACGGTCATCGGATCGGTGGGCACCGTCACCCGCGTCGCCCCGGCGGCAAACAGGAGCTCGGCCGAGCGGGCCAACCCGAACACCAGCTCGGTCCGGTCTGCCGCATCGGGCCGATACGTGATCGAGAGTCCCAGATCCCCCCGTGGCCGGACCCGTCCGGACGTGAAATCGTGCACCACGTTCGTCAGCACCACCATGTGCGCATACCGGCTCATCAGTGCTTGATGGTCCTGGCCATAGCCAGTCAAAAACGTCGCTGTTCCCATGGGATGGGCGAAAGCATTGAGAATCCAGTTTCGGGTCCCCAGCGGCGCCGTTCCGGGCGAATCGGGACGGTGCGCGGCTTCGAAGTCGAGGAACTCCGTGCACTCC
>CAZFPM010000387.1:0-3917 GCA_964520965.1 uncultured Myxococcales bacterium
GGACACTCGAACCCTTGTTCCCTGGGACCGCGGGCAGAGCCCGCGCGGATTCGAGCGAGTCGTGCGCGGGGCGAAGTCGTCGGGGAGCGGCGCGCGGCGGTAGCCGCGCCGCCCCGACGACGAGGCGGGCGCACGACGGGGGCGTTGTTTGGGGGTATCGCGAGCGAAGCGAGCGATCGCGGGTTTCTCGTACCGCCGCGAGCGGCACCGGCCGCCGAACTCGCCGAGCAGCCGACCTGTTCCGATGAGAGTGCGGGTGTTCTCGTTGCCCTGGGCCGATCCCGGTGGATTCGACGACCACGAGCTCGCCGAGTTCTCGGCGGCCCACGTGGTCGTCGACGTCTACGAACACTTCTTCGTTCACGACAACCTGCCGCGACTCGTCGTCGTTCTCACGTACAGGGAGGTCATTGCGCCGACGGTCGACCGGAGGCGCAGCCGGGGCCCGGCAGGCGTCGCTCCCGAGGAAGAAGCGCGCCTCACCGCCGAGGAGCGCGAACGCTACGACACCCTGCGGCGCTGGCGCAACGCGAGCGCGAAGCAGACGGGCAAGCCCGCCTACCTGATCCTGACGAACCGCCAGGCACTCCAGATCGCTCAGCGACCTCCGGCGACCGTCGCCGAGCTTGGCGACGTTCCCGGCATCGGACCCGCACGCATCGCCGAGTACGGCGAGCAGATCCTCGGGCTGTTGAGCAGCGCCGCAGAGCCCGAGCAGGAGGCGCCAGCATGAGCGCCGAACCTCCGATCCTGCCGCTCTGGGAGCGGATCACGGTCGACCTGATGGCCCGCACGGAGCGCTTCCCGAAGTCGATCCGCTTCACGCTCTCCTCGCGCATCGAGGGGGCCGCCCTGGACGTCTTGGAGAGCCTGGCCGAGGCTCGGTTCGCCCGCGGCCCGAGGAAGCGCGAGCTGCTCGAAGGTGCCGACGGTGCGCTCGCGCGTCTTCGCGTGCTTCTCCGCCTCGCCCACAGGCGCGGCGTGCTCGATCACGGCGGCTACGAGCACGTGAGCCGTGAGCTGGTCGAGGCCGGGCGAATGCTCGGCGGGTGGCGTCGTGAGCGATCGTCGACGACCCGCTGAACCCACCTTCGAGGCGGTGGCGTCGTTCGGGCCGCTCGTGCGCGCGGCCGAGCGTGCCGCTCGGGGACATCGCCGGGCGCGGGAGGTGGCGCAGTTCCTCTCGGACATCGAGCCGGAGGTGCTCGCGCTGGAGGACGAGCTGCTACGCGGTCGGTACCGCCCCGCGCCCTATCGTACGTACCGAATACGCGACCCGAAGCCGCGCCTGATCTCGGAGGCCCGGTTCCGGGACCGCGTCGTTCACCACGCGCTCTGCGATGCGCTGATGCCGACGCTGGAGTACGACGCCCTCGCCACGAGCTTCGCCTGTCGGGTGGGCGGCGGCGGGTTGCGAGCAGTGCATGCCGTGCAACGACTGCTGCGCGCTCACCGCTACGCGCTCATGTTGGACGTTCGACACTACTTCGAGACCGCAGAACACGAGGTCCTCCTGCGGCTGCTCTTCGCCCGGATCCACGACGCGCGCATTCGTTGGCTGACGGAGACGTTCGTTCGCCACGGCGCGCCCGGCTCCCCCGCCGGTCGTGGGCTCCCGATCGGCAACCTGACCAGCCAGCATTTCGCCAACTTCATGTTGGGTCCCCTCGACCGGCACCTGACGTCCGGGCTCTCGCTGCCGGTGGTGCGCTACATGGACGATCTGGTGGTCTTCGCCGACGACAGGGAGTCGTTGTGGGCGGCGGCCGGTTCGGCGGAGACGTTCTGCGCCCGCCGGCTGAGGCTCGCGCTGAGAGCGGAGGTCACGCGGGTGGTGCCGTCGCACGAGGGGGTTCCATTTCTTGGCTTCCGGATCTTCCCGGGGGTCGTCCGTTTCTCCGGCGAGCGCAAGCGTCGCTGGTTCCGCAAGATGCGGGCGGCGGACCGCGCGGCCCGGGCTGAAGACACGGAGGCTCTCGCAGGTCCCCGCGACCTCGACGACCTTGACGGCGGCCGCGCTTCGGGCGCAAGAGGGATCTCCGTGGCGTCGAGCTTGGTCGGCTGGGCCGGCCACTGCGACTCGCTCGGTTTGCGACGGTCGTGGGTCGCTCGACGCCAGGGCCAAGGGCAACGAGACTGAGGCGCCGGCAACCGCGTGAACCGCGGCGGCTCGTGGAACAACAACGCGGGCAACTGCCGCGCGGCCAACCGCAACAGGAACACGCCGCCGAACCGCAACCACAACGTGGGCTTCCGCCTGTCCAGCCCAGGGACCGGACCTGTCCGGGCCAGAGCCGAGCGAGGACTCCTCTCTCGGCGCGCGCTGCGTCCCTGACCATGGTCTCGACGCCCGTGCCCCCGGCCGACGGGGGACGAAGACGCGCACGGCCCCCCGGAGATGCGAGGCTCGACCACGCGCCGGGGGGCCACTGTGGCCGGTACGGGGGTGCGCTCCGCGCATCACTCGGCCACTGCAATCAAGATTCAGCGGCAGAGCGCCGAAGGGGTCAAACGACACGCCGCCAGGCGCGTCCGCAGGCTCACCAACCAACCCTGCGAGGTTCGGACTCCCGCGGGGTACCTCGCGGGCGCCGACCGCTTGTTCCCTGCACACGCCCGAGTCTGTTACACTGTGGGCCCGTAGCGCAGCGACCGGGGTCTGGAGCACATGGTCACCCGACTGAGCGAAGACGTAGCCACCGGCACTGTGATCGGCGGGCGATACCGAGTCGAACGGCTGCTCGGAGAGGGCGGGTTCGCCAGCGTGTATTTCGCACACCACGTCGAGCTGGAGACCGCCGTTGCAATCAAGCGGATGCACGCCGATCACCTCACCCGTGACGACCTTCAGAACCGCTTTCGCATCGAGGCGAAGACCGCCGCGCGTCTCGAGTCGCGCCACACCGTCCGCGTGCGCGACTTCGGCTTCGACGACGGCGGTGCGCCCTACATGGTCATGGACCTCGTCCGCGGCCCGACGCTCGAGCATGTGCTCGAGACCCGCGGCCCTCTCTCCGAGGACGAGGTCGCGGCCACCGCGCTCGGCGTGCTCGCCGCGCTCGCCGAGGCGGCCGAGCACGGTGTCATCCACCGCGATATCAAGCCCGCCAACATCTTCCTCGACGAACAGCGGGCGCAGCGGAACGTCATTGCGAAGGTAAGCGACTTCGGCATCGCCAAGCTGATCCACGCCGACGCCCAATCGGCGACCCGGACCGCCGACGGCATCATGTGCACGCCGCAATACGCCGCGCCTGAGATGCTCCGACGCGAGGCCGCGCCCGCCTCGGACCTCTACGCGCTGGGCCACGTCATGGTCGAGCTGCTCGACGGCGTCGCCCCATACGCCGGGGACAATGCCATCGTGTCGGCGGCGATGCACCTGAACGCCGAGCCGGTTCCGCTGGGACATCGGGCCCGCCAGAGCCGGCTGGCGCCGGTACTGGAGCGCGCGCTGAGCAAGAGTGTCAGCTCTCGTTACGCGACCGCGGTGCAGATGCGCGACGCGATCCACACCCTCTACGCGGACTCGGGCGTCGCCGTGTCCGCAGAGCTACCGCGCGACGTCCTCGCGGATGCGCAAATCGGCGTTGACTCGACGGCCCGCCCGACGGCCAACTTCGGGACGGCACCCCACACGCCGGAGGTTGTCGACGAGCCCAAGGGGATTGACCGGGGCCCGGCGCATCTCGAACGCGGCACGAGGGGCGGCGCCGGCCCCGCGTCGGCTGTGCCGGTGCCCGCCCCCCAGGCATCGGCGGCCGTGGCACCTCTGCCGGTGCCCGCCGTGCCGCGCTCCACGCCTGCTGGCCTGCCGCCACGCCCGGCCCCAGTGGTCTCGGCCACCGCGCTGATGCCCGCAGACGAGGACGTGCCGACCGAGCCGCTACCGCCGGATCCGGTAAACGCGGCGGAGG
>CAZFPM010000388.1:0-3909 GCA_964520965.1 uncultured Myxococcales bacterium
GGCGTCCGTGGGGTTCAGGTCGACGGCGTCGATCGGGGTCGTCGAGAACCCGCCGGCGCCGTCCCCGAGATACGTCCAGGCGTTTCCCGGCTCGCCGTCGTCGTCGAACCCGACGAGGATGTCGCCGACCGCGTCGCCGTCGAAGTCGGCGAAGAGGAACGAGTTCCCCGGCGCCCGTGAGCGATCTCCGTTGTGGGTGAAGCTCATCGTGGGCGGGTCGAACGTTCCGTCGCCGTTGCCGAAGAGCGTGTACACGTCGGTCGCGGCGTTCCCGCCGCTCGCATAGGTCAGGATCGTGAGGTCGCGGAAGTCGTCGGTTGCCGGGTTCAGGTTCACCGACTGCCGCGCCATGCGGGCGACCCACTCGCGGCTGACGACCGCGGTCAGATCGACCTCTGAAGCCAGGTAGAAGAAGCAAGGCAATGTTGGGTCGACCGCGTACACGCACGACACGCGACGATCGTAGTTGTTCAGGAAGACCGAGATGGTCCCCGTCGCGATGTAGTCCGGTCGGTCCAGCGTGAACGTCGCGATGTCGAGGTTGTCGTCGTCGTCTGCGTCGACCATCGCGCCGGCGATGACCCGATCGGTCTCCCCGATGAACGCCTGGCGGAACTCGTCCTCCTTGTCGTCGCGGAAGAAGAAGTAGAAGTTCCGCCGCCTGTCCAACTCGACCTCCGGGTGCAGCCGGGACGAGTGCGCCGTGAAGTCCATGCGTCCGTCGCGGTCGAAGTCGCCGATCGAGAACGCCGTGTAGGTCAGCGTCGTGCCGTCGAACTCGATCGGCTCGCCGATCTCGACGGGGTCACGGAAGGTGCCGTCGCGGTTCGAGAGGAAGAGGTCGATCGATCCCCTGTCGTTCGCCCGCAACATGAACTCGACGAACGGGTCCCGCGGATAGGGATCGTCGGCGTCCGGCACGCCGTCGTCATCCGTGTCGGCGAGCAGCGGATCCGAGATCATGCAATCGCCGCCGAAATCCAACTCCTCTGCATCCACGACCCCGTCGTCATCGTCATCGTCGTCCGCTTCGTCTCCGATGCCGTCGTCGTCGGTGTCGGCGTGCTCCCCGGGGTCGTCCGGGAAGGCGTCCGCGAGGTCACAGACCCCGTCGCCATCGGAGTCGCTGGTCTCGTCCTCGTCGTCCGGGCACGCGTCCGACGCGTCGCAGACTCCGTCGCCGTCGGTGTCTACGGAGTCCTCCGGGTCGTCGTCGCACGCGTCCGCGTTGTCCCCGACGCCGTCGCCGTCGGCGTCTTCCCACTCGTCCGCGTCGTCTGGGAAGGCGTCGAGGTCGTCGATCACCCCGTCTCCGTCGGAGTCCGTCGGTCCGTCGTCGACCTCCGCCTCGACGTCGACCGCGGTGTCCGGTCTCGCGTCGGGCTCGGCGGTGTCGAGCCCTTCGTCGTCGGTATCCGCCGAAACGTCAGCGGGGGCGTCCGAGGGTTCGATGTCCCGTGCCGTGATGTCGAAGCCGGTGTCGTCGCCGACTTCCACGTCGGTGCAGTCGTCGCACGCGTCCCCGACAGTATCCGTCGGGTCGTCGTTGCATGCACACAGAAGAACGAGGGCTGCCCACCAGACGGCGGTTCTTGACATCGGAGATCTCCCAAGGTGGCTCCGGCTCGTGTCCGGCGCGCAGGTGGGGCCAATGAGATGGTCGTGACGCGGCCACTATAGCGCGAGCAGCGAGCCCTGCCATGCGTCATTCACGCCGACGGCATTCAGCGCGAGGGTGCGGCCGGGAGAGGCGTAGTCTCGCGCGTTACCCGCCACGGCGAGTCGCAGGCCCCCTGCACCAGGAACACTTTCGTCGGTCCGAGCGCGTCGACGGGCCGGAAGGGCCCGATCGGCCGGGTCGTCTCCACCAGCGGCGCGAACGCTGGTCCGACCGTGACCGCCTGCGGACTCAGGAGCATCACGCAGACGCCGGCTTCGACGGCGCTGCGGTGCAGGCACTCGAGGTCGTCGGCGCACAGCTCGGGGTAGACGTCGCGCCACCCCGGGAGGTCGAAGCCACCCCAGCCGCCGTTCTGGGACAACGGCCCCGGTGGCATCGTCGGAAAGTAGAGGAAGACCTCGTTGGTGAAAGCCTGGCTCGAGCGCTCGATGCCGAGATCCCGGGATACGGCCTCCAGCTGCGCTGCGTGACCGGCCACCCGGGTGCGGAACCCGTGGTCCTCGGCCAGCGCGGACCGCGTCGACCACGCACACACCGCCACCGCGACGGCGCAAACGAGACTCCACGCAGACCGTCGGGGACCCGGCTCCGCGTGGGCGAGGGCGACGACCCCGCTCGCGACGGCGAGCATGCCCGTGAGCAGCACGGCGTGTTCGCTGGATCCGAGCGCAGTCGCCGCCCCGCAGAGCAGCGACGCGACGGCGATCGAGCCCAGGAAACGGCCGGAGACACCGCGCCGGAACACGCCCCAGGCGACGGCGGAGAAGGCGACGAAGGGCGCCTGTGGCGTGAACCAACGCCACCACGCCTGCAAGGTCGCTCCCGGGTCGTCCGTGAGCAGGTCGAGGGCCGAGACCCCGGCGAGGTCGTCGGGGTGGAGCGACGTCCAGAGGGCTGGGCGCAGCGTCTTGTAGAGGTTCAGGAGTTGTGCCGAGTCGCCGAACGGACGCCCGTCGGCGAGGTTGACGAGCCCGGGAACGGCGCCGAACAGCGCCAGGATCGCGACCGCCACGATCGCCCCCCGCCGTGACCAGGCACCGAAGAGGCCGCAGGCGAGCGCGAAGGGAAGGGCGAACGCGATCGTGTGAAAGCGGAACGCCGTCGCGAGGCCGAGGAGCACGGCGGCGAACGCGGCCCGACCCACGTCGGCGCCGAAACGGGCGCCCGCCCCCTTTGCGCCGTCGGACACCCCCACGGCCAGCGCGATTGCGACCCAGGCACACGCGATCGTGTCGGTCGTCGGCGTCGCCGCGTTCGTGATCCACCCGGGGAGCGCGAGCAGGGACAGCGCGCCAAAGAGGGTCGCGGTGACACGACCCCGCCGCGCGCCGAGCGAGCCGACGGCCAGGCAGGCCACGCCCATCGCCACCGTCGCCACCGCGGTCGCCCCGCGGACGCCGATGTCGAAGGCCGCGTAGGCGCCGTAGAGCAAGACGGTCAGCCAGGGATAGAACCCGTTGCGCCAGGTAGCCGGGTCCCGCAACTCGACCCGCTCGCCCAGGTGTCGCAGGCCCCAGTAGTCCGGATTGGTGACGAAGCCGTCCGCGCGGGTGAAGTAGGCCCAGCAGGCGCCGACCGCGACGCCGGCCCCCAGCGCGGCGCACGCCCACGCGATGGTGCGCCGGCCGCGCGTCGGGGTCGTGTCGGCGCCGGCCGTCACGACGGTCCCCTCGTGCCCAGCGCCCCGAGGATGCGGTGCGCGGCGGCGCTGACCGTCATCCGGCCGGCGGCGACGGCGAGCACGGCCACGCGGTGCCCTCGACCGGTCAGCAGGGTCCCGAACGCCTCGATGAACGTGCTCTTGCCGACCCCGGGCGAGCCGCTGATGCCGATCCGCACGGCGTCTCCGGTATCGGGCAGCAGGCGGCCCAACACCTCGCGAGCCTGCGTCTGGTGATCGGCGCGCGTACTCTCGACCAGGGTGATGGCCCGCCCGAGCATTGCCCGGTCGCCGGCCCGGACCCCGTCGACGCAGGCGTCGACCGATAGCGCGCGCCGGCTCACCGGCTCATACCAAGGCTCATCGATTCCCTCGGGTTCCGGCTTGCCCGTGCCACCGGTGGCGGCGTTGCTCACTGGCCACATGCCACCAGCATGCGGCTCGCTCGCGCCTGGCCACCAGTGACACGTTCGGCGCCGTCGACCCGAGAGAATCGTTGATCCCTGGTATCACTCCTCGGACTCCAACCGATCGAGTACCTCGATCGCGGCGTCGGCGATCACGGTGC
>CAZFPM010000389.1:0-3887 GCA_964520965.1 uncultured Myxococcales bacterium
GCCCGGGTACCTGACCGTTCGCGCACCGTCGCCGGATCTCGAAGTCCACGTCGACGGGGACCTCTTCGGCGTCACGCCGATCGTCGGCCAGGGGCTCCCGCCCGGCACGTATATCGTCGCGATCAGCGGCGAAGGGTGGGTCGGATACACCTCGACGGTCGAGATCACGACCGGCGAGGAGACCGAGGTCGTCGCCCGCATGCAGCGGATCGAGGGGCAGGAGCTGGTCGACCCGACCCGCACGCGCAGGAACGCCGGCACCGCGCTGATGATCACCGGCGGCGCGCTCGTCGCCGGCGGAAGCATCGTCGGCGTCCTCGCGCTCAACGCGGCCTCCGAGTACAACGACGACCGCAGCAACCCCGACCGCGGCGACCTGCGCACGCAAGCGCAACGCAACGCGTTGGTCGCCGACATCCTGTACGGGACCGGTGGAGCGCTCTTCGTCACCGGCGTGGTCCTCCGGTTCATGAGTCCCCGCCGAGATTGGGATCTCGACCCCGACCTGGTCGTGCGACCGGAGATCGGCCCGCGACAGGTGGGGCTCCGCTTCGAGTGGTAGGCGCGGAGCGGGCTGGACCGGGCTGACGCCCGCCTCGAGCGTCGCGTCGCGCCGCCGTCCCCCAGGTTGGCGGACCGCCGTGCGCCCGCGGCTGGCGTCGGGCGAAACCCGCCGTCAGCGGCGCAGCACGACGACGTCGCGGGTGGGCGGCTCGGCCCGGCTGTTGATCCGGTAGCTGACGACGAATCGGCCCGTCGCGTCGACGCCGTGGGCGTTGTAGAACCCGTAGGCACCGGTATACGGCGCGCCGCCCGTGGCCACGGTGCCAGGCAGATCCCAGCCGAACTCGGTACGCGGGCTCTCGATGACCTCGTGGAACGTCGCGTCCTGGTACACGGCGAACACACCGCCCTGCTCCGCCAGTGCCGCGTCGTAACCGACCCGCGAGACCAACGGTGCGATGCAATGCTCCCCGTCGAAGTCGTAGCACCGGAATCCGTCGTCGACCGGGTCGTTCGTGCCGGCGGTGAGGTCGATGACCCGCAGGTCACCCAGCGACGCGTCACCGAACACGATCAACGTGCTTCCAGCGCCGTCGACGAAGAGATCGGGGAACCACCCGACATCGCCGGTGTCCACGAGCTCACCGGACTCATCGTCGATGATCTGACCGTCGAGGATGACCGCCTGCGTCTCCGCGAACGTTCCGGCGTTGGTGTTCGCGAACTCCAGGTTCCCGGTGGTCGCGTTGTACCAGGTCACGCCGATCTCGCCGCTGCTCAGTACCTCGGCGTCGATGAAGTGCCCGGTGCCCTCGTAGAGGGGGATGATCCGTTCGGAGGCCTCTCCGACAGCCGAGCAGATGAAGGTGGCGTCCTCGTTCTCGAAACACTCGCCGGTCTCACACGCTGGATCACAGTCCTCGGCGGGCCGCTGACAGAGATTCAGATCTGCCCGGCACACATCGCGACCGCTGCAGGTCCCGCCGCACGGCAGCGGGCTCACGTAGTTCGAAGCGATCTCGATCGTGAAGTCGTCGGGGCTCAACACCGGGGCGCGAGCCGCATGCGCGAGGCGGACCTGGCTCGCGTAGGTGCGACCGGCCGGATCGTGGATCAGCGGCACCGCGTAGGCGATCGCCGGGAAGCCGCCGGCGTCGAGCACGATGTCGGTGTAGTGGCCGGCTCCTTCGGTCTCGTCGACGGTGAGGAAGCTCCAATCGTAGCCGCCACCCGACGGCGCCCCGTATGCGTAGCGAAGCGACTTGGTGACGTCGCCCGTCCGGGCGTAGAAGGCCACGTGTAGGCCACCGTCGCCGTCGATCTCGACCGATGGATAGCGGCCGACATCGGGACCGCCCTCGGAGATGCCGCCTCGCGGACCGCCGAGTGATCCGGTGATCCGCCCCTCGTCCGGGACACCGTCGACGAAGCTCCAATCGATGGAGTCGTCGTATTGGATCACGCCGACCATGAGGTCACCGAACTCCGCATTGTAGGCGGCCACCGCGCGCGTCGCTCCGTCGGGCGACACGCCGATGTCGAGGTACGTTCCGTTGTCGAGCAGCGGCAACGGCGGAAGCTCGCGGCATTCGCACGCAACGGACCACTCGCAGGCGCCGGCGTCCCACGCGGGCGCACCGGTCGGCGTCGCACCAAAGCCGAGCTCGCAGTCTGCCGGGCCGCACTCGGACTCAGGAGCGACACACTCGCCCGAGGAGCCGCAACATTGGGCGCCGTCTGTGCAAGGTTCGGCGCAGAGCGGCTGGCAGACGCATGCGTTGTCGATACACGCCGGGATGTCGTCGCCGGAGCAACTGCAGACGTCGTCGTCGATGCACTCCACCGGCGTGCACTCGCCCTCGGCGCAGATGGTCAGGCCATCGCAGTCGTCGTCGCTCTCGCACGGACCGGGGACGCACTCGCCAGTGTCGCAGACCTCGCCGTCGGCGCAATCTTCCGCGCTCTCGCAGGGGCCGTCCTCGGGCACACAGGCGCCCTCGTCGCAGACCTCGCCCTCGGCGCAATCCTCGGAGGCGGTGCAGGGAGCATCGCCGACGCATTCCCCACCGTCGCACGTAAAGCCCTCGTCGCATGCCGGCTCGCAGTCGTCTCCACCGGCCGACCCGCTGTTGGACTTGTTGTTCCCGCAGCCGGCGATCAACCCGACGAGGGCGACAGCGGCCAGCGCAGGGAAGAAGCGGCGGCGACGCAGCCCGAACAGGGCGCCGAGCAGGAGCAGTACGCCCCACCCCGATGTCGAGTCCCCGACGGTGGCGCAACCGGCCGTCGGCTCCCCGGAGGCGTGCAGCCCGGCGTGGCGCGTTCCGGAGTCTACGCCGAAGTCGCGCTTCTCGACCGTGCGGTTTCCGTGTGCGTCGGTCGCTTCCACCTCGATCTCGACGGACTCGCCGGATCGGCGCGACAGGTCGATCGTGGCCTCGCGATCGAGAGCGACGGTCCACGGACCGCCGTCGACACGATGCCGGAGCACCACCATGTCGGAGTCGTCGTCGGTGGCGACGCGCACGACCGAGTCGTCGCGTTCGAACGCCACGGTCGGCGGGGCGTGGTCGACGTTCACCGCGGTCCGCGCGATGACCGGGCTGGCGGTCTGGTGCTCGCCGGCGCGCCGGACCTGCACCTCGACCGCGTATTCGCCGGACAGGGCGAGTGCCGGGTCGCGGATCGCGAGCACGTCACCGGGCCGCCAGAACGACCACAGGGCGCCGTTGATCCGATAGCTGTATTCGAACGTGCCGGTCGCGAACGTCTCCATTTCGAGCCGCACCGTGGGAATGAGCAGTTCGATGTCGAGCTCGCCGACTCCGGCGTGGAGGCGGTCGAGCATGGCGGCCACCCGCTCGGCTGACGCCCGGCGCACGTCGACGTCGACGATGGTCGGAACGAGCGGGGCAGCCTTCGCACCGTCGAACGCGAGGTCGGCGAAGATCGCGAGCATCTGCTGCTCGTCGACGGAGGTGATCCCGCCCGGTGGGATGGCGATGGAGATCCCCTCGCCGATCTCGGGCAGGGCGATCGGATCGATCAGACCATCGGTGAGGGTCGGCAGGAGCGCCCCGAGGAGGGTCGGCAGGACGGTGGCGACGCGGCCCTCGTCGCTCTCGGAGAGGAGCTCGCCGTTGCTGGTCTCGATGCGCGTGATCGCCTCGGTCAGATCGCCGAGGAGGATGACGAGTTCGCTGGCCTCGTTTACGTCGAGGCCGAGGGGGACGTCGAGATCGGTATCGAGGGTGAGGATGCGCGCGTACCGGTCCTCCATGAAGAGATAGAAGTCCATCTCGAGGTTGCGGAGGTGAAGCAGGAGGAGGGGGTCGTCGATCTCGCCCTCGGCGGTGACGGTCCCGGCGCCGAGATCGACGGTC
>CAZFPM010000390.1:0-3831 GCA_964520965.1 uncultured Myxococcales bacterium
AGGTCTACGCGTTCCGACTTCTACCGGCGACGGTGAAAATCTGGGGTCGAAACCCTTACCCTCGGAAGCATCTTGACGGTCTTCGACATCAGGCTCGTCGATGCGGCGCTGGAACCGCAGCTGCTCGCTGAGTATCGCGTGGCGCACCTTCGCGCGCTCGCCCGAGTCGGCTATCCACCGCTGAAATCAAGCCGCGAGCAAGACTGGAACACACAGGAGTGCGCGCTCCTGCTTGCGTTTGATACGGGCGGAACCCTCATCGGAGGCGTTCGGCTACAGCGACACCTCCCTGAACGCCCCATGCCGTGCGCCGAGGTGCTGCGTTCGACAGTCGTAGGGTTCGATGACCTCCTGGCCCGGGACGCCGCAGACGGGGGATGTGGCGAGGCCTGCGGGTTGTGGGTCGATTCAGCCTATTCGGGCCACGGGTTCGTCAACGCGCTGATGCTGGCGGTGGTGTCACAAGCGAGACGCTGGTGCGGTGATTGGCTATGGGGAATCAGCCCGATGAGGCTGGTTTCGAATTACCTCGACGCTGGATACCAGGTCTGCACCGAGCTGGGTAACGAAGGGGCCTTCTGGTACGAGGTCGTGGATGAAGAGAGTTGGATCCTCCATGTCGAGACTGCCACCCTGACGACGCTGCCGCATCAAGACCGCGCGTTGCTCACACGGCTTCGTGAGGAGGGAAAGGGAGAGCGCTCGAGCCTGGGTCCCCAAGGGGGCCTAAACTTCAGGTTCGACTTGATCTAGCCGAACACGCCGGGCCTGCCATCTCCCGTCCGGCGGACCGGATGGGAGATGGCAGGCGGTCATCACCTGAACGTCAGCACGTCCTCCACCGGTCGCCGCAGAGAGCGCGCTGATGGAGGGTCTGCGGGCCCGATTCGGAAGAGCATGATCTCCGCCGCGTCGGGCGGGATATCGAAAACCCCCAAGTACGCGGCGCGGAGCCGCTCGAGTTCCCTCAGCTCTCGGGGGGACAGCCCGTGCCCCCCTCCCATCAACCGCCAGAATAGGCACACGAGGGCCGTCATGGGTTGAAAAGAGTAGCCCAGAGCCGTGACGCCAAGCCAGACACGTTGCAGCGCCCGCCCCCCCTGGAACATGGCTTCGGGCCCTTGCTCCATTGGGACGGTGACCAGCCCGACCGCGCTCGCTGCGGCGATCGACTTTCGAGTGGGTTTTTCCAATGCCCCGCCGCCGCCGACCGCGCCAACGAGCGACATGACCCGCGGAGAAGCCGAGAGTCGAAGTCCGATCATGTCGAGCGCGCTCAGCTCGAGGGTCGCGATGTCGAGCCCGTCTCGGCTCCGCTCGACTTCTTCTGGGCTCCAGCGAATCTCGTCGATCAGCTCTGAGTGCATGATGCGCGAGGTGAAGCGCAAACGGTCACTTACGCCGAGGATATTGGCGACCAAGTCGAGCTGGTCGGGGTCGTCGACGAGCCTCAGGTGCCCTTCACGTTGTCGGCAGACCTGGGCCAGGTAGTCCGAGTGCTGCGGATTGAGCTGGGTGCGACGCCCCGGCTTCCTATTCGTGGCGCGAACCCTGATCTGCTCGAAGAGCTCGCCGTCGGCGGGCTCCCGTTGGCTTGGCGTGAATCGGATCCGACACACCAGGAGCGGCTCGCTGCTGACCGGGAACGGCTCGATCTCGGCATTCATTCCGAGCTGCTCGCAGGTGAGGTGGACGTTCTCCACGAACGCGCCGATCGCCAGGTAGCTGGCCAGGTGCTCGTAGTCGAGGAACACCTTCGAGCGCTCCGGCACGAGGTAGCAGCGCAGTTCGTCGCTCCCGTATTCGAACCTCCACGCCTGGGCGTTGCCACCAGAGGGCGCCATGATCCCGTGACTCACCAAAGATCGGACCTGGTCTTCGGTGAGCGCCGTACTCCCGGTCGCACTGACCAGAGGAAGTCGGGGCACCACCAGGGCCTCGGGGGAGATCTCGGCACCCGAGGGAGGTTCGATCTCGATCCCCCGACCGTCAGAGACGATCTCTTCGAGATCGACATAGAAACGACCGGATTCGTTGAGTTCACCGAGGCCGATTCGCCGGGCGGCGTTCGTGTTGAGAGCTCCCCCGAGTGCGATATCGGAGGCGAGCTGTGGCCATGTCTTCAGCGTCTGTTCCAGCTCCACCATGGATGCCGCGAGCCTCGGGGAGATCGCAGTCCCTCCTATCATGGCAAACACGAGCGGCACCTTTGCGGTCGTGTCGTCCTTGTTTGTGACCTCGGTGACGTCGAGCCCCTCGATCAGACCGTGCAGGAGCGGACGCCCGGGCTCCCGGTCGAACCGCTCGATGTCGAGCAGCCCACGGTCGCTGGCCTCCATGATCACCGGGATCCCGAGGTCACGAGCCCGCTCGCGGATCTTGACCTTGATGAAGAAATCGTCGCACTCCTCGACGAGCAGATCGAGCGGACCGCCGCCGGTCAAGAACGCCTGCATGTTCTCCTCGCCGATGCCCTCGGGGAACACGCTGACCTTCGCGTATGGATTCATCTCGAAGATCTGGCGAGCGGCCAACACTGCCTTGTTCACCCCGACGTCGTGCACGCCGCTGCGCAGGCGGTTCATGTTCGACAAGGCCAGCTCATCGAAGTCGGCGAGCACGAAGTGCCCCCCGACCTCTTCCATCGCCATCGTGACCGCCGTGGCCTGACCGACAGACAGGCCCACGATGCCGACCTTCAGGCGGCGCAGAGTGGCTTGTTCCTCGGCGGTGATCTTGTTGCGGTTGCGGCTGGTGCGAAGCTCCAGGTACTCGATCTCTGGCAAGACGTGGACGAGGCGCCCAGACCACGGATAGAACACCCAGCGGCCATGCTCGGATGCGGGGTTGCCGTCGAGATGTGCATGGACGCGGCTGGCGAGTTCCTCGTCACTGAGCTTGAGTGACGGGAGACGGGTCTCTTGCAGCTCCATGAGCTGGCTCATGATGCTGTCATGTACGAAGGCCACGGTGGCCGAGCGAGCGAGCTCGTCGAGGCCCTCGAGATCCCTCGCGCTCGTCGGATCGAACAGAACAGGTCGCCAGATGCCCCGCACCTCTTCGGGCCTCTGGATGCCTCGTTGGAGTTCATCGAAGTCACTCATGTCGGTTCACCTTTACGGATAAGTCGCATCACCTACGAGAGATGAGTTTGCCGAGTTAGGACCGGCCCTGAATTCACTTTACACTTGGGATCTTGTCGGCGGGGCGCGTTTGGTTTGTCAGTTCGCACGACCTGCATTGGTGGTTTCGCCGTAGAACGGCCATCCGCTCTTCGAGGTCAGCAGCAATCCCGGCCCGGCCGCCATATCCGCTCCCGTGTCCGATTACAAGCAGCCAATGGATAGCCCACTGAAGAGGTCGTCCCGACCTCGTCACGCACCGCCTCACTCTACAAAGGCCCAAACCACATCCCCAGGAAGACCTTCGTGGTACGTCGTGAGCCAGGGGAGCTGCTCCCAGGCGAGGTCCTCGTCCTGGGTTTGGATGCGCTCACCGTGGTGTCCATAAACTCAGCCGCGTCAATTCGCCTGTGATTCCGGTCGAATTGGAGCACGTATCCTGGTGGGATGCGGACCGATTCCCATCCCCTGCAAGTTCTCCTTCTCATCTTCTCCGGACTTGTGAACAGGCATCAGACCGATGTCATCGCCTATCTCGTCGAAGAAAACCGCGTCCTCAAGGAGCAGATGAAAGGCCGACGCCTGCGGCTGACAGACGACCAGCGCCGGCGACTTGCTGCGAAAGGCAAGCGCATTGGCCGCCGCGCCCTCAATCGGAGGATAAGGGGTTCAAAGGGTCTCCGCCCGGCGGGGTAGGCCTGGGCGGAGC
>CAZFPM010000391.1:0-305 GCA_964520965.1 uncultured Myxococcales bacterium
CGTGGGTTGTCGCCGGAACCGGAGCGCGCTGGGTCGAGGTCCGCGTGGCCGACCCCACCGGCGACGGCGACGAACGCGCGGAAACGCGCGGAGCCGGAGAAGACCTGGCGGGCGCCTTCGAGATGCTCTCGGTGGAAGGGGGCATGTTTCCGCGTCACGCACGGTGGCGCGGGAACGAAGCCGTCGAGGACGATCCGTTCGGGGACATCGATGCCCGCCTCGGGCTCGCGGCGGCGGTCCCGCTCGGCCCGACCGATGGCGTGGTCCACGTGTTCCTGGCCGTCCACGAGACCGACGCGACTCCG
>CAZFPM010000391.1:315-3796 GCA_964520965.1 uncultured Myxococcales bacterium
CAGATGCCCCCGACGGCTTGCCGCTGTCCGAGGTGATCGCGCTCGTAGAGGAGTGCGACCCCGACGCGGTGTATGCAGAGGCGGTCGCCGCAGCCGGCGCGGCGTGGATATCCGAACCGCCCCGTGCGCAACCGCAGCCCGCCGTCAGACCGCCGCCCGTGCCGGCGGCTGCGCAACCTGCGCCCGAGGCACCGCCACCCGCGCCACCCGCCGCCGACCCGCTCGACGATGCCTGGCTCGACCATCTGATAGATGCCCTGGCCCGCCAATACCCGGTGGACGATCCCGGAGCCCTCGACGAGCGAGAAGCCTCCGCTCTGGATTTCCTGGTCTCGTCGCGGGAGCCGGCGCTCCTGGTCGGAGAACCGTCTGTCGGCAAGGAGTTCGTCGCCCGAGCCATCCACCGCCGGCAGAACCGGGACGATGCTCGGTTCGGCGTGTTGGACTGCGCCGTGGTCCCACCATCGCTCGTCGAGCCCGAGATCTTCGGCGACGGCGAGCGGCCGGGATTGGTCACGACCGTGGGCAAGGGCACGCTGCTCCTCAAGTCGGCGTCGGTCGTGGGCGATGACATACTGGTGGCGTTGGTCGACCGCCTCGAACGATGCCCGGCGCGGGTCATTTTCGCCGAGCGTTACACCGGCCCGGAGACCGGCGTGCCCGGTTGCGTGAGCGCCGCGATCGCGGTCGCCGCTGGAGATCGCGCGGTACACCTCAGCCCGTTGCGGGATCGCCCGGAGGACGTGCGGCGATTCGCGCGCTATTTCCTGCACCGGGCGTCGATGCGTTACGAAGCGGTCGCCGTCGAATTCGACGACGAGGCGCTCGAACAGCTGGTGAAGTTGCCGCTGCGCGGCAATTTCGGAGAACTGCGGTGTGTCGCGACACGTGCTTCGCTGACGGCAGAGCACAAGGTCGTCACCCTTCGGGACCTGGGCTGGATCGCCGCGGCGACGGCTGCCGAGACCGCTGAGCCTGATGAACTCACGGATGCCGAGATCGCCGAACGAGACGAGATCGCACGCGCGTTGTCCACCCACGGCGGCAACCGGACGCAGACGGCGCAAGACCTCGGGTTCACTCGGGGCAAGCTGCTGCGACGAATGAAGAAGTACGGGATCGGCTGAGCGAGGAGTTGAACGCGGTGCGGCTGCGCGTAGGTTGAGCGCCCGACTCGTCCCCTCCCCCCCGGAAACCGTGAGTCCACTTCGCCGCGTTGGTCCTCTCGCCGCCATCGTCCTCGCCACGTTCACCATGGCGTGCGGAGGGCGGATCTACGAGCTCCCGCCTCCTCCCGCGGACGACGCGAGGCGCTCCGTCACGTTGGACCCCGCCGAGGAACGCCGGCTGGACGCCGAACGCTACACCGAAGCGCGCCGCACGGTCCTCGGGCTCATGGCCGCGCTCGAGGGGGGCGACTGGGCGTCCGCGGTGGCACTCTTGTCGCAGGAGACCCGCTTGTTGCTGAGCGGCGGCTCCGGCCTGGATCCGGCCGCTGCACTCGACGCCGGAAGGACCGAGATCGGCGACGAGTCCTACGCCTTCGACCCGGTCGACCTCTTCGTGCTGCGCGACATCTCCCGGTTCGAGGACGACTGGGAGGGGTTCGAGGAGAACGAGACGGACCGCCGCAAGGAGATCTTCCTCGTGACGGCGGACGAGCAGGTGCGCCGGGTTATCGTGATCCGGGAGGGGGACGCCTGGGTGGTCCACATGCCGCGCTGGCCCCGCGACCTGTTGCACGGTGGAGGAGCCTGACGCCATGGACTCGCCGGACCGCGACGATATCCGGGAGCGCGCATCGGCCGGAGCGGTGGCTTTCGAGGACGTCGTCCAGAAGCCGCTCGCGTTCGAGCCGAAGCCGAGGACCCTCCTCATCGTCGACCGGCGGGTATCGGAGAGCGGCCGGGCCTGGCACCTGCTCGGACTGCTCATGCTGGTGGGGCTCGTCGCGGTCCATCTCGTCCGCTTCGGTGTCGGCAGCCTGCACGGATTTGGCGCGATGGCAGCGAGCGCGACGGTGCTCTCGTTCGCCACGGTGCTGATCGTTCGCGGGCGGCCGCGAAAGGTGCAACACGAGGTGCCGCTCTTGTGGTTGAGTTCGACGCTGGGGTTGCTTCGGCTCCGGGAATCCCCCGACCAGGGCAACCTCTCGGACAGCAGCAATATCGCGTTCGAGGAGGTCGCGGAGTTGCTCTTCTCGCGACGCTCATTCCAACTCCCCGGCGCTCGCGGCGCCGGGCGGGTCGAAGGCGCGGGTGTATTCGTCCGCCTGCTCGATGGGGCGGTCTGGCCGGTGATCCCGGCAACCCTCGCGCAACGGGAGGCGTACAACATCGCCCTGGGCGTCGCCCAACGCATTGGAGTGGGGGTCAAGCAGGTCGGTTCCGGCTGGACCGACGGCGGGCAATGATCCGCCTCCCTGGCGAACCCTGCCGTGCCGGAGATGTCCCAAAACGGCGACTGGCGCTCCCCAATCTGCCGGAGGCGCGAATTGACAGGAGGGGAGGTGACGTTTAACACTCGCACGTCTTCTTGCGGCGCTAGCCAGTGATCTTCAACAAGCGCTTCGGCCGGTACACTCTCGTCAAGAAGCTCGCTACCGGCGGGATGGGCGATGTGTATCTGGCGCTCAAGCGGGGGCCGGACCACTTCGAGAAGCTCCTCGCGCTCAAGCAACTCCACTCGCATCTGAGCGGAGACCAGGCGCACAAGGAGATGTTCTACCAGGAGGCCCGGATCGGAGCGCTCTTCGAGCATCCGAACCTGGTCCACGTATTCGACGCCGATCGGATCGAGGGTCGGCCGACCATGGTGATGGAATTCGTCGCCGGCCGGACGGTCGAGGAGATCTATCAGCGCTGCGAGCGCGTGAAGACCCCGCTGGCCATTCCGATCGCGATGGCAGTCGCCTCGCAGGCGGCGGTCGGGCTGTATCACGCCCATTCGCAGAAGGGGCTCGACGGGGCGGCGCTCGGCATCGTGCACCGGGACGTGAGCCCGCAGAACATCCTCGTCGGATTTGATGGGGAGGTGAAGGTCTTCGACTTCGGCGTCGCCGTCGCCGCGCGCGCCGGGTCCGACGGGCAGCTGGCCGGAAAGACGGCCTACATGTCCCCGGAGCAGTGCCGCGGCAAGTCGATCGACCGCCGCAGCGACATCTTCTCGCTCGGCATCGTCCTGTACGAGCTGCTGACCGGACAGCGACTGTTCAAGCGCGAGAACCACATCAAGTCGATTCGGGCGATCACCGAAGATGAGGTGCCGCCGCCCAGCACCCTTCGCGGCGACGTACCTGAAGAGGTCGATGCCATCGTGATGCGGGCGCTCGCCCGGAGTGCGGGAGACCGGTACGACTCGGCCCTGGAGTTCCACGTCGCGCTCGCCGATTACCTCGCCCACCACGATGTCGTCGTGGAGAGCGAGGCGATCTCGTCGGTGATGCATGACCTCTTCGCGAACGAGATCGACGAGATCGACG
>CAZFPM010000392.1:0-3744 GCA_964520965.1 uncultured Myxococcales bacterium
CATCGACGAGGCGGACAGCATCCTGATCGACGAGGCCCGGACCCCGCTGATCATCTCCGGCCAGGCCGAGCTCGTTCAGGAAGTCTACTACCGGGTCAACCAGGTCGTGGTCGAGCTCAAGCGAGACCAGGACTACATCGTCGACGAGGAGCACCGCTCGGCCACCCTCACCGAAGAGGGTATCGACGGCGTCGAGCAGCGGCTGAACATCGACAACCTCTTCGAGCCGACGAACATCGACCTCCTGCATCACGTCGGCAAGGCGCTCGAGGCCCACACCCTCTACAAGAAGGGCGAGCAGTACCTGATCCAGGAGGGCAAGATCGTCATCGTCGACGAGTTCACCGGACGCGCGATGCCCGGGCGTCGCTGGTCCGACGGCCTGCACCAGGCGATCGAGGCCAAGGAAGGCGTCGAGATCAAGAACGAGTCGGTCACCCTCGCGACGATCACGTACCAGAACTATTTCCGCATGTACGACAAGCTGTCGGGCATGACGGGCACCGCCGATACCGAGGCCGAGGAGTTCGGGAAGATCTACGACCTGAACGTCCACGTGATCCCGACGAACGAGCCCTGCATTCGCCTCGACCAGGCGGACGTCGTGTACCGGACCGAGCGGGAGAAGTTCTCCGCCATCGTCGACCAGATCCTCGAGTGCTACGAGAAGGGCCAGCCGGTGCTGATCGGAACGGTGTCCGTCGACAAGTCGGAGGTCATCTCCAAGGTCCTGAAGAAGAAGAAGATCTCCCACTCCGTCCTCAACGCGAAGTTCCACGGACAGGAGGCCGGAATCGTCGCGCAGGCAGGCCGCAAGGGAGGCATCACCATCGCCACCAACATGGCCGGTCGTGGCACCGACATCCTACTCGGTGGCAACCCAGAGGCGCTGGCCGAGAAGGTCGCTCCCGACACCGAGTCCGAGGAGTTCACAAAGGCCCACGCCCGCTTCATGGAGGTCTGTGCCCGGGAGAAGCAGGAGGTCCTCGACGCGGGCGGCCTCTTCATCCTCGGTACCGAGCGACACGACTCCCGCCGAATCGACAACCAGCTCCGCGGCCGCGCAGGTCGGCAGGGAGATCCCGGCGAGTCACGCTTCTTCCTCTCGCTCGAAGACGACCTGATGCGCCGCTTCGGCGCCGACCGCATCCAGGGCTTGATGCTCCGCCTCGGCATGGAGGACGGCGTCCCGATCGAGCACGGCATGGTGTCGAAGTCGATCGAGAACGCGCAGAAGCGGGTCGAGGGCCGGAACTTCGACGTCCGGAAGCACCTGCTCGAGTACGACGACGTCATGAACGTCCAGCGCGCGGCGATCTACGGGCTGCGCGAGGAGATCCTGGCCGGCGATCACATGCAGGACCTCGTCCTCGACGTGCTCGACGACACCCTCGGCGCGCTCCTCGACCTCTACGCGAACCCCGCAGTCCGCGTCGACGAGTGGGATCTCGACGCCCTGGCGCGTGAGCTCAAGGAGCACTTCGACATCGACGTCCAGAGCTCCGAGCTCGCGCCGAACCGCGATGAGCTCGAGAAGACACTGTGGGCCCGCGTGTCGGAGCACCTCCAGGAGAAGATCGACGCCCTGGAGTACATCGCCGAGAAGTACAACGAGCGTTACGCCGAGGCAGCGGACTTCGAGCCCAAGACCAAGGAACTCGTCTTCCGGGACCTCGCGCGCCAGACCTACCTCCGCGAGCTCGACAAGTCCTGGCGCGAGCACCTCACGGCGATGCAGTCCCTGCGCGACTCCGTCTCGCTGCACGGCTACGCCCAGAAGGATCCGAAGCACATCTACAAGAAGGAAGGGTACGACCTCTTCGCGATGCTCCGGTCGACCATCAACGGGAACGTCTCCCGCCTGGTGATGCGCATCGTGGTCAAGACGGAGGAGTCGGTCGCCGACAGCTCGAACCTCGCCGGCAAGAACGTGATTCGCTTCACTGGCCCAGGCGCCGGTCAGGCCCAGCCCAGCCCGCAGGGCCGCCGTCGGGTCACGATGTCCGGCAAGTCCACGGCGCAGGCAGACGGTTCGTCAGGCGCGCGGCCCCAGCTGCCGAAGCTCGGCCGCAACGAGCCCTGCTGGTGCGGCAGCGGCAAGAAGTACAAGCGCTGCCACATGCGCATCGACACCCAGAAGGCCGACGAGATGGCGGCGGGCGACAAGAAACCCGAAGAGAAGCCGGCCGCCCCCGCGGCGGCCGCATCTGTCGACGAGCCGGAGGCCGAGAAGAAGAAGGGCGTCAGCATCATCTGAGGCCGCGGAAGGGCGATCGCCGCCTGGGCCGGGGGCGCTGCCGCGGCGGGAATCTCCATCGGTGTGACCCGCTGGGTGGCGCGTGAAGCCGTAGCGCGCTGGCTCACCGGGCGGCCGAAGCTCGCCCAACTCGACGCCGTGCTGCCGAAGGCCGGTTGGAGCCTCGTCTTCTGGCTCCGCCTGTCGCACCGGCCGGAGAGCGGCTCGAATTACGTATTCGGGGTGTCCGCGTTGCCGATGTTCCGGTTGATCGCGATCACCGCCGCGTGCATCGTTCCGAGCACGGCGATGTACGCGTGGCTCGGAGCCCGAGGGGCAGGAGCTGGGACGGCCGAACTCCTCACGACCCTGATCGGCGTGGCCGGGATCGCCGTGACCGTCTCCGGCGCGGTCGCGACCCGGCGACTCGTCCTCGCGGCGTCCAGCGCGGACCACCAGGCCTGACGCTCGGGACCAGATGTTCCACGGACCCCGACGAACGCCGACCGCGAACCCCCTCGGTTCGAGGTTTGCGATCGACAGAAGAAGAAGCCCCAGACCCGGGAAAGCTCAGCCCCCCGCCCTCCAACCACGCGGTTATTGGGGTTCATCGCCCCGTCGTCGCGATCATATGTTCACCGAGCGACTTCACGTATCGAGAAGACGCTCGTCGCGCGATGACGCTGTCCTGGCGCGCGGCGGGTTTGGGTATATTGGTATGTTGTGGCTACGACCCACTCGGCGCGACCCTGGCGGAAAGGAGCGCGATCAAAGCTGATCGGGGCTGCCGCGCAGTGGCTGGCCACAGCCTACATCGAGAGCCTGAACCCGACGGCGACTCCGTCGGAGCCGATCGCTACCCAGGGGACACCATGTGTTTGTCGGCTGCGGAGCCGATGGCGCGTCGCGCTCCCGAGCTGCGCTTCGACGGCCTAGCGCACCGCCCACCGCAAGGGGGACGGAACTCGCTGCGAGAAAGCCGCCGAGAGCTCGCTCTCCGAACCCCGCAGGCATCAATCCGCAACTCGAGTCTCGCGCGCAGCCACTCCGCTTCACCATCCCTGAAACGAGAAGGCTGCCCCCAACGACGAAACTGATCGCGCCAACGGACATCGCGATCGTGGAACGTGTCATTCGTCGGTCGTGTCGCTCCGGAGCGTCCCCCCACCGCTCGGCGGTCGCATTGTGAGTGCTGGCCTCGACGTCCCTGGCTGTCCCGCTCGGTTGGCCCACGAAAGAGGCGAACAGAACTCCAACCAATACCGCGAGCGCTCTGCCGGCATTCCGAGAATCTCCCATCTGCGCCACACTACCGAGCTCAGCGTCCGACGCCAAAGAGCGACCCCGCGCGTCTCCGTTGACGCAGACGCACCGCCCGCGAGCCACAGCAACGACGTCCTGCTGACGCAGGCGGCCGAGCTGCGCTACGCTCCGCCCGCCCGCCGGTCCCCTACTATGAGTCATGTCAACCCCGTTCGGAGGGGCTGAAGCGGTTCGTGGGTCAGGGC
>CAZFPM010000393.1:0-3682 GCA_964520965.1 uncultured Myxococcales bacterium
GGGTAGGCATCAGCTGACGGCGGCGGCGCGGGCTCACTCCCCCCTGAACGCTTACGATCTTCTACGGCGGGTGATCCGCGACCGACCGTAGCGTTCGCACTGGACGCCGACCGGGAGCCCGGGCACGATGTGGGCACTTCCCACGTCGCACAGCTACGCTCGACCCGTTCGGGCGCTTCCGGAGGTCCCATGAAGCGTGAACTACTCGTCGCGATCCTCTTCGGCACGCTCCTCGCCACCGCACCGGCCGCCGCGCAGGGGGTGCAGGTCGATCTGTCCGGCGTCGAGGGCACATCGGTCAACGTCGGCGCCGACGGCAGCGTCACGGTCGAGACCGAGGACGGGACGGTGGAGGTCGACGGCGACGAGGTCACGGTCGAGAATGCCGACGGCACCGTCACGACCGGATCCGACGACCTGGTCTGCGCCGGCGGCGACAGCTGCGACCATGTCTGCGTGACCGGGAATTGCAGCGTCACCTGCCAGGGCGGCAGCACCTGCAACTCGGTCTGCGCCGGCGGCTCGTGCACCCAGACCTGCGAGGGCGGAGCGAACTGCGAGTTCGTCTGCGCCGGCGGTAGCTGCTCGCAGGTTTGCCTCGGCGGCGCCAACTGCGACGTCGCGTGCCCCGGTGGCTCGTGCACCCAGACGTGCGCGCCCGGCAGCAACTGCGAGCGGGCCTGTCTCGGTCAGGGCTGCACCCAGAACTGACGCGGTCCATCATCGAGTCAGCACGCTTCTGGCTTGCCCGAATCGTCGTCGAGCAGGAGGCGCGATGAACACCGTATGGTTCGCGCACGGAAGGGAGAGTGGCCCGGTCGGGCTCAAGATCCTCGCCCTGGCGCCTGTCGCCGAGTCGCTGGGCTGGAACGTCATCAGCCCCGACTACCGCGAGACGTTGGACCCGGACGTACGCGTCACGATGTTCCTCGACCGTTTCGAACCGACGGAGGGCAAGACGGTGCTCCTGGGCTCGAGCATGGGGGCGTACGTGTCCCTCGTCGCTTCGGACCAGATCGGCCCGGACGGGCTCTTCCTGCTCGCGCCGGCGATCGGGCTCCCGGGATACGCACACCAGAACCCCACGTTCCGCGCGGGGCGCACCGAGGTCGTGCAGGGTTGGCGCGACGACATCGTGCCGCCGGCAAACGTCACCGGTTTTGCTGAGCGCCATCGGCTGCCGTTGCACATGCTCGACGACGACCACATGCTCCACGGCTCGATGCCGGTCATCGGGCGGCTGTTCGGCGCGTTCCTCGAGTGCGTCGCCGCCTGACCTACAGCGCTTTCAACCAAAGTCGTTGGCGGCCGGGTTCGAGCCGTTCTCGGCGGAAGAGCTGGAAACACGCTCCGGCCTCGATCTCGTCGTGCAGGGCCAGGATCGCTTCGGTGTCGTCGCAGTCGATCGACCGGTCGCCGCCCGCGGTCGGCTGGGCGAAGCCGGGACGCAGCGGCGCGGTGAGTGCCTTTTCGTCGATCGCGATGCGGTAGGCGAACGTGTAGTCGTGGGTGTGCGCCGGCGTGTACGCGCAGAGAAGTTCGACGGTGCCGAAGCTCAGGTGGATGCCGAGGCTGGCGCTGTCCCACTGGGTGGCGCCGTATTGTCGCTTCGCCCCGGTCACGGCGATGCCGTAGGCCTTGGTCACGGTGCCGAGGCCGGGCAGGGGAGCCGACCGGGCGACGAGGTTGGCCGATGAGAGGTTGTGGCCGAACCAGGCGTCGGGCTCGGCACATCGGAGCGCGACCCACATCGACAGGGGGACGAAACGGTCGTCGAACTCCGGTCCGGCGACCTGGTAGGCGGTTCGGACGTCGTTCGGCAGGGTGTTTGCCGTCGCGCCGAATCCAAACACGATGCCCGGGAACTCTCCGCAATCGAACATCACCCACCGCGGCATCAGCATCTCCTGACCGCCGAAGGTGAAACTGTCGAGGATGTGCAGCGCGTCGATGACGTGGCGGCTCCGGAGCCGCGTCGGATCGTAGAGTCGATGGTCGGCGATACGGGTGCCGAGCGGGGTGAGGTTCAGGGAGCCCACGTTCCCCGGCCAGGTGATCAGGTAGGGCTCGCAGCTGAGAAGGACCCGAGCGGCCCTGGCGTCGAGGTTCGCAGGTGCTTCGTTCATCACGCGGGCCCGCCCATCAGGTGAATCATCAGCGCTTTCTGCGCATGCAGCCGATTCTCGGCCTGGTCGAACACGATCGAGTGTGGCCCGTCCATGACGCCGGCAGAGACCTCCTCGCCTCGATGGGCCGGCAAGCAATGCATGAAGACGGCGCCATCGTTCGCCGAGTCGAGGACGTCTTCGGTCACGGTGAAACCGTCGAGGATCCGCAGCAGCCGTTTGGACTCCTCCTCCTCGCCCATGCTCACCCACGTGTCGGTGTAGAGCACGTCGGCGCCGTCGACGGCGCGGGCGAGGTTCGTGTCGACCCCGACCGTAGTCCCGGCTGCGTCGGCATCGGCGCGGGCGCGCTCGAGGACGGAGGCATCCGGCGGCAGAGCTTCGGGGCAAGCACATACGACGTTCATGCCGCTTCGCGGTCCGGCGAGCAGGAGGGAGTGTGCCACGTTATTCCCGGCGCCGACGTAGACGAGCTTCTTGCCTCGTGTCGTGCCGAAACGCTCCTCGATGGTGAGGAGATCGGCCAGGGCCTGGCATGGGTGGTACAGGTCGGTGAGCGCGTTGATCACCGGGACGCTCCCGTGTTTTGCCAGCCCGTCGACGTGCGACTGCTCGAAGGTGCGGATCACGATCGCGTCGACGAAGCGGGAGAGGACCTTGGCGGTGTCGTGGATCGTCTCCCCGCGTCCCATCTGCATGCCGGTGCCGCCGCCGGCGCTGAGCGCGAGGGCCTGGCCGCCGAGCTGGTGGATACCGACCTCGAAGGAGATCCGGGTGCGCGTCGACTGCTTGGCGAAGATCATGGCGATCGACTTCTCCGCCAGGTCGCCGCGATAGTCCTTGGGTGCCGCCTTGACCTTGTGCGCGAGCTCGATCACGCGGGTCGTGTCCTCGGGCGACAGGTCGGCGAGACTGCAGAGGTGTCGGGTCATGGGTTGCTCCGGAGTCAGGGTCTCGGAGGGCGCCGGCATCGTACTCGGCCGATCCGGCGGCGGAGCATAGCGCGGCCGTTTCGGCGCGACAACGCATCTGGCGGCGCGGCGGCGGCGAGGTTGACACGACCGGTCGCGTCTTATTAGTCAGCGGTGAAATCGGTGCGCCCGGGGTGCCGCCTGGCACCTGCTCGGAGCCGAGTCGATGACCCCGATGAGAGCCCCATGCGTATCGCCATTCTCGGCGCGGCCGGCCGCGACTTCCACGACTTCATCGTGCTCTATCGCGACGACCCCAACGTAGAGGTCGTCGCGTTCACCGCTACCCAGATCCCCGGCATCGACGGCCGGATCTTCCCTCCGGAGCTGGCCGGTCAGCGCTACCCCGAAGGGATCCCGATCGTTCCGGAGGATCAGCTCGAGCGGTTGGCGCTCGAAAAGGGCGTCGAGCAGTTCGTGTTCGCGTACTCCGATGTCCCGTGGGAGCACGTCACGAGCCTGTCGGCCCGGTGCAACGCAGTCGGCGCGGACTTCGTGCTCCCGGGCGCGCGCACGATGATCCCGTCGAGCAAGCCGGTGCTCGGCATCGGCGCGGTCCGCACGGGCTGCGGCAAGTCGCAGACC
>CAZFPM010000394.1:0-3577 GCA_964520965.1 uncultured Myxococcales bacterium
TTGCCAGCTGGCCGTCTCGGCCGTGTCCCGCGCGTCGCGCAGCTCGTCGTGGAAGTCCTTGTCGTCGGTGACGTCGCGACCGACCGCGTAGAGGAGCTCCGACCCGGGCTCCGGTCGGCAGACCCACTGGATCCAGCGATACTCGCCGGCCTTCGTTCGATAGCGGTTCTCGAATCTGATCGTCGAACCGCCGGTGGCGAGCTTCTCGAGCTCCGCGTCGGTCGCCTCCCGATCCTCCGGGTGCACGATCTCGGAGAAGGGCGCCGCGAGGAGTTCTTCTTCGCTCCAGCCGAGGGTCTCGGTGAACGCCGGGCTCACGCGCTTGAAGTGGCCGTCGAACCCGGCGACGCAGACCAGATCGATCGACAGCTCGAAGAAACGGCCGCCGTCGAGCGCACGCAGATGCTGATCGCTGACGTCTCGTCCCGCGAGGTAGAGGTTGCCCTCCTCACCGTCGCGCTGGCACGTCCAGCCGATGGTCTTGAAGTTGCCGCGACCCGTCAGGAATCGCACGCGCAATTCCCGTGGCTCGCCAGCGGCGGCCAACTGGTCGAGAACCCGCGCCGCGGCCTCCCGCTCGTCCGAAGCGACCAGGTCGAGGAACGTCCGATCTTCGAGCGCCTCGCACGTCCACGCGAGAATCCGGGACATCGCCGGATTCACGTGTAGGAACCGACCTTCTGCGTTTGTCACGCAGAGAAGATCGAGCGCCATCGGAAAGAAGTTCTGGTCTTGCAGCGTACTCATGTAGATCCTGCCAGTAGAACTGGCAGACGAAGCGGGGGTCGTCCAGGTGCTTGTGAACACCCCCTCTCTAGGTGAGACTTGCTGAGTCTGCCAGCATCATGGCTGGACCACAAGCGGTCGCTCGCCCACGGGCGCGACCACACACCCCGCAACTCACGGCTGGTCATGCGGTGGCTCCAATTGCGGAAGCTACGACTGCGCCTCCAAGAAACCGACCCGTCAGACCGCGCCGACGCCGTCGAGCAGCTCGGTGAGTTCGACGACGTTTCTGCGCACGCCCTCGTCGTCAAAGCGTTGCAAGACGAGGACCCCCTCGTGCGGTCCCGCGCCGCCGACATGCTCGTCCGATGCCGGGACTGCGCCACGCTCGTCACCGCGCTCGCCGATCCGAACCCCTTCGTGCGCACCGAAGCCGCCGACGCGCTCGGCGATCTCCGCGACCCGACCGCCGTCCCGGCGCTGATCGTGGCGCTCGAGGACGAGACCGCGTCGGTCCGCAGCCACGCGGCGTACGCGTTGGGCGACATCGGCGATCTGGAGGCCGTCGGGCCGTTGACCACGCTCCTCTCCGACCCTGCACCGGCCGTTCGCCGTATCGCGACCTACGCGCTCGGCAATCTCGGCGACCCCGCGGCGATCGAGGCGCTCATGATGACCCTCGCCGACCCCGAGCCCGAGGTCCGCAGCGCTGCCTCCGAGGCCGTGCACAAGCTCGAAGGCAGCCGGACGGGAGTGTTCGCCGCCGTCAAGGACGACGACCCCGAGCCCTGACGCCGCCTTCGACGGCCTTCGAGAGAGCGCGGCGGCCGGCGCCGGGCGCACGCCGAATCGGTCGAGGACCGCGTCAGCTCAGGGCACCCGCTCGTGGGCGGCGGAGCGACGCAGCAACCGCTCGATCTTCTCGAGCAATCGCGCCATCGAGATCGGCTTGCTGTCGAAGTCGTCGCACCCGGCGCTGAGGGCCGACGACCGATCCGCCGATGAGTCGTACGCCGTCAGCACGATGACGGGGATTTCGGCGCACTCGGGATCACCCTTGATGCGCCGGGTTGCGTCCCAGCCGTCCATGACCGGCATGTGCAGGTCCATGAGCACGAGGTCAGGGCGCTCCGCTCGGGCGACCTCGACTCCCTCCTGCCCGTCACTGGCAGTCAGGACATCGAATCCCTTGCGCCCCAGGCGACGAGCCAGGAGGTCGCGAACCGTTGCGCTGTCGTCGACGACGAGAATGCGGATCATGTGCCGCAGGTCGATGAGGGGCCGGTTACGCCGCGCTTGGCAGGCCCTCGTGCCTGGTGCCGAGCGGTGGTTCCACTATATCTGGTGACGCGGGATTAGTCGACAAGCCGGTGGTCGGTCCGCGTCGTCGCGCGCTTGATGTCGTCTTCGCTCAGACCGCCGTGGTCCGTGATGCGGATGCTCTGTGTCCGCTTGGTCTCCAGATCTTCGGCCGTCACGTGCACGATGCCATCGGTGTCGATCGCGAACTCGACCTCTACCCGGGGCTGCCCCGCCGGCATCGGAGGAATCCCCGAGAGGTGGAATCGGCCCAGCAGGCGGTTCTTCGACGCTCGCTGGTTCTCGCCTTGCACGACCGAGATCGACACGACGTCCTGGTTCTCCTCGGTCGTCGTGAAGACCTTCTTCTTGGACACCGGGATCGGCGTGTTGTTGTCGATGACGAACGATGTCATGTCGCCGACCACGCGGATCCCCAGCGAGAGCGGGGTCACGTCCATCAGGACGACCTCGCGGAGCTCGCCGCCGAGCACGCCGCTCTGCACGGCCGCGCCGCAGGCGACGACTTCGTCCGGGTTCACTCCCTTGTGCGGCTTCTTGCCGAAGAGCTCCGCGACCTTCTCCTGCACCAAGGGCATGCGGGTCATCCCGCCCACGAGCAGCACGTCGTCGAGATCGCCCGAAGTGATTCCGGCTTCTCGCAGTACCGACTGGCACGGCGCGTCGACCTGCTCGACCAGATCGCGACAGAGATCGTCGAGCTCGGATCGCTGCAGCATGTACTGGAGATGTTTCGGCCCGGTCACGTCGACCGCGAGGAACGGCAGGTTCACGTTCGTCTCGGTCAGCGACGAAAGCTCGCACTTCGCCGTCTCCGCCGCCTCGCGCAGTCGCTGGATCGCGATCGCTTCCTCGGAAACGTCCACGTTGTGCTCGGCCTGGAATACCTCGAGCAGCCGGTTCAGGACCCGGCGGTCGAAGTCGTCGCCACCCAATGTGTTCACACCCGACGTCGCCAGGACCTCGAAGATCTTGTCGTGAACCCGCACGATCGAGATGTCGAACGTGCCGCCGCCGAGGTCGAAGACCGCCATCGTCGACTCGCCGAGGGTTCGCATGCCGTAGGCCAACGCAGCCGCGGTCGGCTCGTTGATGATCCTCTTGACGTCCAGACCAGCGATCCGTCCCGCGTCCTTCGTGGCCTGCCGCTGCGCGTCGTTGAAGTACGCGGGCACCGTGATGACCGCCTCTCGGATCTCCTCGCTATAGTAGTCCTCGGCGGTGGACTTCATCTTCGACAGGATCGCTGCCTGGACCTCCTGCGGTGAGTACGTCTCGCCCTGGATCTCGATCCAGCAGTCTCCGTTCAGATTCTCGGTGACCTTGAACGGTAGAGTCGGCGTGAGATCCCGCACTTCCGCCGAACGGAACTTCCGCCCGATCAGCCGCTTGACCGCGAACACCGTCTGGGCCGGGTTCACCACCGCCTGGCGTTTCGCCTGCTGCCCGACCAGACGTTCGCCGCCATCGGGAAACGCGACGATCGAGGGAGTGGTCCGAGAACCCTCTGCGTTCGGCAACACCAGGGGCT
>CAZFPM010000395.1:0-3565 GCA_964520965.1 uncultured Myxococcales bacterium
GAGCGTGTATCGCCGTCACACACGGTCGCCTCCGGGTCTCCGTCCGCGCAGACCCGGGAGTCGAGGTCGCAGGAGCCGCAGCTGTCTCCCGGCTCGTCGATCAGCGGCGCGCATCCGCCACAGGCGTTGGATCGTGTGTCGCCGTCACACACGGTGGACTCCGGGTCTCCGTCCGCGCAGACCCAGGTGTCGAGGTCGCAGGAGCCGCAGCTGTCTCCGGGCTCGTCGTCCAGGGGCGCGCACCCGCCGCAGGCGTTGGACCGTGTATCGCCGTCACATTCGGTGGACCCCGGGTCGCCGTCGACGCAGACGTAGATGTCGAGGTCGCAGGAGCCGCAGCTGTCTCCGGGCTCGTTGTCCAGGGGCGCACAGCCCCCGCACGCGTTGGATCGTGTATCGCCGTCGCATTCGATGGACTCCGGGTCGTCGTCGACGCAGACCCAGGTGTCGAGGTCGCAGGAGCCGCAGCTGTCTCCGGGCTCGTTGTCCAGGGACGCACAGCCCCCGCACACGTTGGATCGTGTATCGCCGTCGCATTCGGTGGACTCCGGATCGCCGTCCGCGCAGACGTACGAGTCGAGGTCGCAGGTGCCGCAGCTGTCTCCGGGCTCGTTGTCGAGGGGCGAACAGCCGCCGCATGCGTTCAGCGCTCCGTCGCCGGGGTCGCCCTCGCAGGTCACCGTCTCGCCGGCTTCGGCACAGGTCCACGTGCCGCCGCCACAGGTGCCGCATGCCGAGCCGGGCTCGCTCTCGAGGTCGGCACAGCCTCCGCAGGCATTGAGCGCGTCGTCGCCGAGGTCGCCGTCGCAGAAGAGGCTGAGGTCTTCGGCGCACGCGAAGACGCCGGTGTCGCACGTCCCGCATGGGTTCGCCGGCGCTCCTTCGATGTCGCTGCACGCGCCGCAGCTCTCCGGGGACGTCAGATCAGTCTCGCAGCCGTTGTCACTCAGCCCGTCGCAGTCCCCGTACCCTTCGTCACACCCCGCAAGGACGCACTCGGCTCCGACGCATGCCGGGACGCCGTGGTCGAATGCGCAGACGACATCGCAGGCACCACAATTCGCGGGGTCGTCGTCGAAGGAGAACGTCTCGTCGACGTTGTCGTCACAGTTATCGTCGACGCCGTTGCACGACTCGTCGGCTCCGGGGTGCACGAAGCCGTCGTCGTCGTCGCAGTCCTCGCCGAGGCAGGCCCAGCCGCGGCCGTACTCATCACCGTCGCCATCCAGACAGCCGGAGCAGACGCCGATCTCCGGCTCGCAGAGCTCGGTGCTGAGATTGCTCCCGTCTTCTGCCCCCGCCACGATGACGATCCGGTTACAGCCGAAATTCTCGGGGCAGGCGTCCTCGACGCAGCTGGTCGCGCAGAAGCGGCCGTCGTCTTGCGGCAGGCAGTAGGCGCCGAATCCGAAGCAATCGCTGTCCCGTTCGCAGGCGGCGCACAGGACATCCCGCCTGGGGATACAGATGCGGGCGGCGTCGCCGCCGGAGTTGACGACGAAGACACACTCGAATCCGTCGGGACACGGGCCGTTACAGAACTCGGTGCACACCTGTCCGTCGTCAGTCTCGATGCAGTAGCGGCTCACGCACTCGGCGTCTGTCTCGCAGGGGTCGCCGAAAGTGCCGAGCCCGGCAGCGTCTTCGCCGAGGTCCGCATCTCCGATGTCGTCGATGATGAAGACGTCGATGGCCGCGTCTGCCGTGCCGTCCAGGTCGGTTTCGACGCAGTCGTCGCCGCACGCGTCGCCGGACTGCTCGTCCGTCGGGGCGCACGAACACAGGGCGAAGGCGATGATGAGCGGCCAGTCGGCCCGGGAAGTGCGCATTGCAGACCCGTTGCTGTCGAGGCGACCAGTATACGCGTCTCGGCTTGGCCGAATAGCGGAAAGGACTTGGGGAGAGGCGGGAAGGGCGCGGCCCGATCCTCCCGTCGGCGCACCCGGCGGCCGTTGGCGCGGAGGCGGTCGACGTCGGCACGGCGTTCGACTTCGGCGGCGGCGAGCTCGGACTCCTCGCTGAACTTCGAGCCCGGCGGCGACGGGTTCTACGTCGAGCCTGGCCGCACTGTCTGCGAGTGTCTCGCCGACCCGACGGCGTGCGATCCGGAGGCCTACGACCCGGAGAACGAGAGCTACCCCGACGACCCGCGGCACCCCGACGACGACGGCGAGACCACGATCCCGGGGTACAATCTCAGCTCTCTCTGACGGTGTTCCTGGCGGAGCAGTAAGCTCGCCGTTCGACACCGACTGCCCGCCGCGGGATAGCGACTGGGCAGTCCATTGTCGGTCGGGTCCCGAGCCCGGCTGGCGGGGTTCGAGGCGCTCGCCTCCGGCCCTTCGGGAACCTACTCTGAACGTCGGCCGTCCGCTGCCCGCGCGACGTGCCCTCGCGACGAACAAAGCCCGTCCGCACCTCGACCTCGGGACAGGACTCGACCCATGGTGCCCTCTCGCTCTATCCTCTGGCCGCTGCTCCTCGTCGCTTCGGTTCTCGCCTCGCTCGCATCGTGCGCCGATGAGGGGGGCGACGGTAGCGCCGACACCGACGTCGTGGATGCGGTCGCTGCAGACGCATCGGCCGACGGCGACGTCGACACGTCGCTCGGCGATCCGGGTGAATTCACCGTGGTCGACATCGATCCGGAGACACCGCCGACGGTGCAGCTGGCCGTGCAGGCCTGCGCCGGCCTGCACAATCGAGAGCGGGGCGGCTCCGTCTACACCCGGGCCGACGACAGCGACCGGCGATGGCTGGAGGAACTCGGCCTGGAGCCGACGGAGATCATCGACGCCGATGCGTTCGTCGGGCGCTGTGTCGCGAGATTCCCCAGCTGCGTGCGCTACTCGTACAGCACGCAACAGGAGCTGCTCCCCAGCATCCTCACGATCGGTGCGGCCCTCGGCGCGGTCCCGCTCGACGTCGGCATGTCGGTGGGCTGCGACGATGTGGCGTTCGACGCGACGCTCGAGCTCGCGGAGCGAAACACCCCCTATCTCGCCACGCGATACGCGTTCGAGAATCACGTCGATGAGACGACCGGGCTCGCCATGTTGAACCCGGGCTACGATCAGAACGCCGATGACCTCGCGAACCCCGCGCTGTCGGGAGAAATGTCGGCCGCGCTCGTCGACTTCGTCTTCTCGGAGAGGCTGTTCGTCGTCTTCCTGGTCAACGGATGTCAGGGGCCGTCCCAGGAGAACGAACTCCTCTCCGACATCGTCAACAGCGGCCACTGGCCGACCCCGCTCGGGGTTTACGGCTACAACAACTCCTGGCTCGTCGCCGGCTACCTCTTCGAAGCCCAGACTCGATGTTTGGATTCCCGCAACATGGGCGCCATCCCCACCGAGACCCCCAACCTCTCCTTCTTCTCCACGCGACGCGAGCCGATCACCGACGCCGGCCAGCTCGAGCAGAACGCGCTGGCGACCATCGACTACGATCCCGAGAAGACTTACGTCGCGTTCGTCATCGGCGACGGAGACAACGTGCGCTACATCATGTCGACGCGCAATGTGTGGCTTCGCCAACGGTTGGATGATTGCGCACGGGCCGACAA
>CAZFPM010000396.1:0-3542 GCA_964520965.1 uncultured Myxococcales bacterium
CGACACGCGATGAGTCGACTCTTCCCGATGATCCCCCGACGCCGGCTTCTCGCCCTGGCCGTGATGGCCTCGTGGACGGTCGGTTGTGGCGGCAGCAACCTGGAGTACCGTCCGGACCCCGATCTCGCCGGACAAGCGATCGAGCGCCAGGTGTTGGAGCGCCGGGTCCACGAACTCGTGAACGAGGAGCGCCGTGCGCGAGGCCTGAGCGCGCTCGAGTGGAACGACGCGATCCGGCCGGCTGCTCGCGGCCACAGCGCGCACATGGCGCGACGGAACTACTTCAGCCACTACGCCCCGAATGGCGACGACTTCTCGGACCGGTACCGGAGAGCTGGGTTCTCTTGCCGCGTGCCCGCGGGTCGTCGCCGGGTGCTTACCGGCGGCGAGAACCTCTTTCTCGGCCACGTCGTCCAGCAGTGGACCGTCTACAGCGACGGACGGCGCGAGGTCGCCCGGCGCAACGACCTGGAGTCGTTGGCCCGCGCGACGGTCGATGGCTGGCTGGGGAGCCGCCCGCACCGGAGGAACATGTTGAATGCGCACTGGCGCACGCAAGCCATCGGTGCGCGCATCACCGACGACGGCCAGGTGTACGTGACGCAGAACTTCTGCTGATCGGCGAACCTCGTCCACCGCTGCCGTCGCCGGACTCGGCGCACAGGGTCGGCGAACCCACTTCGCGGACGCTCAGGGCACGACGACCGTCGGCACGGGCGAACGGCGGGTCAGCGCGTTGCAGACGCTCCCTGTGAGGAGCTTGTCGAGGGCTCCGCGGCCGGATCTGCCGACGACGACGAGCGAGGGCCCGGTGTCCTCGATGCGATCGAGCAGGGTCCTGGCGACCGGGCCGGTGAGTACGTGGCCTTCAGAGGGGATCGCGGCGTCGATGACGCGTTCGAGCGCCCGGTCGAGGACGTCATGGCGCAGCGAGGCCTCCCAGTCTTCGACGGGCAGGTTGGTGAGTCCGGGCGCGCCATAGACGTAGAGGTTTCCGAGGTCGAGCACGGTGACGACCTCGAGTGAGGCGCGATTCCTGAGGGCGATATCGACGGCGAAGTCGAGCGCGCGGTCGGCCGGCTCCGAACCATCGACGGCGACGAGGATCCTCTCGATACGACTCATGGCCATGCTCCTGTTCAGGCGCCGTCCCGACGACGGCGGGTCCTGGAAGGTGTGGGGATGCTTGGGGCTTCGCGACCGCTTCGACGGACGCTTCCCCCGGTCGAACACTTAACCATGGTGCGCAAAAACGCGAATGGGGTCCGAAATCGTCGATTCCGAACCCCAGTCGTCACTACGGTTCCTGCCCACTCCCGGCGGGGACCCAGCCAAGATCGATTGGCTCGCATAGACTGTCTCGCAGCTCCATCCAGGGACAGCCACCAATCGTCCTCAGCTCCCGCCAAGAGGGTCCGAAGCGAAGCTCAGTGCAGCGGAGACGTGCACGTCGCCTCGGGTCATGGTTGGAAGAGATGACCGCGGAATGTCAAAGAGCCGTAGCAACGCCGCAAAAAGAAGCACGCAACGTGCCAACTCACGTTTCCGCAGCGATCTACAACGGTACCGGTGGGTTCGGGGCCGGTACCCCCGCACCGCGCCCCATACCGGTGTGCGGAATCACGCGAAATGGTGCGGAGTTTCACGCACTTGCGGGTTTGATTCAGATCAAAAAACCGAACACGAGACACCGGGCACAACCACGACAACAGACCCGCAAGTCTCTTGTTTTTTCGCACACCTGTTATCCGAACCGAGCCCGACACCGGCACGCGCAAGCACCCGTGAGACCGGACACCCGAACCGATCAGACCGTGCGGGAGAACACACTGTTGGCGTCGTCCGACTCCCGGTACCGGTCGAAGCACATCGCGAGGTTCCGAGCCAATGCCCGTCCTCGCTCCGTCGCGGCCAGGCGATCGGGGCCGTTGTCGACCAACTCGTCCGACTCGAAGACCGCCAGCTTCTCCAGAGACCCCGCGAAGTACCGGTCGAAACCGATGCCGAAGCGTCTCTCCACGTCACGCTTGTCGACCACGAAGTTGCACATCAGCTCGCGGATCACGTGGGCCCGGATCACGTCGTCGGCGTCCAGGCTGCAGCCTCTCTCGGTCGGCAACGTGCCCGCGTCGAGCGCAGCGTAGTACCGGCTGAGCTTCTTCGTGTTCTGGGCATACGCGTCGGCGACGTTGCCGATCGACGAAACGCCGAACGCGATCATGTGATCGGCGGGAAGCACCGAGTAGCCCATGAAGTTCCGACTGAGCCGACCCTCCGCCTGGGCGATCGCGAGCTCGTCGTCTCGCAGCGCGAAGTGGTCGATGCCGATGTCGGCGTAGCCGGACGCCAACAGGCTGTCGCGCACGACCGTGAGAAGATCGAACTTCTCCGGCCCTCGCGGCATCGCGTCGGTCGGCAGCTTCCGCTGGTGTCCCCGCATCGTCGGCAGGTAGGCGAACGAGTAGACCGCCAGGCGGTCGGGCTCGAGGGCCACGACCTCTCGCATCGTCTCCCCGAGGCGATCGGGTGTCTGGTGCGGAAGTCCGTAGACCAGGTCGAAGTTCACCGACACGAACCCGATGCGTCGCGCGTAGTCGACCAGCTCGGCGGTCTCGGCGATCGACTGCACGCGGCCGATCGTCTCCTGCACTCGGGGGTCGAAGTCCTGGACACCGAGCGAGATGCGATTGAATCCGGCGCCGCGTAGCGCGTCCAGGTGGTCCGTCGACGTCACCCGGGGGTCGACCTCGACCGAGAGCTCCGCGTTGGGCTCGATTGAGAAGCGATCCGCGATGAAGCTCAGCAGCGCGTCCAGCTCCTCCGGGGTGTGGTAGGTCGGGGTGCCGCCACCGAGGTGGAGCTGGAGCGTGCGGCGGCGGCCGACACGCTCGCCCACGAGTTCGATCTCGCGCCTCAGCTTCTCGAGGTACGGACCGCTGACCCGATCGTGATCGGGGCTGATCACGACGTTGCAGGCGCAATACAGGCACCGCTTCTCGCAGAAGGGGAGGTGCACGTAGAGCACGACGGCGTCATCGGTCTGGCCGACGCGCTCGAGGCGCTCGGCGTAGTCGTCCGGACCGAACTCGTCGGTGAACTCGACCGCGGTCGGGTACGAGGTGTAGCGAGGACCCGGTCGGTCGTATCTGCGCAGTAGATCGGCGTCGACCTTCATATCGTCTTCCAGTCAGGTCCGCTCAACCAAGGCGGTGAGCCCGAACGTTGCAGGCATCGCCCTCGACGAAGGCTGGCCCCGCAGCGGCGCGGGAGGCGACAGCCCCTGTGGCCGGAACGGGCTCGACGAGCTCGCGTCGACCCGACAACTTCGCAGGCAATTCCACTGTCACTCGGAGTCCGCTGGCGGGGGTCGAGCGCGGGCGCATCCTACTCGGAAGGGTTCGATTCGGAAACCGGCAAGTGCCCCGACGACGGTCGCCCGTGGCACGACCCTTGCCACACTCGGCGGGCGACGAGTGCCGACTCCCCCTGCCCACGGGACCGAGGTCGTCGTCGGAGAGCGGCAAGGCGATTCCCGCTCTCCG
>CAZFPM010000397.1:0-3516 GCA_964520965.1 uncultured Myxococcales bacterium
GGAGCTCACGGTACTCGTCGATGTTCTGGAGCTTGACGAGCTTCTTCAGGAGCGAGGCGCTTTCCGCCATGTTCTTCTCCGCGTAGTTTCGCCGCGACCGCGCCAACCGCGCGCGACCGAGCCGGTCGGAATTCGACGTGGCCAGATCTTACTCATGCCGACGCCATGACGGAAGAGAGCTATCTCCCAGAGGCTCGCGAAGCCGGGACCCCGATCGCGCAGCGACCGGCGATTCTCTTCGGCATCCCGGTGCTCCTCGCCGCGGTGGCCTACCTGACGGCGCTCCCGGCCGGTTTCGTCCTGGACGATTACCACTTCCTGCTCGGCAACGACGCGGTCACCGGCGGCGTGCACCTGCCCCTCTTTCAGGCGATCGCCACCGAAGGCGGCGCCTTCTATCGTCCGTTGCCCGTCTTTCTCATGTCGGTCGAGCACGCGCTCTGGGGCGCGAGCCCGTTCGGCTACCACCTGGTGTCGGTGCTCCTGCACCTCGCCGCGACCGCCGCCGTGGTGGCACTCGCACGCCGCCTGGCGGGCGCACGGGCCGCGCTCTGGGCAGGTGCGCTCTTCGCGGTTCACCCGGTGCACGTCGAAGTCGTCGCTTGTATCGCCAACCGAAGCGAGGTGTTGGCCACGCTCTTCGTCGTCCTCGCCTGGCTTGCGTTCCTGCGGCACGGCGACTCGCGGAGCGAGGGCACGAACGACGGAGACCCCGCGCCGTTCGGCAGACGCTACGGCCCGCTCGTGGCGATGAACGCCTGGGCGCTCCTCGCCCTGCTCTGCAAGGAGAGCGCGTTCACCCTCCCCCTCGGCCTGGGCGCGCTCGGGCTGTGGAGACGGCCGCGACAGCCGTGGGCGCCGCTCTTCTGCATCCCGGCGCTACTCGCGGCTCTGGCGCTGCGCCACGGCGTCTTCGAGGGGATCGCCGGGGTACGGCAGCACGACGTGTTCGCCGAGGCGCTCCACGCGAAATGGTTCACCGTGGTGCGGGGCATCGCGACTTACGGCGAGCTGCTCGTGGCACCGACCACCCAACTGGCGAGCTACGCGCCGCCCGCCTACCCGTTCGTCGAGGGGATCACCGGCGCGGTCGTCGTCGGTGCCCTGGTGGTGCTCGCGGTCGCCGTCGCCGCGCTCTGGGGACTGCGCTCGCCCCAGGCGGGGAGCCTCGGACTCGTGCTGTTGGTGGCGACGATCTCGCCCTACCTGCACCTGATTCCGTTCAGCGTCATCATCGCCGAGCGTTTCCTCTACCTGCCGTCGGTGGGGTTCTGCCTGGCGGCGGGCTGGCTGATCGCGCGGACTCGGGACGCGGTCGATCGCCCGGGACTCGTCGTGGTCGCCGCGGTGTTGTGGATCGCGTCGCTCGGTGCCCTCACGGCCAACCGCAACCTCGACTGGAACGACCCGGTGCGGCTCTGGGGGGCCGACGTCGAAACGGCGGGAGGCAGCACCCTCGCCCGCGCCAACCTCGGCGTGAGCCTGTGGCAGGTCGAGCGTTACGAAGAGGCCGTCGAGCACCTGCGTTGGGCGGTCGAGCAGGAGCCCTGGCAGGAGGCGTGGGTCGTGTCGCTGGCGAGGATGTACCGGGCCGTCGGCCTGATCGAGGAGTCGATGTCGGTCGCGCGGCGCGGGCTGGAGTGGCGTCCGGAGAGCGCGGAGCTACAGCGCCTCGCGACGCCGGATTGATCGGGGGGCGGGGAGTCGGGATGGGGGATATTGCCGGGGCGCGGGTCCCCCCGCGGCGCTCATGGCGCCGCCGCCCCCGGGGCCGGGGGGCGGTGTCAGGGGGTGCCCGCTCGGAACCAGTCGATCGTCTTGCGGAGCCCCTCGCCGAAGGTGTGGGAGGGTGTCCAGCGGAGGGCTCGGCGGATGCGCTCGACGTTGAGCACGCGACGCCGGATGTTGTCGATGTCGCGGCGCTCGACGTAGTGGATCTCGACGTCGTGGTCGAAGATGTCGGCGACCAGGCCGGCGACCCTGTTGACGCTGGTCTCCACACCGGTCGCGACGTTGAAGACATGGCCGGTCGCGCGTGGCGACTGCCCGGCACGGATGGTGGCGTCGACGCAGTCGTCGATGAACGTGAAGTCGCGGGTCTGTTCGCCGTCGCCATGGATCAGCAGGGGCTCGCCGTTCATCGCTCGCTGGATGAAGCGGGAGATGACGCCGCAGTAGGGGTTCCGCGGGTCCTGTCCGGGGCCGAAGACGTTGGAGTAGCGCAGGCAGGCGGTCGGGACGTCGTAGGACTCGAAGAACGACACGCAGTAGTTCTCGCCGGCGAGCTTGCTGACCGCATAGGGCGACAGCGTCCACAGTCCCTCGTCTTCGCTGATCGGCAGCGTCCCGGGGTTTCCGTAGACGCTGGCCGACGACGAGTAGACGACCTTGCGCACACCGAGGTCGCGGGCGGCCAGGAGCACGTTGAGCGTGCCGCCGATATTGGTCTCGTAGTCGTTCCGCGGGTCGGAGGTCGACGCGATGATGTTGCGGGCGGCGAGGTGGAAGACGGTCTCCGCCCAGCCGACGTGTTCGCGCACGCTGTCGGCGTCGCAGACGCTCCCCTCGACCTTCTCGATCGCCGGATCGTCCGGGAGGTTGTCCCAATTGCCGGTGAAGAGATCGTCGAGCACGCGGACATGGGAGACGCCGCGGGCGACGAGGCCGCGCACGATGTGGCTGCCGACGAAGCCGGCACCGCCGGTGACGAGGATTCGGTCGGGGAGCGGGGGGAGCGTGGTCACGTCGATGGCCGGGACTGTGGGGGCTCAGCGCTTGATGCCGAAGCGGAGGAAGACCAGCGGGCGGAAGAGCTTCCACCAGTCGACGAAGGGGCGCATGTGACTGTAGCTCCCCGCCTCGGGGTAGATCACGGTGCAGGGCCGCTCCATCATCCGGGCGTCGGATTGGGCGGCGCGGTAGAGCAGGTAGGGCTCGAGCTCGTAGCGGTCGAGCCAGCCTTGGTCGAGGTCGATGCCTGCCTCGGCGAGCAGCGACGTCCGGAAGGCCCGCATGCCGTTGGTCGCGTCGGACAGTGCCGTGCCGGTGAAGACGGTGAAGACCAGGGAGTAGAAGCGGATCAGCGAGGTGCGGAATGCGTTCTGCCCGCGCACGTTTCCGCCGTCAGCGAAGCGAGACGCCTGGCAGAGGTCGCAGCTGCCATCGGCGACCGGTCTGACGACGCGTTCGAGCTCGTCGGCGACGTGTTGACCGTCGCCGGAGACGATGGCGACGATGTCGAACCCCTCGTCGACACCGTATTGGATGCCGGTGCGGAGCGCGGCCCCGGCTCCGCGGTTCTGTGCGTGGCGAAGCACCGTGGCGCCGGCCTCGCTCGCCTCGTCCCCCGTCGCGTCGCTCGAGCAGTCATCGACCACGACCATCGCGTCGACACAGGGCTGTCGCAACACGTCGCGAACCACGGCGCCGATCTTGCCGGATTCGTTGTACGCCGGGGCGACGACGAGGACGCGCGGGCTGCTTTTGGACCGGCCTTTGGGAGGCATGGGCGCGGGG
>CAZFPM010000398.1:0-3505 GCA_964520965.1 uncultured Myxococcales bacterium
AGCCCGCTCGACCTCGTCTCGGGTACCTCTACCGCTAGCGCCGGCCTGGGGGTCGAGCGCGCCGAGCATCGCTCCGATCTGGCGTGCGACATCGGCCCCGGCGTCTCCGCCTACGAGGGCGCGAATGCCGTCTTCGATGCGCGACCGATACTCGCGCAAGCTGGCGCCCTTGGGGACGTAGAACCGGTCTCGGAGCAGCTGCACGAAGGGGTCGTAGGGCTGCAGGCTGCCGAGGTGGGCGTGGCTCTTCGGCATGAGCACGTCGGCGTACTCGTCGACGACGCGCTCGTTGACGATGTCGAGGAGCCGGGTCTTGCCGGTTCCCTCTTCGCCGACAGCGTGCACGAGGACCGCCGAGTTGTTGCGGACGGCCTCGCGGATGGCATTCAGGACCGTCTCGACCTCGTTCTCTCGCCCGACGTAGGGAGAGTCGATGCCGAACACGCGCCAGCTGTCGCGCGAGTCTGCGGCGTCGGTCAGGTCGCGAACGGACGAGCCTCGGACGCCGAGCGGCGCGCCGCAGTAGAGGCAGTATTCGGTGGGACCCTCGTTGACGTGGCCGCACTCGGCGCACACGTGTGTGAGGGTGATTTCACCGGAAGTTTCGGTGGTCATCGACGTGTCTGGACTTATTCGGGTTTCACTCGCCGCTTACTCAACCCACCTACGGTGGTCAACGAGAATCCGGGCGGCGTGTCCGGGGCCGGGAGCCGGTGTCGTCGGTCGCCGCCGTCAAGGCCGGTGTGCAGGCAGCCCGGGCGGCGCGAAGGCGTGCCGGGGCCGTGCTCTGCGCTCCCGGACGCGCTTGCACGCAACGACGGGGAGTCCTATGCTCCGGAGGACCCCGTCCCAACCCAAGTTGGCAAAAGTCATGCGGAATCGGATGCTCTGGCTCATGGCGGCCTCCCTCCTGGTCGCGACGGCGGGCGAGGTCTCGGCACAATCGACCCTGACCGAGGCCCTCGGCGAGGTCGAGTGGGGTACGACCATCGACGATGTCCTTGCACAACAGCAGGAGCGCATCCTCGAGGTCTACCGCACGGAGATCGCGGGCGTGCACGACCCGCTGGAGATCGACCGACTTCGCCGGATCGCGGACGAGAACTACGCGGAGATCGCCAACAGCCGAGAGGCGCTCGACGGGGCGCGAACCGGCTACGAGGTCTCCGTGATCCAGGACGAGGTCGACGCGGGGGTCGGGCAGGCGCTCTTCGTCGTGCGCGAGGAGTGGAATCTCAAGTACTTCGTGTTCGAGAGCGAGGAGTTCACCAAGTTGATCGTCACCTACGATCAGGCGTCGCTGAATTTCCTCGGCTTCGAGGGTTTCGTGGAGCGACTGGAGTCGGTGTTCGGGGACCCGACCGCGACGGATTGGCGCGTCGACGACATCGGCGTTCGGCACATGACCCGCGCGACGTGGGAGGACGAGACGACCCGTGTTCGAGCCGAGGACAAGTCGCGCATGTTCGCGTCCTACATCCTGGTCTACACCAGCGTCGCGGACACCTCGGACGCACCGAGCGCGGCCAACAGCGGAAGCGGCGGGGCGGAACGCCCGGGTGACAGCCGCAATCTCGGTGCGCTGATTCGGCAGATCGACGACACCGGCGGCAGCGGCCGTGACAACTCCGCGGTCGTCGACGAGATCCTGGGCTCCCCGACCGAAGTCAACCTGCAGCTCATGCCGGTCGACGAGGCATCCGATATGCCCGAGATCGCCGGCCAGGGTGCCTCTGCGCTCGACGACGATGAGGAGCTGGAGGATGCCGAGCGCCTCGAACGCCGCTCACGGCGCTCCCAAGAGGAAGAAGAGGAAGAGGAAGAGGAAGAGGAGGAGGAGGGCGGAGAGCTGATCTACTGAACGCCTCTGCTGTCCGGACGGACGGCGCCGTGTCTCGCGACCACTCGGATTCCCGGCCACCGCCGCCGTGGGGCACGTTGCGCGGCGGGCCGGATCACTCTATGAAGGCGCGAGGTCCCACCTTGCCCCGGAGCCCCATGTTTTCGTCTCGCCTTCTCCCTGTCCTCCTCTGCGGCGTGACCATCGCGCTGACCGGTGCCTGCGGAGACGACGGTCCGAGCGGGCCGCGCTCCTCGTTCGAGCCCGAGCCCGAGCAGGGCCTGGCAATGTCTCCGGCGATTCGGGGGCTGCACGCATACCCGTCGGACAGCTTCGGGGGTCTGCACGAGAAGTTCGCCGCCGACTCGCTCGTGTCGGACAACGTCGTGTTCTACGAGCAGGTCTACTCTGAATTCCACCACGCGCAGGTCGGCGGCCAGCCCCGACAGGCGCCGCCCAGATACCACGAGCGCGTCGCGGCATTCTACGCCGACCCCGACTTCGCCGACACCCTCACAGGAGGCTTCGAGCGCACGTGGTGGGTGCTCGACCTGCAGCGGCTCGACCGCGAATGGTTGGTGGATTGGAACGGGTTGGAGCGCGACGAACCGGACCTTCGGGCGACGAGCCTCTCCTTCACCATCCGGGCTACCGACCACGACTCTGACTACCAGGAAGCGGTCATCGCGTCGGTCGTGGCGTCGTTCGAGGACTCGGGCGTCGTTCCGACGTCGCTGATCGTCGGCAGCGAGATGGACCGCTACTACGCCGACAACGAGGGCGACTGGCCCGCTGCCGTGGCGTTCGTCCGCGACCTCAGGGAGGCCGTGCGCGCCGTGGCTCCGGGCGTACGCGTCGGTGTCGGAATCAACTGGTCTTCGTTCATGGACGAGGTCGTTCCCCGATTCGTCGGTGCCGCCGGTGAGGACGAGGTGAACTTCGCCGTCGTCCGGGCCGCGTGGGAGGCCGTGATCGATCCGTTCTACGCGACCGTCGATCCGGAGACGGGCGAGGTCATCGGGACGGTGCTCGACTTCTACGCGTTCGCGTCGATCCCGGACACGACGCGTTACGCGTCCCCGGAGTCGATCCCTGACTCGCACTACGCCGGCATCCGGACGATGTTCGACGAGAGCCCGGAGCGCGCCCTTCCGGTGGCGTGGTTCTCCGTGGGTTGGCCGGTCACCAACCAGTCGTCGGCGTTCTGGGAGGGTTTCCTGGATCGGTTCCTGGCCCTCAACGGTGGCTACACGGTCGAGCTGGTCTCCTGGTGGGGCTACTCGCAGCTCAGCCGGGACCGCGATTGTGGCGCGATGACCGGCCGCGTCGGGGTCTCAATCGAGATCTGCTCCCGAGGTCTCTACTCGGTCTCCGGGTCGCGGAGCCCCGGATTGCATGACCGCTTCTTTGCCGATGGAGACCCCTGACCGATCCGGCCGGATCAGGGCGCGGCGGGGAGAGGTTCTTCGGCGAGCAGGGCGTCGATGCGTTCGACGAGAGCGGCGACGCCGGTTGTCGAGTGGAACACGTCGACGATCGTCCGGTCGCCGCCGATGACGAAGAAGGTAGGGAGCGCGCCGACCAGCAGTACCGAGCTCGCCTCGCCGTCGCGGTCGACGGCGATCTCCCAGGGCATCGGCGAGGCGTCGAGGAATGTGTGGACGT
>CAZFPM010000399.1:0-3492 GCA_964520965.1 uncultured Myxococcales bacterium
CTGTGTGTGACTCGTTCACGAAGGGAGAGTCCGGCTCGGGGTCCGGGACGTCGTCGCCGGTCGACACCGGCTGGCGCAAGAGCACGTTCGGGTCGGCGTCGTCGTGGAACTTCGCGCGCAGGAACCCCTCGTTCGACGTGTTCTCCAGCAGGCGTCGGACCAGGTACGCCATGCCCGGGACCAACTCACCGATCGGCACGTAGTCCCGGATGCGATACCCCATCTCGCGCAGGGAGCGCTTCTGGGGCTCGGCCATTCCCCACAATGCCTGAAGCTCGAGGCCGGCCCTCGGCACTCCGAGCTCCTCCGCGTCGGCGAGCGCGGCGGCGATCGACCGGACGTTGTGCGAGGCGATGGCGAGGCCGACGACATCGTGGTTCTCGAGCAGCACGCGGGCGCACGCCTCGTAGTTCGCGTCGGTCTCCCATTTGTTCTGGTAGACCGGGATCGGCCAGCCGTGCTGCTGAGCGTGGATGGTCTCGTAGTCCCAGTACGCCCCCTTCACGAGCCGCACGATCGGGCGGACGCCGGTGGCCCGGGCCCACTCGCAGAGCGCCCGGGTGTCCTCCAGGCTGTCTCGCAGATACGCCTGGATCACGATGCCGATACCGTCCCCGCCCCCGACCTGCGGGTGGCTGGCGAGGTGACGGTAGAGCGCGAGGGTCAGGTCTTTGACCGCGTAGCTCTCCATATCGAGGTTGACGAAGGCGCCACGCTCGCGGGCACGCGCCACGATCGGGACCAGTCGCTTCTCGATGCCGGCGATCGACCCGGCGAAGTCGAGCGGATCGATCTGGGAGTAGAGCGAAGAGACCTTGACCGAGATGTTGACCCGCGGGATGGGGCCGCGATCGTCGGTGTCGATCAGCGGGTGTTCGTCCCAGTCGACCGCCGCGGCGGTGAGATCGTCGATCAGAGTCAGGTACCGCTCCCGGTACGCGTCCGCCTCCGGCTCGCTGACCGTGGCTTCGCCGAGCAGATCGACCGTGAAGGCCAGATCCCGACTCCGCATCGCCAGCAGCTCGGGGAGCGCAGCCGCCGCGGTCTCGCCGGCGACGAAGCTCCCGGCCATCCCGCGGATGTTCTTGTCGATCTGCCCGGCCGCGGTCTTCGCGACGAACGAGCCCGACGACACGCTCTTCAGGCCGAGCTGGATCCAGGCAGGGAAGTCCTGGTCCGGGCGACAGAAATACTCCTGCAGATGGCGGGCCACCTGCTCCGGTGTGTTCAGGACGGGGAACACGTCGACGAAGCGGAACATCTCGATCTTGAACGCCTCGTCCCGCATGGACCAGTCCATGATCTTCCCGTTCCAGAATTCCTTGCGGAAGATCGACGGCGACTCCTTCGGCATGCCGTCGAAGATCGCGTGACCGAGTCTCTGGATCGCTTCCTCGGAGGCCATGGCACCGGCGGGGATGCTGGGGACGAGACGCGCGCCACCACCGCCTACCATGCCTCGCGCTCACGCGCACGTGTGCGCTCTAGCGGCCGCAGGCCGTGACGAAGCGCCGTTGGTCGGGGTCCAACTGCGCGGCGCGACACCACGCATCGCGGGCGTCGTCCGCTCCGGTGTCCGTGCGGGCGTTCCCCAGCTGGAACCACGCCACAGCGAGCGTCGGATCACGCAAGACCGCCGCCTCGAACGCGTCGGCGGCCTCGACCGCCTTGCCCTGACCGAGCAACGCGCTGCCGAGGTTGTACCAGGCGTGAGCATCGTCGGCGCCGCTGTCGATCGCCGTCCGGAGCACGGTCTCGGCTTCGACCGCGCGGCCGGTCTGGATGTACACCACGCCCAACAGAAGGCGCGGCTCCGGGTTCGTGCTCGCCACGGTCGCCGCGCGCACGCAGTCGGTCTCGGCCGCGGCGTACTCGGCGTCCCGTGTACGCGCAGCGCAGAGGGCGACGTTCAACCCGGGGTGGTTCGGGTGCCGCGCCAACGCGTCCGACGCGAGGACGACCACGGCAGCGTAGTCTGCGAGGGCCAAGGCCGTCTCCGCCGCGGCGAACGCCCAGCGCGGGTTCTCCGGATCGGCTTCGATCGCCGCTCGGAAGTTCGCGTACATCGCCTCGACATCGCCGAGCTCGCGGTGGGTGTTCCCGATGTTCATCAGGTAGTGGGGGTCGCCGGGGCTGCGGCGCTCCGCAGCCTGGTAGCTCTCCAAGGCCTCGGCGTGGCGTCCCTGCTCGAAGAGGTTGAAGGCGAGCTGGGCGTGGCGGTCCGCCGTGGCATCCCGCTGGAGCGCATCACGAAGCCATTGCTCGCCCTCGGCGAGTCGACCGCTCCGGGTCAGGACGTCGCCGAGGGTCCCACGCGCCGCGATCAGCTGGTCGTTGAGCTCGACCGCCCGGGCGAGGTGCTCGGTGGCAGGCTCCGGGAACCCCGCTTCGCTGGCTACACGACCGAGGCAGAAGTGGCCAAGGGCTTCGCCCGGGGCCAACTCCACCGCCCGGGTGCAATCCGCGTCCGCTTCGGCGATGTTGCCGAGCCCGAGGTGAGCCATGCCCCGGCAATACCAAGCGAGGGCGTGAGAGGAGTCGACCTCGACGGCCGCGGCACACGTCGTCAGCGCGGTTCCGTCATCGCCCCGCTCGAGCAGGAGCGCGCCCAGGCAGTAGTGGGCCATCGGATCGCCCGGCGCGTACACCAACGCTTCGCGGCAGTGGATGTCGGCCTCGTCGAGCGCGCCGGTGTTCGTCAGCGCGACGCCGAGCCGCCAGTGCATGTCCTCGGAGTCGGGCTGGGCCTGCAGCCCGGCCCGGCAGTAGGTCACCGCGTCAGCCCACCGATAGCGAGCCACCTGCGCAGCGCACATCGCCGCGTACGCGGTAGGGTCGTCGGGATCGAGGGAGATCGCGACCGTGCAGGCCGCCGCCGCCGGCGTGAAGTCGCCCTCGACGACCAGCGCGCGACAGAGCAGGGTCTGGGCGATCGGGATCGTCGGATTGAGTTCGGTCGCCACGGTCGCGAGCTCCGCGACCGTGGGCCAGTTCCCATAGGCGGCCTCCACCGCCGCGAGGCCGGCGTACGCGGCGCCGAACGACGGCTCGGCCGAACGCAGCTGCTCGAACACGACGCGAGCGCCCTCCGGGTCGCCTCCCTCGAGGATCGCGTATCCTGACTCCACGACCGCCGCGAGCCCCGAGTCCTGCGCGAATACGCGGGCAGGAGAGACACCCGTCATCATGACGATGATCGCCGCGCTTGCGATCCGTTCGGCGATGGTCTGGGTTCCGAAAATCACGCTGGACCCCATATCACAGACGCCATGCCAGAGCTTCCAGAAGTCGAGATCATGACCCGGAACGCGCGCCGATGGACCGCCGGTAGGGCTATCGCGTGGTTGGAGATCTGCGACCCCAGACTTCTGCGCGCCGGGCACGAACTCGCCGAGGTGTCGCTCCCCGCGGCGGTGACGGGAGCGTTTCGGCGCGGCAAGCACCTCGTCGTGACCTCCGACCGCGTCGACATCGCGTTCCACTTCCGGATGA
>CAZFPM010000400.1:0-3482 GCA_964520965.1 uncultured Myxococcales bacterium
TCCTGCTCAGCCTTCCCCCTGGCGATTACGAGGTGGCGGTTTCCGGCTTCGGCTCCGCGCCGCTCCCGGCCTTCGTGCTCACGGCCGACCTCTGGGTCGATATCGACCTCGGCGGCGTGTTCCACGGTGCGACGAACGACGACGAGTTCGACTACTACCGGTTCACCCTCGACGCGACGGAGCACGTGCGCATGCAGACCAGCCATGACGACGGCTGCGAAGACGACACGCGGTTCTGGCTGGTCACCGGCGCTGGCGATCCCGTGGACGACGACGATGACGGCGGCGCCGGCCTCTGCTCCTTCCTGGAGCTCGACCTCGATGCTGGCGATTACGAGCTGCAGGTCGAGGGCTTCGTCGGCGGCGACCTCATTCCCTACCTGCTGAGCGTCGCCTTCGGGACCGATGCCCTGTGCGGCAACGGATTCATCGAGGATGGCGAGGGTTGCGACGACGGGAACACGACCCCCGGCGACGGTTGCAACGACGTCTGCGTCGTCGAGTTCTGCGGCGACGGCACGCTCCAGCCCGCTCTCGGCGAGCAGTGCGACGATGGGAACAACGATGACGGCGACGGCTGCAACTTCGAGTGCATCATCGAGGACGTGTGTGGAAACACGCTGCTCGAGGATGGCGAGGATTGCGACGATGGCGACCTCCTCCCCGGTGACGGCTGCAGCAACGCGTGCGAGACCGAGACGGCGATCGACGGTGGCGGCGACTACGACGGCGGCTTCGGCGCCGAGGAGATGGACCACTACTACTTCCGCGTCCACGAGCCGGACGCCACGTTCACCGCCGAGACGTTGTGCGGTGACTTCGACACGCAGTTGTTCCTCTACACGGTCGATCCCGTCACGGGAGACCTCGACCTCTTCGCCTCCAACGACGACTTCACCGGGCTCTGCTCGCGCCTCGACCTGGCGATGGATCCGGGTCTGCACGTGTTGCAGGTCGACGGATTCGCCGGCGACGCGGTCGATGCGTACACGCTGATCGTCGAGGACTACGTCGAGACGGCCGGCGACGGCCTCTACGCCGGTGGTTTCACGACGGACCACGCCGACCACTTCCGCTTCGACGTGGAAGGGAGGCTGGCGTTCTCGGCGGAGACCGACGACGGCGCGGGCGGTTGCCCCGGCGACACCTACATGGAGCTCTTCCGGCTCGGCGAGGTCCGCGAGTCGGTTGGCGCAGACGACGACAGCGGCCCTGGCTTCTGCTCGGCGCTCGGCCTCATTCTCGACCCCGGGACCTACGAGCTCGACGTCACGGGATCGGGCGGCGCGGCCATCGACGATTACTTCGTCGACCTGATGTTCGCCGACCCCGGCTGCGGCGACGGCATCCTCTCCGACGGTGAGGAGTGCGATGACGCCAACACGGACGACCATGACGGCTGCTCCGCGGTGTGCACGGTCGACACGGCCCTCGGCACCACCGGAGAGTACTCCGCCGGCTTCGGTGAAGACGCCTACGACGTGTTCACGTTCTCGGTCGGCCACGACCCCACGAACGTGTTCTTCGAGACCGTTGGCGAAGGGTGCGACGCCGCCGCCATCGACACGGTCATCGAGATCTTCCGGCTCGACGGTGAGGATGGGCCGGTGTCCGTCAGTGCCGATGACGACGGGGGGAGGTCGTTCTGCTCGGTGCTGAGCCTCGAGCTCGGTCCCGGGTCCTACGCACTGCACGTGCGCGGCTTCGGCGGGTCAGCGGTCGACGACGTGACGCTCGTCTACGACGCCTGGATCGACGCGACCGGCGGCGGCGATTTCGCCGGGGGCTTCCCGGCCGGCAGCAGCAACCTGTTCCGATTCAGCGTCGATGCCGCGAGCATCGCGGTGGTGCTCGAGACGAGCGACGGCGCGGGCGGTTGCCCCGGCGACACGTTTCTGACCCTGTCGAGCATCGACGGCGAAGGCGTGCGCTCGGTCGTGGGTACGAACGACGACAGCGGTACAGGGCTCTGCTCGTTCCTCGAATCCACCATCGGCATCGGCGACTACGAGGTCGAGGTTTGCGGCTTCGGCGGCGTCGGCATCGGCAGCTATGTAATCTCGGTTGGGTTCGCCGCTCCCTGATCGCCCGCGATCGTCGCTTCGCTCCCGCCGGAAGGATGTCCGCTATTGGACGGGTTGCGCGGTGCAGAGGGCTTCGCCGATGTCGGTGCACTCGGCGGTGGTCAGATCGTCGTCGCGAATGCAGTCGGCGATCGCGTCTTCGCAGGCGGTCTGGAGATCACCCGTGCACTCCGAGCACGACTCCTCGGCCAGCTCGTCGGCGCATCCGAGGCCGAAGGAGAGGAGGGCGGCGACGACGGAGAGCGCGGCGAAAAGTCGGAAGGTGTTCTTCATCGGGGAGGCCTCGTTGGGGTAGCCCGGGGATTTGCCGATGCCGGCGAGGGCACCGCGTCGGTGCGCGCGCGTTGGGCCTCGGGCGCGCGAGCCTGCGCGGTAGGCCCTCTCTCGGGCCACGGTGTGACTGCACGTCGGAGACGCGGGCGAATGACCCGGCGAGGGGTTCGGAGTCGGGAGATGCGCGGCGTTGGGGCGACCTCCGTCGGGGTTCGACGGCTCCGAACGGTGCAAGGCGCCTCTGTCGTGACGGGCCGAGGGCGTGTTAAAGTCCCCCGCATGTCTTCGCGCGGTGTCTCCATCGCCCTGGTCGTGCTGAGTGTCGTCCTGCTCGTGTCGGCATGCTCGTCTCCGGATCGCGCCGCCGGCGCCGCCGGAGACGATGTCCACCTGATCGACGACAGCGGTCGGGATGGTGGGGCCGCCGACACCGACGCCGGTACGGATCTGCCCCCGTTGCCGGACACGCCCGTGGAGGACGCGCCGCCGCCGGACACGACGGACGCACCACCCGCCGGGGCCGACCTGGGTGAGCCCTGCGACGAGGACGCGGACTGCCTGTCGAACCTCTGCGCCGATGTCGTTCCTGGCGATGGAGGGGGCGTGTGCACGTCGCCCTGCGTCGGTGACGCAGCGTGTCCACGTGATTTCGACTGCGTGCTCCTCACCGAGTCGGGTGGGGACGCCACGCGGGTCTGCCTGCCGGTCGACCTGTGCATCGACCCGGACGGCGACGAGCACGGAATCGGCCCCGGTTGCCTGGGGCGCGACTGCGACGAGGAAAACGCCGACACACACGGCTCCGCCGACGAGATCTGCGATGGCCTGGACAACGATTGCGATGGTGACGTCGACGAGGCGGCCATCAATGTCGGCCGCACGTGCCGCACCGGGTTCGCCGGGGTCTGCGAGGCGGGCCGAACGAGCTGCGTCGGCGGGCTGGTCGAGTGCGAGCAGATCGAGGAGGCCTCCGCCGAAGTGTGTGACGCACGGGACAACGACTGCGATGGCGACGTCGACGAAGACGATGACGGCGCAGCGTTGAGCCGCGAGTGCTACGACGGCGACGTCGCGCTGGCCGGGGTCGGCGAGTGTGCGCTGGGCTACCAGACGTGCACCGACGGG
>CAZFPM010000401.1:0-3468 GCA_964520965.1 uncultured Myxococcales bacterium
CCTCCCCGCTCGCGGGGAGGGGCCCGACAAAGTCGGGCGGAGGGGGGAGCCGCAGGCTGACGAGCACGTGGGGGCAGGCCGCCGTCGCCACCACGTGCAGGGTAGATTGGGGCTCTCCCCCTGCTCCGCTGCGCTACGCTGTCCCCCACGAGTGGGGGACGGCTGTGTCACCACCGCTGGCGTGGGGGGTGCATCAGCGCGGGCCTTCTGCGTTCCTCGGCGCGCCCTGCTCGACCCAACGGCCGATCACTTCTATCTCGGCGGCGGTCGGTCCCGGGGCGGGCGGCGGGGGCATCGGGTTGGCGTCGTCTCTCACGCGCGCGAGCACGCGCTGTCGATACGACCACGCGCCCTGGGCGCCGACGACGTCTTCGTAGACGTCGGTGCGGAAGAACCCCGGGGCTTGATTGCGGGGCTCGGGGCCGTGGCAGGTGTTGCAGTACTCCGCGAGGATCGACGCGATCGCGTTGTCCCACGTCGGGTGGTCCGGCAGCTCCCGATCGTCGGCACCGAGGTCGTCGGCACAGGCCGCGAGCCACATCACCGGGATCACTGGCCAGATGGGGGCGAAGGAACGACGGGGCATGCGGCTCCGCGGTCGGTGTCAGCCGCTCATCAGGTCTTCGAGGGCGACGCCCTCCTCGACCTCGGACTCCACCTGGTTCGGGAACACCGTCGAGCCGACGCCGTCGTCGAACCAATCGCAGACGGTCGAGAAGACGCGGTCGATCGAGGTCTTGCCGTCGATGTCGGCGCTCGGCTCCCCGGAGAAGCGGTCTACCTCGGAGTCGGGGAAGAGCTCGCCGTAGACGCCGCCGTTGACCGGTCGCCCGATGACGAGGACCGTGTTGCCGCGACCGTGATCGGTGCCCTGGTCACCGTTGGCGGCAATCTGGCGGCCGAACTCGCCCCCGACGACGAGCACCAGGTTGTCGACGGCATCGGGCATCGCCAACTCCAGCTCGCGGAAGAACGTGTCGAGGCCGCGGCCGACGCCGAAGAGGTCGTTGAACTTCGGCTCCACGGTCGACAGCTGGTCGCGGTGGCTGTCGAAGCCCGTGTAGTAGAGCGACCCGACGCGGAAGTCGAAGAGATCCGAACAGGCGAAGCTGTCGTAGAGATTGCGCAGCTGGCGGCCGAAGTGCTGGTCGGCGAGCCGGTCGCCGCCGTCGTAGAAACTCTCGATCGCCGAGGGCAACGGCACCGTGTCCAGCCGCGCGGTGACCGCCTCGCCGAAGCTGCGGAACGTCTCCTCGTGGCCCACGAATGGCGCGAAGGTCGAGTCGCGGGCGACGTCGGCGCGCAGGGCCTCGTAGTAGCTGGAGAGCCCCCGGGAGAGGATCGCCTGCGTACCGGTCGAGGCCGGGTTCTCGTCGAGGGCGCGCGGAGCGTAGAGCGCGATGTCGCGCGTGTTGCTCGCCGTGATCACATGGCTGTTGTCGTGCAAGCGCGGATCGTCCGGATGCGCCCCATTGCAGAAGAGGCGGACGGGGCTGCTCATCGACACGACTTTTCCGCCCACGACCTGGGCGAGCCGGCCGCCCCAGCCGTCACGCGTGTGTTCGCCCGGGCCGGCGTTCCGGTCGCCGCTCTCGTATACGATCTCGGCGTGCGCGTGGTTGCGACTCGTCGCGGCGGCCACGTTGTTCACGATGGCCACGTTCCCCGCCGCGAACCAGTCGGCCAGCCAACCGGCCTGGTCGAGAAAGCCGAACGTCTGTCCTCCCGCCTCGACCGGCGTGAAGTGCTCCTCCCATCGCTGCTGCCACTCGGCCGGGTCCTGGCCGATGCCATGGGACTGCCAGCGGTTCGACCAGTAGCCGTAGCCGTAGCCGCTCGACTCGCCGGCGAAGGGCGGGGCGATCATGTGGCGGAAGTCGGGGCCTCCACGCAGGGTGATGTTCACGATCACGGTGCGGTCGTTCGTCGGGACCTGCGCCCGGGCGGCAGAAGGCCGGATCCAGGGGCTGGCGCCGAGATAGAGGCCGCCCAGTCCGAGGGTACTCAGGAATTGCCGGCGTCTCATCGTCGTCCCTCCTGCGCGAAGGCGAATGGCGTCGCCGCGATGAAATTGACGGCCAATCCCATCCGCCCGTTCGCCGTCTCACGTTTCTCGGGGTCGTCGCTGTCGAGCTCCAACACCGTGATCTCCAGGTCGCCGACCAGCTCGACGAGGTCCGCGCGGGTCTCGATCTCATCAAGGGTGTAGACCCGGAACGGTTCGTTCTCGTCGACGAAGAGACCGAGGTCTCGGCCGGAGCCGAGCAGTGCATAGACGTGGGCGCGCTCGAGGGGCCCGAAGTTGTCGAGCCCGTCGGCGATCAGGCGTTGCCAGAGCCACTCGGCCACGCCGAGCACGCGGTGTGTCCCGTCTTCCTCCTTCGGGACGATCGTGGCCCAGTCGCGCTGCCAGATCACCGTTCCCTCGTCACCTTCCTGCTCGACCCTCCCCCAGGCCCACGGTTGCTGCACGCTGTGGTTGTAGGCCTCTCGGAACACGAGGCCGCTGGCGGTCGCGTCGAGCCCGGTCTGCCCACCGAAGACATTCCAGAGGGGTCGGAAGATCGCGACGCCCTCGGTCCGGATCTGGCTGTTGGGGTCGAAGAGACCGAGGACAGCCTCGTCGGTCGTCAGCGTGATGAGATTCGACAGGAGCATGTTGCGCTCGATCGAGGTCCAGCGGTGGACCCGTGTCGGGCTGTGGAAGGTCGTCGACGTGGCGTAGGCCCGGAGGAAGTCCAACAGGTTCTTCGACTCCATCTCGCCCCACGCCTCCTGGATCGCTGCGGTCTCGACGTCGTCGAGGACGTCGTCGGCCAGGAAGCGAACGATGATCAACGGCAGGTTGTCGAGACTCTCGGCGTGGTCGATCGCGATCTCGACCACGGCGTCGATCATCTCCTCGGCGGTGGCTCCGGCGATCTCCTGGCCGAGGATCTCGAGGCTGCTCGGATAGTGGAACTCGGTCCCGAAGGTCACCGTGTCGTCCCAGTGCGCACCCTCGTCTTCCGTCTCTTCGATCCAGGCCACCTCCATGTCGGTGAGCATCTTGGCGGTGTTGCGAATCGTGACGATCTCGTGCTCCTCCGGGTCGTAATCCCCGAGGATGCCGAAGAAGAGCTGATGGAGCTCACGGGCGAAGTCCTCGTTTCCGAAGAAGCGACCGTCGGAGAAACGGTTCGTGCGGTGGTTGTATTGGGTCGCCACCGCCGCGGTCCCAGCGGCGCGGGCCAGCACCTGGTGGTACGGCAACCCGTCGGCGAGGGCCCCCATGACGTCGTCGTAGTGGCGGAAGACCTGCCAGTTGTTCACGCCCGCGTCCTGGTTGACGGCCAGGTGGTAGTTCGTCTCCAGCAGGCCGATGCGATGTCGGACCGGGTTGGGGCCGGTTCGGGTGATCGCCGCCCGCCACGCGTTCGACGGCGAGCTCCACTGGTCGACGTCGAAGCTCTCTCGTCGGTTCGTCGG
>CAZFPM010000402.1:0-3456 GCA_964520965.1 uncultured Myxococcales bacterium
TCGGCAGGGCCGTGAGCATGGAAGCGGCGTCCGCCCAGTTGGTGTGATTCCCGCCGTGCAGCGTGACACGCATCTTCGGTGCCAGAGCTGCGTCGTAGGCGCGGCCGAGGCTCTCGCCGATCGGGACGATCGAATCGTCGTCTCCGTGCATGAGCAGCACCGCGGTACCGCCTCCGGTCATCTCCTCCACCGGAAGGAAACAGGTCGGTGCTGCGGCCGCGACGACCGCGCGCAATCTCTCGTCACGGAAGTCGGGGTGCAGACCGGTGAGGAGTGCGGTCATCGAGCCGAGCGACACGCCGACCATCGCCACGCGTTCCGTGTCGAGCATGCCGAAGAGCGGGTCGTCGTCGTCCGCCGCGCGCCGCTCCAGCTCGTCGAGCACGAAGTGGACATCAGCCGGTTGGTTGGCGACGTCGCCGACACTCGGGTCACCCGGGGCCTCGCGGTTCGTGAGCGGAAAAGTCGGCCCGGCGGCCACCCACCCGTGACTCGTCAGGTGCCGCATCAACCGCTGGTTGTCGGTGCCTCTGCTCAGGAATCCGTGCCCGTAGACCACGACGGGGTAGGGCGCACCGGCGGCGTCGATGATCGGCACGTCGCGCGTCGCACCCTCGCCACGCGGATACCAGATCGCGGTTGGCATCGACCGCGTGGGGGCACCCTCGAACGACGGATTCGATGCGGTCGGGCGCGTGTCGTCGACGAGCTCGAGGTCGAAGCGGGAGACCGCGAACGGGCCAGCCGAGAGCATCTCCTCCCGCGAGAGGGGCGACGGGGCGTCCTGCCCGACGCCGGAATCCACAGAGACGGTGTCCGTCGCGGTCGGGTCGTGGCCGGTAGCGCCGTCATCCGATGTTCCGCTCGCATCCTGCGCGTCCGACGAGACGGACACGTCGTCGGCTGGCTGACACGCGCCACCGATGACGCACGAGGCGAGAAACAGCCACACCGTCCGTCGCGAGCGCCCGGCGCGGCTCGTGCCACACGCGGTCGTCGGGGCGAGCATCGCCCGGATTCGTTCGAGGGTGCACATCATGGGCGGGGCGATACTGGGAATGCGGCGGGCGTCGCGGATTTGGCAGCCACGGTAGTATGGGCTAATCTGCGTCCTCGAGGAACGACGTCCGCTCGGAGCCCCGATGGCCGCCAACACCCAAAAAGGGGGGGTGCAGGTCGCGAACGTGTGTCAGTCGTGCGGCGATACGGCTTTCGTGCCGCTCGACTTCACACCCGACCCCGCGATCGGGGTACGATGCGCGGCCTGCGGCGGACTCGAACCGGCCAAGCCGGTCGCGCGAGCCCCCTCTGCGCCCCCTGAGCCGGCGCCGCCCTCGCCGTCACCCGCACCTGCCGCAGCCGCGCAAAGCGATGCGTCGCCCGATGTCGCGTCGCCGCGCATCGAGTTCGACCGGAGGCGGTCTCGCGCTCTCATCCGCCGCGCTCCACGCCGCCAGCGCTGGGTCTTTCCGGCGATCGTCGCCGCAGTCATCGCGGTGGCCGTACTGCTGACTCTCGGCGCCGGGGACACCGACCGAACTCGCATCCCGCGGACGCCGGCCGGTGTTCAGCTGACGTGGCTGCTCGATACATTGAACGACCGCGCGCACCCGATCACCATTGGCGTCGTCGGCGAACACTTCGCTCCGAACGCGGTGGCTGCTGCGGGTGCCGAGGCCCTGCAAAACGAGCTGATCGGGCTGCGTCACCGGCACGCCGGATACCACCTGGAGCGGATCGAGCCGACGGGCTCGGACTACTCGCTTGCCGCCTATGTGACCAACGAGACCATGGAGTGGGGTGAGGTCCTGGTCGTGACGGAGACCGACGAGCCGTATCGGATTCTCCGGTTCACCATCGGTCCGGCCGAGGTGCAGCGCTGACCAGACCGCCGTCGCTCGTGCGTTGGCCTGCCCACCCGGAAAACCGACTCGCCAAGGGACACTATCAGGGCTTGTCCTCGTCAGGACCGCCCGCAACGTCCGGGCCGATCGGCTCGACGAAACAGTCTCCGGGGGGGCCGAAGTCGAGGGGGTAGAGGAACCCGCGGGGCTCCAGGTAGCCGGGGAGCGGTGCTCCGTCGAGCGAGACGTCCCCGTCCTCGTCTTCCCAGGCGTCCCAGACGCGCTCGTTGCGGTCTGCCTGCCGCCGGACCTCCGCCAACCAGTCGAAGGGAGTGAACGACGACCCGAGCAGGTTCGCGACGACCCGCTCCCGCGCCTCGGTCACGAACGCGCGGTCGAAGACGTTCACGTTCGTCTCCCCCTCGTAGATGTACCCCCGGTTGTTCTTGTTGCAGGACCCGACCGACAGGAAGCGATCGTCGATGATCATCAGCTTCGAGTGCAGGTCGATGTCCGCCCACCTCGCCTCGGTTTCGTCGAAACCCCAGGTCTCGACATAGTCGAAGCTTCTAAGCCTGAACGTGGCGTAACGACTGGGAAAACGGCCACGCAATTCATCGTGCATGCGGGCTGTCCACTCGCACCCCGGATCGGTCCACTCGTCGATGGCCGGCGTCACGACGATCAGCTGGAGCTCCCGGACCGCGGCCATGCGGTCGAGGAGCGCGTCGAGTATGATCGGCGCCCGCCAATACTGGTCTTCTATGAGGATGTAGCGCTCTGCGTTGTTGATCGCGTTGAGGTGGGACTCGAGAATGGCGTACTCCCCGAACGGCTCCGGCATCGTGTTGACCACCTGGGCCTGGACGCCGCCCGACAGGGGCGCGAGGTCGTCGCGGAGGTCGAAGCGCGTCGCGTTTGCGGAGTATTCCGCCCGCTCGTCGATCTGCAGGTCCCATCGCTGCCGGAACGTGTCGTCGAGGTCCCGCGCGACCGGTCCGTGCAGGTACACGGTGTAGTCCCTGCGAGGGCGGTGGTCCGGTTCCTCCTCACGCTCCCGAACGGCGAGCCGATCGTCCTCGTCGGACTCGAAGCGCATGCGTCGATGGTCGAAGATCGCGTGCTCGTTGGTGTCCCAATCGGTCGACTTCATGTTCATGCCGCTGATGAACGCTTCGTCGCCATCGACGACGAAGAACTTCTGGTGGTACGACGCGAGCGAGATCTCCACACCGCGGAGCACCGGGAAGTCGGTCAGGTCGACGTTGCGGCCTTCGATCGCCGGCGCGACCAGCGCATCGTCATCGAAGTCCGATGCGTCGAGCCCCCCGTCTGCGGCGATGCGCTCCGTGAAGCTCCACGGGCGAGGATCCCACCGGAAACGGCCCGAGGTCGGGTTCTCCTGGGGCATGTACTCGAACCCGTCGGTGCGGGCGGCGCCACGGTCGTCGAGCGCGCCGTCGACGTTGAACCAGCCCATCGTAAAGCTGTCCCAGACGAGCACCCGCGCGGTCGCTGGCGAGCGATCCAGGATGCTCACTATCGTCGCCGAGCGACGTGTGCGTTCGTCCAGGATCGCTTCACTCCGGGTGAGCTCGAAGTCCGACTGCCA
>CAZFPM010000403.1:0-3454 GCA_964520965.1 uncultured Myxococcales bacterium
GAGGGCCGCAGCGATGCCGAAGGCGGTGTAGAGCGCGCCACCCGGGATGTCGCCGATCTGCACGGCCGGCAGTCCGGGCACGGCGTCCGCCGGACCGTTCAGCCCCAGCACCCCAGCCCGCGCGAGAAAGTCGATATCGTGTCCGGCGCGGTCGACCAGGGGCCCATCGGCGCCGTAAATCGAGATCGAGCAGACGATCAGGCGTGGATTCGCCTCGGCGAGCACGTCATCGTCGAAGCCGAGCCGCGCCAGCACCCCGGGGCGGAAGTTCTCGACCAGCACGTCGGCCTTCTCGAGTAGCGCGTGCAGGTAGCGGCGGCCCGCCGGGGTCTTGAGATTCACCGCGACGCTCTCCTTGCCACGGTTGAGCGCTGCGAAGAAGGCGCCATAGCCGCCGGGCGACATGTCCACCTGCGGCGGATACCAGCGCGCGTAGTCTCCCCCACCGGTCGGCTCGACCTTGATGACCCGTGCGCCGAGGTCGGCGAGGAGCATCGTGGCAAACGGCCCGGGAAGCAGGCGGGTGAGGTCAACGACGGTGACCCCGTCGAAGGTGTCGCTGCTCAGGATCGAGTCCATCGGAGCATCGGGTTGCGACCGCGGGTCGCGCATGGGGGCGAGCGCGGCAAAAACACGACGAGCGGGCCGCGGCCCGCCCGTGCCGAAGTGCGAGAGCGGTGTCAGTCCGCCATCGCGAGGATGTTCTGGAGCTTCATCGCGAGGCCCATGTCGCCCTGGACCTTGATCTTGCCCATCATGAACGCCTGCATCGCGTTGACGGAGCCACTCGTGATGCCCTTCCAGTCTGCGTCGCCGACGGTGATCGTGACGTTGGCGTCGTCGGAGGCCTCGGTGGTCAGGAAATTCTCCGTCGTGCCCTCGCGAAGGTCGAGCACCCACGTCCCGCCATCATCGCCGGTGATGACGAATTGGAAGACGGCATTGGCGCTCGTCGACTTCTCGGGGTTCTTGGCGATGTTGTTGGCGATGTTGTTGAAGATGTCGGCAGTCGCCATGGGGGCTCCGGTTCGGTAGGGGTCAGAGGGATGCGCTCTCGGGCAGGGTTGGTACCACCGTCCTGTCGAGGGCGTCAATGCGGGCTGGACTCCGCCTTGCGGGTGCGACCCTCGCCGTGAGGGGCGCGGTTGATCCGGCCACGCGGTCGGCGGTCACGATCCGGCTGGTGTCGGTCCGACAATCCGGTAGGGTGGGTTCAAACCCCATGTCCGGAGCGACAAGATGGTCTACGCGATGGATGGCGACGCGGCGCGACGGCGAGTAGAGCGCCACGGCTGGCGACCACGGAACTGCGTGTGGGAGTTGACCCTGGGATGCAACCTGCGGTGTGAGCACTGCGGCTCCCGTGCAGGACGGGTCCGACCCGACGAGCTCTCGCTCGACGAGTGCCTCGATGTCGTGCAGCAGCTGGCCGACCTCGGCACCGAGCTGGTGACACTGTCCGGCGGCGAGCCGACCCTGAAGAAGGGCTGGGACACCATCGCCCGGGCGATCGCCGACCACGGCATCTACGTGAACATGGTCACCAACGGCGTGTACCGGAGCGGAGCGACCGCGGACGAGGTCGCCCAGCGCGCGCTCGACGCCGGCATGTGCAACGTCGGCGTGAGCATCGACGGCACTGAAGACGTCCACGACGAGATCCGTGGTGCCGGGACCTTCGCGGCGAGTATGGCCAGCATCGAGCGCTTCGTCGCCGCGGGCATGCGGGTCGGCGTGATGACGACCGTCAATCGCCGGAACCTGCCGCTGTTGCCCGAGGTTCGGCGCGCCGCGATCGACGTGGGCGCGACGATGTGGCGCCTACAGCTCGGCAAGCCGATGGGATCGATGGACGACCATCGCGACTGGATGATCCGGCCGACCCAGCTGCTCACGCTGTTACCGCTGCTCGCCGAGCTGAAGTTGGAAGGCGGGATCCACGTCGCGGTCGGCGACTCACTCGGCTACTACGGGCAGCCGGGCAAGGTCTTGCGTGGCCGCGGGTGGCGCGGCCGCAAGGAGTGCTGGAAGGGGTGCCAGGCCGGAATGCAGGCGATCGGCATCGAGGCCGACGGCGGCGTGAAGGGGTGCCTTTCGCTGCAAGCGAAGTGGGGCGACCGCGATCCCTTCGTCGAGGGCAACCTGCGGGAGCGGTCGCTCGCCGACCTCTGGTACGCCCCGGGGATGTTCGCCTTCAACCGCGAGTTCGAGGTCGACACCCTGACCGGCGGGTGCCGCCCGTGCCGACACGCGAAGCTCTGTCGCGGCGGGGCGCGATGCGTGTCGTCGGCCGTGCTCGGGTCACTCACCGAAGACCCCTACTGCTACCACGGTGTCCTGACCGCCGAACGCGCCCGGCGCGCAGGGGTAACCCAACAGCTCGGGGCGAGCGCGGCCGGAGCCGCTCTGGCCGTGACGCTCGGGACCGCCGGCTGCGGCACCACCGAAATGGCGGAGGTCGGCGCTGACGTCACGGACCTGGCCGGAGATGGGGCCGCGAGTCCGGACACCGTCGATGTCGCTCCGGCGGACACGCTGCCCGACACGCCGGCGCCGGACACCGACCCCGACGCCATCGCGCCCGACACCGCCGAGGAAGTTTCGCTCGAGTACGGGATTCCCCCCGACGTCGGACCGGATCTGGCCGACGCGATCGACGCCGCCGACACCGCCGAGGAGGTCTCGCCCGATTACGGCATCCCGCCCGACGCGGGTCCGGACGTCGCGGAAGACCCCGACAGTGCGGATGCCGCCGACGCGGCGGACAGCGCCGTGGAGGTCTCCCCCGATTACGGGATCCCACCAGACGTCGTCGAAGACGTAGGGGCCGACGTCCACGAGGACGCCGCGCCAGACGTCGCGCCCGAGTACGGCATCCCGCCTGACGCGGGAGATGACGCTGCGGACTTCGGCACCGACGCCGACGAGGAGGTCTCGCTCGAGTACGGGATCCCACCAGACGTCGGCACCGACGCCGACGGCGGGGACGACGCCGTGGACTGCACCGACGCGTGTTGCGATTGCGACTACGGCGAACCGCCGCCGCCGGAGTGTTGTCCCTGACGCCCGGCCCGCGCCGCGTTGCGCGGTCGCCACGCCTCGCCAAACGGACAGGACCGGGCACCCGCTCACGCCGAACGCAGCTCCACTGAACACACGGCCCCGATCCCAGACGCCGCTATCGACGGCGTAGTGTCGGTGTCCGGGCTGCGCTCTCGAAATCGCCGATCACGCCCAATCGACGTCGACTCGGGAACATCCGAACCTCGCGGGTGTCTCTCTGGCATCGGCGCCCACACCAAAGGCCCCGATCCAAACAAACACGGGTTCCGTGGGCGCCGCGCGTTCCGCGATCGGCGACCTGCGCCCCAAGCACGACGACGGGGTCGAGTCGATGAAGAAGTCATTGCGCATTGCGCTCGTATAGCACGGTGCGGTCATGTCCGAGCGGGTG
>CAZFPM010000404.1:0-3451 GCA_964520965.1 uncultured Myxococcales bacterium
TCGTCGGTGTTGCCGTCGTCGCACTCCTCACCCTCTTGGAGGACGCCGTCGCCGCAGCGGGGCTCCACCGTGCAATCGTCGGCGCATCCGTCGCCGTCGTCGGTGTTGCCGTCATCACACTCCTCGGAGGGCGCGACGATGCCGTCACCGCAGACGGTCGGCGTGACATTGAGCACGAACTCACCACCGCCGGAGCCGAAGCCGTCGATGACGATGATGTACCTCGTGCCCTCGGCGACATCCCAATCGACGCTCGACTGGAGCGTGCTGCCGCCCCGAGCTCGCCACCGAGCCCCATGCCAACGATGGACAACATCCCGAACTCGCTCCGAGCGGCCGCGTCCGGCTCGACGCGCCGATCCTGAGGCCGCCAATCCCGCACGGAGTCGTCGATCCCGTCCACGGGAAGGTACCCCACGGTGTCTCCACAGGCGGGGAGAGTGGATGCGGAGAGCAGCGGAACGAGCGCGGCGACAGACTCGGCCTTCATGGGATCCTCCCGGGTTTGCGGACACGAACCACGGTAGAGGGTTCCCAATCTGAGAAGAGCGGTTTCGACGATCGCGCGAGCGTCTGGTCGTCACCTCGTCGAGACGCGTCCAACCGGAGGCCTGAACCGCGAGCGACTCAGATTCCCCCCGGCCGACGCCGTCGTCCGTTGCGACGCTGGGGGAAGACCGTCTACGGTGACGCTACCCGCCGCACAGGCAATCAATGTCCCTCCCATGCCGGACCGTCGTCCCCCTCCTGCTCTTCGCGGCCCTCGCGTGCGGAGGAGACTCGAACGTACCGGGAAGCGCCGACGCCACCGCACGCGACGACGGCTCGGTGGGGTTGGGCGACGCGCTCGACGACGACCTGCGCTAGGCCGACGACCCCCTCGATGCCGACGACATCGTGCCGCTCGACGACTCGGTGGAGATCGACGAGGACGACGCGGACGGCAGAGACGCCGTGGTCGCCTGCGATACGCTCGGGTGCGCCTGCGAGGACGCGATCGATTGCGAGAGCGGATACTGCTTGGAGGCAGCCGGCAGCGGCGCCCGGATCTGTTCCGAGCACTGCGTCGACACGTGCTCCCTGCCGGGCTTCATCTGCGTGCTCCTGGAGAATTCCGGTGGCGACGCGGTGCGCATCTGCGTGCCCGAGCCGGAGCGCTTCTGCGACCCGTGCGATGTCGTCACCGACTGCGGCAGTCTCCGGGCCGCCTGCGTCGAGCTCGACGACGGCTCGTTCTGCGCGCCCCCCTGCGCCGAGGGCGACACGTGCCCGGATGCCGCGACGTGCGAGTCCGTCGACACGCCGGACGGCCCGCGCCGGGTATGTGTTCCGACACACGGAGTCTGCGCGGATTGCCTCGACGGCGACGGCGACGAACACGGTCGCGGGCCCTCGTGTCTCGGCCCGGACTGCGACGACGGGCGCAACGACGTCTACGAAGGGGCGGCCGAAGTCTGCGACGGCGTCGACAACGACTGCGACCTCTCGATCGACGACGGCTTCGACCTGCTCGGTGACGTCGACAACTGCGGCGAGTGCGGGCTTGCCTGCGAACTCGACTTCGCGACTCCGGTCTGCATCGAAGGCGAGTGCGCCGTCGGCGAATGCGCGGAGGGCTGGGGCGACTGCGACGATGTGCCGGAGAACGGCTGCGAGACCGATCTGACCGCGGCCGACGGTTGCGGCACATGCGCGGAGCTCGGCGGTGTTCCGGACGAGCGGTGCGGCGCCTGCGACACGGGGGTCTGGACGTGCCGCCCCGACGGCAGCATCACCTGCGCAGGAGACGTCGGGGAGACGGCCTACAACGCGTGCGGTGGTTGCGATCCTCTCGATGTCGAACCCGGCCTGGCGTGTGGCGTCTGCGACAGCGGACTCACGGCCTGTGCGAGCGCAGACACCACCGAGTGTACCGGCGACCGGGGCGAGCCCGCGAGGAACGCGTGCGGAGGCTGCGCGACGTTGGACGAGCGCCCCGGAGATGCGTGTGGCCCGTGCGGACTCGATGCGTGGGCGTGCGCCGGGGACGACGAGCTGACCTGCGATGGGGAGACCGTCGTGAACGGCTGCGGGGGGTGCGCCGACCTCGATGGGAGCCCGGGTGAGCCGTGCGGCGAGTGCGACTCCGGGGCTTGGATCTGTGCCGACCCGAACTCCGTCGTCTGCGACGGCGATCTGGGCGCCGGTGCCTATGACGAGTGCGGCCGTTGCTCCATGCCGACGAGCTGCGTGCCGGAGTCGTTCGAAGACGCCACCCCGTGCGGCGGCTGCGGCGTGGTGCGCCGCGTCTGCGGTGGCGACTGCGAATGGGGGTCATGGGAGTGCGTCCAGCTCGAGGTCTGCGAACCGGGCGACGTCGAGACCGATGCGAGTACCTGCGGGCCTTGCGACGGGGGCGTTCGGACTCGAACGCGAACCTGCGCTCCGGACGGCTGTCGTCGGACCGCGTGGAGTGCATGGAGCGACTGCGACACCCCCGCGGTGTGCGCACCGGACGACGAAGAGCCAGCGTCGCGATGGTGCGGCCTGTGCAGCGAGGGAACCCAGGCCCGGTCGCGCTCTTGCGACCCGGCGACCTGCACGTGGGCAGGCTGGCCCGAGTGGGGGGCATGCGACACCGCCGCCGAGTGCGCACCCGGCGACGAGGAACCAGCGTCGCAATCGTGCGGCCTGTGCGGCGAGGGAACACAGACGCGGTCCCGCGCCTGCGACCCGGCGACCTGCACGTGGGCAGGCTGGCCCGAGTGGGGAGCATGCGAAACCGCCGCCGAGTGCGCTCCGGGCGACACCGAGCCGGCGCTGCAATCGTGCGGCCTGTGCGGCGAGGGTACCCAGGCCCGTTCGCGCTCTTGCGACCCGGCGACGTGCACGTGGGGAGACTGGCCCGAGTGGGGGACATGCGACACCGCGGCCGAGTGCGCACCCGGCGACATCGAACCGGCGCTGCAACCGTGCGGCTCGTGCGGCGAGGGCACACAGACGCGCTCACGGGCCTGTGACTCGGCGACCTGCTCATGGGACGCGTGGGCGGAATGGAGCGAGTGCGAAACCGCCGCCGAGTGCGCACCCGGCGACGTCGAGCCTGCAGCGCAATCGTGCGGGGACTGCGGCGAGGGCTCGCAGACGCGCGCTCGATCTTGTGATCCAGCGACCTGTTCATGGGACACCTGGTCCAAGTGGACCGCGTGCGAAACCGCGGCCGAGTGCACCCCTGGCGACGCCGACCCCGCGTCCCAGTCGTGTGGGGCGTGCGGCGAGGGCTCCCAGACGCGCTCGCGGGCCTGTGACCCCGCGACATGCAACTGGGGCACCTGGCCCGAGTGGAGCGAGTGCGAGACCGCGGCCGAGTGCGCACCTGGCGACGCCGACCCCAGGTCCCAATCGTGCGGGGCCTGTGGCGAGGGCACACAGACACGCTCGCGGGCCTGTGACCCCGCGACATGCAACTGGG
>CAZFPM010000405.1:0-3445 GCA_964520965.1 uncultured Myxococcales bacterium
ACGACCGCGTCCTGGCGGTCGAGTGCGACGTGACGGACCACGCGGCGTGTGAGGCGGCGGTAGCGCGGGTGATCGATCGCTGGGGAGGCATCGACGTGCTCGTCAACAATGCGGGTCTCTCCCACCGGAGTCTCTTCGCGGACACCGACCTCGCAGTTCTGCGACGGGTCGTCGAGGTGAATCTCTTCGGCGCGATCCACTGCACCCGGGCGGCGCTCGAGCACGTGCGGCGGCGGCGAGGGACGTTGGTCGCGATCAGCAGCGTGGCCGGTTACGCGCCGCTGGTGGGGCGCACCGGATATGCCGCGAGCAAGCACGCGCTACACGGCTTCTTCGATTCGCTGCGCACCGAGATCGAGCGCGATGGCGTCGGTGTGCTGATCGTGTGCCCGGCATTCGTCGACACCGGATTCGCGGGGCGCGCGCTGGACGGCGGCGGCGGGGTCCTGTCGGGCCCCCGGGCGCTGGCCGGACGCGCGCTGACTCCGGACCGGGTCGCGCAAGCCGTGGTCGATGCGGTGCGTCGCCGACGTCGCCGGAGGCTGATCTCGCCGGTCGCGCATGCGTCGCTGTGGCTCTCCAGGCTCGTCCCCTCGCTCTACGACCGCGCGATGCGCCGGTCGCAGCGCGAGGAGTTCGACTGACGCTGGCGTACTGCCCTTCGGCTACGCGGGTTCAGTCGTCGTCGCGGACCACCCGGTAGAGCCCGACCGTGACGCTCGGATCCGGATATTGCAGGTGCCCGAGGCTCGGCACGGCTGGGAGCTCGTATTCGACGAACGTCTCGAGCGGGAATCGCGCCCGAGCGGCCTCGCAGACCGCATCGCCGGGCTCCACGGAGCACAGGGCGCCGATGTACAGGAACGTCGGCCCCTCGATCGTGGCGAGATTGGGCGTCTGGTCGCCGACCATGAAGGCGACGTTCGTCGGGTGGGAGGGGACGCAGTCGGACAACGGGAGATCCAGGATCCAGTTCCCGGCCCGCCATAGGTGCGCGACCGTCGAGTCGGACGGGATCTCGTCGCGCCACTCTCTGGCAAGGTCCAACTCCAGGCCGTCGGTCGGACGCAAGAGCCAGGCGCCCGCGTTGCTGGAGAACCAGACGCAGGCCACGATGACGAGAACGATCGCCCCCATCGCGTCGCCTCGCTTTCGTCGCGCGAGCGGCGACAGGAGGGCCAGCGCGCCGACCGCGATCGGGGCGATGTACAGACGCTGTAGGCCGGCGAGAACGTATGGCGTCCAGTTGTGGAGTCCGGTCGCGATCGTGAGCGTGGCCACGGCGCCCAGGAACAACGCCAGGCCGAGCAGGGGCTGTCGTCCTCGGCGCCAGGCGAGGCCGGCCACGAGGAGCGCGCCACCGATGCCGAGCAGCTCGAAGGGCAGAGGGGGCGCGTCCTCGCGCCTCGCGAACCACTGGTCCCCGACCGCCCCTGTCGCCGTCTCGGCGAGCGACGGCCCGGCGACGACGAGCACCACTACCGCGATCCCGGCCACCGCCGCGCACGTCCGAACGATTCGGGCGCGAAGCGGCCCCGGAGTGAAGAGCAGGACACCAGGGACGAAGAGGGCGGCTGGCCACGTGACCGGGTGGACACGGACGGCGAGAGCGACGACCAATCCGGTTGCGGCCACGGCGGCGAGGAACACGGGGTCACGTCGGCGGGCCATTCGGGCGCCCCACGCCAGCGTGGCCGTCGCCAGGCACAGGAGTGCGGCGGTGGCGCCGTAGTACGACTCGCTGCCGCCGACCCTGGCGGCGGCCGGGTCGAGCGCCACGATCAGGGCGCAGGCTGCGGCGAGCTTGGGATCAGCGCCGATGGCGCGAGCCATGAGCCACACGGTCGCCGGGATCGTGGCCACGAGCAACGCGTTCCACCAGAAGATCCCGAGCTCCGGGCTGTGGCCGCCCAGGCTCGCGGAGACCCCGAAGACCTCGTAGTAGCCAGCGCCGTAGAGCGAGGCGTGGCAGAGCGCGTAGTCGACCCACATCGGCCCCTGGCCGTTCTGGTGGAAGAAGCCGAAGCCCACGAGCGCGACCCGCGCGAAGAGCGTCGCAACGACGATCCCGCCGAGGGTTGCGCCGACGCGCCAGTGCACGTGGGCGCCCCGCCTTCGGCGCTCGAAGACGAATGCGACGAGTACCAGGGCCAACGGCAGGAGCCAGAGCCGCCCCGGTGGCGATTGCACGCCGCGGAAACTCGCGGCCTCCGGGACGCCGTGCTCGAGGCACTCGACCAGCGCGTCGAAGGTCTGATGCATCCCGGGAGGGGCTTCGTCCCAGACGAACGAACCGATGGGGGCCAGGCCGATGCCGCCGACATCTCGGAACATGCCCTCCGGGTTGCCACGGATCTCGTAGTCGTGCTCCTCGAACCCCTCGGTGCCGGCGCGGAGCACGATCGCGTCGACATCGCAGAACCGGACGGTGAGCGAGATTCCCGTGCGATCGGCGCAGCTCTGCCCCCAGGTCTCGACGTCGCGGGTGCAGCTCGGCTGCGCGAGCCCGACGGCCGGGACGGCGACGGTGCCGATGAGCGCCAGCACGGCGAACGTGGCGACCGACACGAGCCTCGGCGCCAACTCGCGCGCGGGTGCGGCGGACGTGGGTGCGGGGTGTTCCATGGGCCGGGACGATACGCTGGCGTCCCTGCACCATCAAGGTCGTCCGGCCCGCTGTCCTGCAGAGCCCGCCGCGTCGCTCGACGCGCGGACCGGAGCGCCCTACGGCAGGGCTGCTCCGGTCCGCGGGGGAGATCAGAACATCCAGCCGACGCCGAGGTCGACGACGGTTTCGCCGTCGCCCTCTTCGGGGCTCCGGAGGATCACGTCGCCCTTGAACGCGACCGCGGGGTGCGGCCGATAGGAGAGGCCGAAGACGAGATCGGTGGTCGACCGGGGTCCGGGTTCGACGCCATCTTCCTCGGCGAAGGCGGTGTCGTAGAGCTCGAACCGGGCGAAGGGGACGAGCTGTTGCTCGGTGTCGGCCCCGTGGAGTACGTCGTAGCCGGCCTCGACGTAGGTACCGAAGAGCTGGGAGCCGATCGCGGATCCGATGGCCACTCCGTCCTCGTCGGTGGCCGCGGCGAGCTCGTCGGTGTTGCCGATCGAGAAGAAGGCGAGCAGGAACTTGGCCTCGAAACCGGCGCGTCGGACCCGGGCATCGGCGGCGACGCCGAGCACCGGGATGTTGAGGTCGAGCCCCGGCGCGTTCGGCCCGGCGTTTCCGTAGTACGCGGCGAGCCCCGTGGCGACGCCGAGCGTGGGCTCGTACTGGATTCGGCCGGTGACGGCGGGGCCGTTGGTGATGGCCTCGGCGACCTTTTGTCGGCCTCCGCGGATGCCGCTGTCGTCGGAGAAGCCGAGCGGATCGAGGCCACTGAGGACATAGAGCTCGTATTGCAGGCCGTCGGCGGGTTCGCCGAACAGTCCGATGCCGGCCTCT
>CAZFPM010000406.1:0-3428 GCA_964520965.1 uncultured Myxococcales bacterium
GTGGCGACCGTGGCCGCCGAGGTGGTGCCGAGCAGCACGACTGCGATGGCGAGAGCGGCGATTGCGGCGATGGAGATGAGGGATTGTTTCATGGCGTGCACCGTGAAGATTGGACGGCCGGTCCATTTGAAGACTGGCCGACCGGTCAAACTCTGATTCGAAGGAACTTCGGAACGGGTCATTGGCGCTTGGCGTTGACGGAGGAGCGGCCGGAGCCTCAGGGAGAGGTGCCGTCCTCGTGGGGAACGGGCGCGAGCCCGCGGGTCATGATCTTGATGACGGTGTCGAGAAAGACGTCGTCGTCCTCGTCATGGTCGCGGCCGGTGAGGCCACAGAACACGTGGCGGCTCTGGAACCAGTGTTCGCAGACACTGAGGAAGGCTGCGATGATGCTGTACGGGTCGACGTCGTCACGAAGCAGCCCGAGCTCCTGGCCCTCTCGCAGACGGCGGACGCCGAGCTTGGTGACCTCCATGTCCTTCTTCACCCGGCAGTTCTCCGGCTCGACCGCCATCCAGGTCAGAAAGCGGATCACATCGGGGCGACGCTGCAGGAAAGAGAAGTAGTGGGTGATCGAGTCGAAGAGCAGGTCCTTCGTCGGTGGGGCCTCTTCAAGGGTCCGCCGCTGCCACTCCAGGTACTCGCCCATCACCCGCTCCTTCACCTGGTCCCAGAGCTCGTCCTTGGAGCCGAAGTGGTGGTGGATCAGGCTCTTCGTCACGCCGGCGTGACCGGCGATCTGCGACATCGACACGCCGTTGACTCCGTGGTCACCGAAGAGGGCCTGGGCCGCATCGAGGATCGCGTTGCGCGTCGCTTCCGGGTCGAGCTTTCGACTGGGGTTCATCGTGTTGATCGCGGAGTGGTTGAGATTGACCGACCGGCCAATCTAACTATTGGAGTTGTACGGACAGACCCTGGACCTGTCAACTCGATCCACGCAAATTCTCCCCGCCGAGAGATCCCCGAAGTTCAGGCCAAGCTGCCGTCCGACCGTAGAACGCCCACAATCCGCTGATGAACGGTGACTGGAGAGCTGACCATGAGTCCGGACCGAGCGAGCGCTCTTGGTCAGCTCGCTAAGAGCTTCCCTACAAAATGGCGCCGAGGCCAGGGTTCGACTGGGGCGCCAGATCGGCACTACGACATGTTGTGGTGTACCGGGCGTACTCCGCTACATGTCGTGGTGTCGAGATGGCGTGCACGGCGAAATCTGGGCCGGTGGGCATTTTGTGGGGAAGCTCCTAACGACCCTGCCTTCGCCGGATCGCCAGCCGCTCTTCCGCCGAGAGCTTCAGGTAGCTCCCCAGGCGAGCCGCGCTCAGCTCGCCGGCCTCGACCGCCGCGCGCACCGCGCAGTCAGGTTCCGTGTCGTGACCGCAATCCCGAAACCGGCAGTCCGCGGCCAGCGCGACGATGTCTTCGAACGACTCGTCCACAGCACCGCCACCCGACCAGAGCTGGAACTCCCGCATGCCCGGCGTGTCGATCAACACGCCCCCACCCGGCAGGGGGATGATCGACCGATTCCGCGTCGTGTGTCGGCCTCGGTGATCGTCCTGCCGCACCGAGCCCGTCGCTTGGACCTCGGCGCCGAGCAACCGGTTCACGATCGCCGACTTGCCGACGCCGGACGAGCCGACGAGGGCGACGGTCTCGCCCGGCGCCAGAAAGCGCGCCAGCGTGTCGATCCCCGTGCCGTCGAGCGCGCTCGTGCGCGCGCGCGACAGCGAGAGGAGCGACTCGGGGAGTTTGCGGACGAACCGATCGACGTCGTCGACGAGATCGGTCTTGTTCAGGACCAGCACCGGCGTGGCCCCTGCGTCGTGGACCGCCGCCACGTATCGCTCCAGACGCCGCGGGTTGAACTCGCGGGTCAGCGACGTGACGATGAACACGACGTCGATGTTCGCAGCGATCACCTGCGGCAGCTCCCGCTTTCCGGCCGCCCGGCGGACGAAGACCGTGCGCCGGGGCAGCAGCGCGTGGACGATCGCGTCCGACTCCTCGTCCGCCGCGGACTCCACCGCCACCCAATCGCCCACCGCCGGCCGCTCCAGCCGACTCGGAACGTCACGCATCACGCCGCTCAGCCGCGCCGCAAAGGTCCCGCCCCCGTCGATCAATCGGAGCTGGTCCTGGAACTCGACCGCCACCCGCGCTGGCCGCCACGCCGCCCGGTCCAGCGCGGCGAGCGCGCCCGCGAAGTCGTCTCCCCACCCCAGTTTCGCCAACGCCTCCAGTTCGACCTCCGCGCTCGGATTCCTGGGTGCAACGTAGCGACTCGGGTCGGCGGGCACCATCCCCGCGCCTGCGACGCGAGCCCGGCGGGGCATGGATCGCCCCCCGAGCACGCGACCGGATCGACGGGCTCTCCGCTTCGGGCCAGGGGGATCGCGAAGTCGAGGGTCTTGGCCGCCTCAGGGGTGTGGACCGGCTCTGCGAGCCGGGGGCGAGATAGGATCTCGCCCTTGATGGCGGATGGCCCGGACTTTGTGACCTCGCTGCCCTTCCGGGGATTGTCCCTCGCCAGCACTCCTGGCCCGGCGCTATCGTGATCGGCATGTGCCTGCTCGTCGTCCTCTACCGGGTCGTTCCCGGCGTCCCGCTGATCGTCGCCGCAAACCGCGACGAGCTCCTCGCGCGTCCCGCCACACCGATGACCACGCTCCGCGAGCGCGACCCGCGAATCGTGGGCGGACGCGACGAACGGGCAGGCGGAACCTGGCTCGCCGTCAACGAGCACGGGGTCGTCGCCGGCCTCACCAACCGCCCTGGCGGTGCCAGCCCCGGCCGCCGATCCCGCGGTGAGCTTCCCCTGCTCGCCGCCTCGGGCAACACCGCGGCAGCGTGCGCCGAGGTTCTGCGACGCACCGTTCGCCCCGACGACTTCGGTCCGGGATGGCTGCTCTTCGGCGACCGCGAGTCGCTCTATCACGCCGACATCACCGGCGGCGAAACAGTCGAGACTTCCGAGCTCGAGCCCGGCATCCACGTGCTCGAGAACGCCCCGCTGGACGCCGTGTCCCCGAAGTCGACCATGGTCGCCGAGCGCGCCGCCGACCTGGTCTCGAAGCCAGCCGAGCTGCGCCGCCAGGGGCTCACCGAGCTGCTCGCCAGCCACGAACTCCCGCTCGGCGCCGCCGACGTCACCGAACCCCACGGCTTCACCCGCCCTCGCGAATCCCTCGCACCCTGTGTTCACTTCGGCGGATACGGCACCCGCTGGTCCGCGCTGATCGAAGTCGCTGACGCCAGCCCACCCACGATCACCTACGCCGACGGCCCCCCTTGCACCACCCCGTTCCAACCGCCACTCGTCGTCTGACCGCCCCGCTGCGCTGCCCCGATCCCGCAGGGGAACTGAGTCTCCTTGACCCTCAACCTCTTTGGGAATCCGCGGGATTTCCAAAGATGGAAGGTGCAGG
>CAZFPM010000407.1:0-3402 GCA_964520965.1 uncultured Myxococcales bacterium
CGAAGAAGGCCACTCGGAAACCCGCTGCGAAGAAGGCAGCGTCGCGCGACGAGGTCTACGCAGAAGCGACCGCACTGAAGATCAGGGGACGCTCCGGCATGTCGAAGCAGCAGCTCCAGGCAGCGATCACCGCTGCGAAGAAGTAAGGTACGGTCGTCACGACGGTGGGTCGTTCACCGAATGTGCCGCAGCCGGTCTCCGGCGCGCTCCTCGAGCCTCTGTGTCGAGAGGCGTGGGGGTTGGATCCCGAGGTCGTCTTCCTGAATCACGGCTCGTTCGGGGCGTGTCCGCGCGTCGTATTGGCGGCGCAGAGCGCTCTCAGGGAGCAGATGGAATCGCAGCCGCTGGACTTTTTCCTCCGCGTGCTGCCGGACGCGCTCGACGAGGCCCGCGCGGCGCTGAGCGAGTTCGTGGGAGCCGATCCCGACGGCCTGGCGTTCGTGACCAACGCGACCTCGGGGGTCAACGCCGTGCTGCGTTCGCTCGACTTCTCCGCCGCCGACGAGCTGCTGACGACCAACCACGCGTACGCGGCCTGTGCGAACGCGCTGCGTTTCGTCGCGGAGAGGTCCGGTGCTTCGCTCCGTGTCGCCGATGTTCCCTTCCCGCTCCACGACGCCGACGAGGTGGTCGCGGCGATTCTCGATGCGGTGTCGCCACGGACCCGCTTCGCGTTGCTGGACCACGTGACGAGCGCGACCGGGCTGGTTCTGCCCATCGAGAGGCTCGTCGACGAGCTCGAAGGGCGCGGCATCGCGGTCATGGTCGACGGGGCGCACGCGCCGGGAATGGTGCCCGTCGACATCGAAGGGCTCGGCGCGAGCTACTACACCGGTAACTGCCACAAGTGGCTCTGCGCTCCCAAGGGGGCCGGTTTTCTCTGGGCGCGGGCTGACGTGCGCGACGCCGTGCGTCCCCTGACGATCAGTCATGGGGCTGGCCGGCCGGTCGTCGAGCGATCTCGATACCGCATGGAGTTCGACTGGGTGGGTACGACCGACCCGACGCCGTGGCTCTGTGTACCGGTCGCGATACGAGAGATGAGCGCGTTGGTCCCGGGCGGCTGGCCGGCGTTGATGGCGCGGAACCGCGGTCTCGCTGTGGCTGCCCGCAGCCTCCTCGTCGCCGCCCTCGGCACACAAGCGCCGGCGCCGGAGTCGATGATCGGGACATTGGTGACCGTTCCGATGAGCGACGACGCCGAGCCGGTGTCGGACCTGCGGTTCGCGCCTCATCGTCTTCAGGGTCGACTGCGGCGCGACCACCGGACCGAAGTCCCCGTGGTCACCTGGCCGCAGTGGCCGGGCCGGGCCATCCGAGTCTCGGCACAGCTCTACAACGGCATCGACGACTATCGCTGGCTCGCCCGCGCATTGGGCGACGAAGGGATCACTCCGATGGATCGCTGAGCCAGGACCTGTCGCCGTCGAGCTCTGCCCGTCGCGCCGCGACGGCATCGGCCAGGCGTCGTCGTCGCTCTTCGACCTCGCTTGGCGCGCCCTCCGGGGCTTCGAGTCGCTCTCGTCGCAGGGCATAGACCAGGTCGATCAACGCGCGTCGAATCGCGCGGGTCGCTGCTCGGCGCCGGAGCCAGTTGAAGACCCGGCGGTCGCCGGGGGCGGTGACCGCTTCGATCGCGACCGGGTGGAGGCCGGAGTCGCGGTCGAGGGTGTCGCCGAGCTCCTCGCGGATCACCCGGCGTTCGACTTCCGTTCCGTAGAGCGCGATCACGTAGAGCAGGAGCAGAACGCCGAGCAGGAGCGTGACAGCGCCGATGGCGTGGGGTGCGCTCGTGTTTCGGAACGCCTGGTCGACGAGCACGTTCCAACCTCCGTGGATCCAGCTCGCCAGGAAGAGCGCGGCCGCCGGGGCACCGAGTACGACGAGCGGCCGCCGGTCCCAGCGGGCGTCGGACAGCGCAGCCCCGACCACCGCCGAGCTGCCTCCGTGCACGACCACCGACGCCGGTACCCGCATGAGTGCACTGGTGAGCCAGGCGCCCACGCCGCCGGTCTCGTGCGTGAAGACGAGGTACGCGCAGTTCTCCACGGCGGCGAACCCGGCGCCCGCGGTGAAGCCGAAGAGAAGACCGTCGACGGGACTGCGGAAGGCGCGGCTACGGATGACGAGAAGGAGGACGAGCGCCTTTCCGACCTCTTCGGCGATCGGCTGCGAAAACCCGAGCGCTCTCTGCGCGGTCTCGTCTTCGAGGATCAGCGACCACCACGCCTCGACGGTGGTTGCGGCAAAGAGCCCGAAGAAGAGACCGCCCGCACCGCCGGCGAGCACCAAGGTTCCGAAAAGCCGTGCGGGCAACGAGCGTCGGCGCCCGACCAGGGCCGCGGCCACATAGGCGATGGCGACGGGGACGAGCGCCAGCAGCACCGAGAGGAAATAGACGATATCTGGCTCTTGGAAACGCGAGCAGCTTTGGGTAGGGAGGCGAATCGCGTCGCATCGCGACCGACCGACTTTCGAACATGCTGTACAAGTCCCGACAGTCTGGCGTCCAGATCAAGAGCAACGCGGAGCTCGACCGGATGCGCACCGCGGGTCGCCTTGCGTCCGAGTGCCTGGAGTGGCTCCTCGGTCATGTCGCTCCGGGCGTGACGACCCAGGATCTGGATGACCTCCAGATGGATTTTGCGAAGCGTCACGGGGTCGTGCCGGCCCCGCTGAACTACCGTGGTTTTCCCAAGAGCGTCTGCACGTCGGTCAACGAGGTGATCTGCCACGGGATCCCGTCTTCGACGCACGTCCTGGAGGACGGGGATATCATCGGCGTCGACGTCACGTTGATCGTGGACGGCTTCTACGGGGACAACGCTGCGACGGTCCCGGTCGGCGAGGTCGGCGAAGACGTGAAGCGTTTCTTGGATTCGACGCTCGAGGCGTTGCGTTGCGCGATCGAGGTCGTGCGACCGCAGGCTCGGCTGGGTGACATCGGTCACGCGATCCAGACGCACGTGGAGCCGCTCGGCTACTCGGTCGTGCGGGACTTCGTCGGCCACGGCATTGGGCGGCAGTTTCACGAGCCCCCGCAGGTGTGCCACTACGGTCGCAAGGGCAAGGGTCAGCGGCTTCGTGCGGGAATGACCTTCACGATCGAGCCGATGATCAACGAGGGGGTGTTCGCCTGCCGGGTTCTGGACGACGGGTGGACGGCGGTCACGGCCGACGGAGAGCGTTCGGCGCAGTTCGAGCACACGATCGCCGTAACCCCGGAGGGTGTGGAGATTCTCACGATTCAGAACGACGACGGGTCTTGGGAGCCTCCGGGTCGCGGCTGGGGCTGGAACTAGTGCTCCTGCCCGGAATTGGTGACCCACCCCAGGAAGCCCAGGGCTTCGCTGCCACGGAGCAACGAGCGGGCTGTGGTGGGCCCACTGCCCCGAGGCGCGA
>CAZFPM010000408.1:0-3399 GCA_964520965.1 uncultured Myxococcales bacterium
CTCGAGCGAGCGGTGGCCGACGGGCGCTCACTCCCCGCGTTCGTCGTCCGTGAGGGCAATGCCGAAGCGCGAGGCATCGAGGTGTATTGCACCGACATGTTCGACGACCTGTGGGAGCCAGAGACGTCCGAAGACCTCGGTGGGCAGATCGACGACATCGTCAACTACCCCTTCATCGACGCCTCACAGGTCAACAGCAGGAGTCGTGGCGACGGCGTGCGGGAGCACAGCCAGCACCATTGGGACCGGGTCAGGTTCATCGTCGAGAGCGCATCGGGCGTGCAGCGGCCGATCAATCACACAAAGGTCTACGACGAGGGATACTATGGGCACACGCCGGACGGGCCGATCATGGGGATGCACCGGATGACGCTGGACCTTCTAGCCGGTTCGGCGACCGCGCGTTTTCATCGGACCGAGCCCGTGTTCCCCATCGAGCACCAGCGCGTGGTGCGTGCGCTGCGCATGGTAGAGTCGGCGGTGCACTTCTGGGAGGTGGAGGCCAACGAAGGGCTGCTCTCCGAGAGGAGCGAGGGTGAGGCCTTTGCTGCGGCTGATCCCGGGCGGTCCTATCTGCTCTATTTCCCAGAAGGTGGCTCGGTGGGGCTGGACTTATCGGATTTTGCGGACCGTGAATTCTCGCTCGACTGGGTGGACCTGCGAAGCGCATCCTACGGCACGGCCTCGACGGTTGCGGGGGGCGCTGTAGCGAGCATCACCGCCCCAGATGGGGGCGCATGGGTCGCCATCATCACGCGGTAAGCGCTCGAGGCGGAGAGAGTACAGCCCTAGAAACTCGTCCGACAGATCTCATGATCCTGGCTCGTAGGGCGTTGGACTCCCACCACAATTCGCACACTGAGAGAGCTCGCCAGAGGCCGACTTACCACTAGCCCGCCGTTGTTGAGTATTCGTGACCTGCCCCAGTGGTTGTTCCAGGTTGGCTTCGCCTCGGCTCTGGATGGCCTGCTCAAGCTCCCGGGCCTGATCGCCTGCAGCGTACTCGGGAGAAAGGGCCGCCTGGGGGGGGAGTTGGAATTGCTCGCGGAGATGGCGAGCGGAGCCAACAACAGACGAAAGCGGGTGTGTGTGGCAGATGTCGTTCAGGTCTCCGGCGTGTTGAGCCGCGGCCGAGATACGTACACCTGAGCCGGTCGAGCATGGCTCAGGCGCACGTATCCCGGTGCGGACACCAGCACCTCCGACACAGCGATTGGGCGCCCGCCGAGTGGGCGCGGGCGCCGGCTCTCACGTCACGGCCGTCACGGCGCCGTGAAGAGACAGCGAGCGATGGGGACCGCGATGTCCTTGAGCACGTAGAGGTAGTAGGTCTCACCTGAGTCGAGCGGTGCAGCAGGCGCTTGTTCGCCGGGGAAGTACTGGAGGATGCCCTCCGGAACCTCACCGTACTGCACACTCCCGCTCGACAGCGGGTCGGCATCGAACGGAACGTCAATCCGCCACCGCGTGTCGGCAGGTAGATCCAAGTTGGGCGGAATCCCGGGGTTCTCGGCCCCCTGCTCGAGTACGTAGATGTAGCGTGCTGCCTGCTGGTCCGACCAGGTCAGCATGCCCGACGCATCCACACCGGTTCCCTCGGCACAGGCCTCGGGGACGTAGCTACGCTGCCCAACGAGAGGCCCGCCGATCGCGCGGATGCCCCGGGCCCACTCGGGATCGATCTCACGCCGATCGAACTCCCCTTGGAAGAAGCCCAGCATACGGTCCACGTCCGTCGTGGGCAGCGCGCTGTCGATGCGGTTGAATCCGTTGTTGTCCGCGGGGTCGAAGGCGCCGAGGGCGCTGGAATCGTTGTAGCCGGCAAACAGGGCGATCGCCGTGTCGCTCATCCCGTCGGTCCACAGCGGGCCATCGTCGACGCTCCACTTCACCGGGCCTTCGGGCGCACGCTCGGTGTGGCAGCAGACGCATGCGCACGCCTCCACCTGTGAACGCACCCAGTCGCTCTCCACGAGATACTCCTCGTCCAGATGGCGCGGATCATCCTCACCGGCGATCTCCCTACCCTCGAGCGGGTAGTACACGCGATTCGTGCTCACGATGTCGCAGCTGCCGTAGTCCATGTAGCTGCGCCCCTCCTCGGTGCATCCGCTGATCAAGTTCCAGGTGCACACGTCCCCATCGGGTCCGTTGCCCGGCGGCTCTCCTTCCAGTGCTGGTTCACAGGTCTGCGTGGGCCACTGGAACACGATCCCTCCTTCGTCTGTGATCGGCTCACGCGGGACGTTACGGTCGGCGCAGAGGACAGAGGGGGTGAAGTATGCCTCCAAGAACCTGACGCATGCCCGTGCGGTGAGCGTGCAAAAGTCCGGGTTCGCGCCTCCGAGATGCAGACGATACTCAGCGTCGAGGTCCGCGGGGACGTCGCACACCCCGAGCACCGGTTCGAGCGAGCACGAGCCCGCGCCGAAGACCCCCGGATCCTCGTATTGCCCCACCGCGCAGTCAGCGAGCGCGCTCGCTTCGGTCCACCCGCTCCCGGTGTAGTCCTTGCACTCCGGCTCGAGCGAAAACGGGCTATCGAATGCGCAATGCCACTGGGCCTGGGTTCCGAGGGCATCTGCATTCCCCGCCCCGGTGTCCGCTAGATCCTCTGTGGAGTCGCCAGAACACGCGCCAAGGATGAGGGTGAGGGACCACGACAGAAGACAAACGTGCCTATTCACAAGCGATCACTATGCCAGAGAAAGTCTCTAGTTCCGAATTGGGACCGCACCAGTTCGTATCGAAGTCTTCGCAACCCGTGAAGCTCAGTGTGTTGCACGTCCACGTCTCGGGCGCGTCCGCGCAGGCCGCAAAGCCCTCGCAACGGAGCGTACAGTAGCCTTCGGGCGCACCGGGTTGAATCACGCAGTAATCCGTAGGCGCCTCGCACTCGCCGTCGGTGGTACAGACTGCACCCCAGGAACCGGCCGGCGCGTCTTCGCCGCCCGAGTCGGCCACCGCGTCTTCGCCGCCCGAGTCAGCTGCCGCGTCTTCACCGCCCGAGTCGCGACCATCTCCGATACCGAGGTCCGAAGCTCCTGCGTCCGATTCGCCAGTGCCCTCGTCACCCCCGCAGCCGCTCAAGAGACCGACCACCGCAAGCACAAATGTCGCTCTCTGAATGAAGCAAGTGGTGTCACCCCTCGAGTCCCCGCTCAAGCCTCTGACCGCTACTGGATCTTGTACACGGCCAGCCAATACGACTGCCCGCAATCTACCGGCCAACTCCGCCACCGTCCAGCCGAACGACTCTCCTTGTTGCCTGGGCGGCCTCAGAGCTAGGGGCATAGGAAGATCAAGCACCCCACGAAATCTACCAGCAACTCCACGACGTGGCAAGAGGCCGGCATCGGACTGTTCGGCGAACCCGCCGACGGCCTGCAATACGAGCTC
>CAZFPM010000409.1:0-3398 GCA_964520965.1 uncultured Myxococcales bacterium
GCGCCGCGGCCCGTGCCGAAGGTAACGAGTTCGTCACCCGCGCGACCCTCCGTCTGCCCCGACGGGGCCCCGGCTGTCCGGGACCTGCCTGCTCGACGCAGCCGACGGACCGACAGCTCTCCGAGTGGATAGGTATTCCAAGGTGACGGGCTCCAGTACCCGAGGAGGCCCCGAGGAGGCCTCCTTGAAGGATGTCAATAGGTTTGAACCCGCATCCTAGGGCTGGCAGCTGCCAGCCCGGAAGAGAGGCCCGTTTGGGACATCAGGTCAATCTTGCCCATCGATCTCGACTTCGAGGTCATACATGAACTGTTCAATCTCGGTGACCGTGGCCGAAAGGTCCCCATAGGAAAGCCCAGATGCTGTCGGTCTTGCGGAAGTACCTCGGCGTGTCGGAGCGTGCGGCGGGGTGCTTTGTGAATTGGGGCGTGACGTACTCGTTCTACCAGAAGTCTCTGTAGCCCCCCCCCCTCAGATCCCCGCATTGACGCCGACGGAGAGCAGAGTCATCATGACTTCCATCAGTAGAATGTCCGCAACACACGAGAGACGACCGATGGTAGTGCATGTGTCGCCGTATCTGCGTCCAGACCGAGGGGGCTGGAACGGTACGGCGAACGTACTCCGTCAACTTGGAAGCGCGCCCGGAGATGCGCAGCATGTGATAATCGCTTGCGGTCCCGCGCTCGACCGGATCGTCCTCAATGCGCGATCGACTCTCTGGATTCTTCCCGTGTCAAACGTTGAAGCGCATGGCACGACAGCTGAGATTCTTAGCCACGCGTCCGAACTCGAAAGCCATCTGCCGATGGAGCTCCGCGAGACTCTGCAAGCGCGAGGGGAGAATCTTGAAATCTTGGTACATGGCCCTGAGGCATGTCTGTTCGCCGGCGCGATCGAGCAAGCAATCGCTCTTGATTGCCACAGCGCAGTTCAGACGCACTTCGGAATATGGGACATCGTCGCCCTCGCGGAAGCAGATTCAGGCTGGCTGGAGTTTGCCCCGGACCTCGACGACCTGAGGCGTAGGGCGGATGAGTGTCTCCGAGTGATCCAGACTGTGCAGCGCGTGTGGATCGAGAATACTAGCATGATGCGCTCTCTCTGTACGGAAGCGGGACTCGAGCCCGTCAAGATCGAGGTCGCGCCATTAGTCGGTTGCCCGCCTGGGTTGGAAGCCGCCCGCAGGCTCCGCGACAAGAGGATTCTCGTCGCCGGTCGTTGTGCCTACGAAAAGGGCTTCGACTTAGCGATTCGCGCCTTTGACATCGGTAGGCGAAAGTACCCGTTGCTCCGCGAGTACAGCCTGGACTGTATCGTAATGGAACGCCGTCCATTCCCTTATACATTTCAGTCGAGGTATCTTCAGATGCTGCGCGAATTGGCAGCAGCGGTGGCGTCATCCCAAGCGACAAGCATTCGCCCGGGTGTCTCGCATTCGCAGTTGATGGCGGAGTTGGGTAAGTGCGGGCTCCTCATGGTGCCTTCTCGTTATGAGCCGTTCGGGATTATCGTGCTCGAGGGGCTGATGCGCGGGACACCCAGCGTGGTCAGTCCGCACGTCGGCGCCAGCGAAAGCGTCGCGAGCGAGTTGCTCACGGTCGCGAGTGATGATGATCCTGAGGCGCTCGCCGACGGGCTCTTCTCGTCCGCGTCAGCGGAACCCGGGCATCAGAGCTTGGAGTGGCCGACGGTTGACAGCATTCTGGATGGCCGACACCGTCGACGTGTTGGGTCTTACACATGAACAGTACTGTTCTCGTCTACTGTGGATCACACCTCGGCGGCAACTCGGAGTTCGCGGGCCAGGTGGCGGCGCTGGGCCAACTCCTCGCGGAGAAGCCGGTCGGGGCTACGCTCTCCGATTCGAGGGAAGGAGCTACCGTGCAGCTCAGCATGAAGAGCTCAACCGGCGACGGTAGCGTGGTACATCAGACCGCGATCTCTACACCCGGGATAATCCGAGAACGCAACTCGCCGTGGCGCACCTCGCACCGCTGCGATTGGTACATTCTCTCACCGCTACCGACAGGCGGGGTCCCCGGCGCCCCGGGCGCCCGCGCCGTCCGGACGCGTTCCGTGCCGCGGACCCGCGTTCCGCGCCGTTGGCCTGGAACCGAGGCGCATGCCGTCGGTTGCGCCGCGCTGGCACGTTTCATCCCCCGAGGTCTTGAGCGTCGCCGCCGGTCCCTCTCAGAGAGGGGCGGCCCGCGCGCTGGCGTAGCGGACGACCCACCAGGTACCGGCTGGGAACTCGGCGCCGTGGTCGCCCGCGCAAGCAGGCCACCCCGCCCGATGGCAATGTCCGGCGGCAATGTCCGGCGGCCCGAGTCCGGCGACGTGCGACCGCCTCTCGCCGGACCGAACTGGTGACGTTGCGCCGTGGACGAGTGCTGCGACTGGGCGACGCCCGCGACACCGAAGTCGACGCGGGGCGAGAGTCGAGACGACGGCGCGAGTGTGCACGAGCGCGCACAGACGCTCGATGAGCTCGTCGTGCGTGACGCGGATCCACGTCACCGGCGATCTCGAGGTGTACCCCGACCCCGTGCCCGGGGTGCCCGGCGCACGTCCCTCGCGCCCGACGCCGGCTCAGGTCCGGTCGGTGTCACGGGGTTGTCGCCGGCGCAATCGCGTCGCGCCCATCGCGAGGACGAGCACGAGCCAGCCCGCGGGGTGGGGGGCCGCGCCCGTAGCGCAGGCCCTACCCTTGCGCCGCCGCGGGGACGCCTCCCCCGCGTCCGCCTCCCCCGTGGAGTCCGCGTGCGAATCCGCGCCCGGATGCGTGGCCCCCGTCGGCCCCGCTGGTCGCGTCCGAGCCCCCGGCGTCCGCGTGCGCGTCCGCGGAGGGCGTCGCGTCTCCCGTCGAGTCGGTGTCGCCCGCGCCGTCTTCCATGTCCGGGTCCGCGACATCGCCGCCGCTCGTGTCACCGACGTCCGGGGGATCGTCGACATCCGGTCCCGTGTCGGCGGCTGTGCCTGCGTCGCCCGGGTCGCCGCCGGCATCGGGGTCCGAACCGGCGTCCCCGGCGTCGGGTCTCCCGGTGTCCGCTTCCCGGTCGGCCACGGCGACGACGTAGAGCTCCTCCGGGGCCCCCGCCGGACCACAGTCCGAACCTCGCCGACCAGGTGACCGTGGGGGCGGGCGCTTCGAGCTCGAATGGCCACGGCACGGCCTTCTTCCCGGACCACTACGTGCCAGACGCCGGTGACGACGCCACCGGTCGGCCGGGCAGAAGAACCTGAGCCTCCGAGCGCTGCATTCCAGGTGGCGGTTGCCGGAACGCGCCCTACGCGGAAACGAGCGGTGCACTGATGGAGCCTGCCCGGCCTCGTGAAGATTGCCGGAGGCAACGTCACCCGGGTGGCGAGCGCTGCACCTCGGCGAAGGCCACCCT
>CAZFPM010000410.1:0-3395 GCA_964520965.1 uncultured Myxococcales bacterium
TCGACGACTATGACGTGCTCGTGGTGTACGAGCAGGAGCGCTCCGGCCCGATGGCGACCATCGGGGCAGCGTGGGCGCCGATACTCGTCGACTTCCTCGACCGCGGCGGGGTGCTCCTCGTCTGCGACTACTCGAGCGGAAGCTGGCAGATCCTCGATGCGTCCGGTGTCCTCGACATCGAATCGGTCCGGTCGTTCGGGACGGGGAGGCCGGTGACCATCGCCGATCCGAGCTCCCCGGTCGCCACGGGTGTCACCAACCCCTATATGTCCACGAACGGATCGACCTCGATCCAGACCGACGAGGGGAACACCGTGGCTGCCGAGGCTTCCGGCGGCCAGGTCGTCGTCCACCTGGAGTGGTAGGCGTCGTCGGTCCCGCGCGCTGACACGGCCGCCGACCCCGTCAGTCGTAGTAGGGGTTCGTTCCGGCCGTGTGGTCCGTGGCGTCGACGACCTCGGAGATGCTGGGGAGCTCTTCGCGGATCAGGCGGTCGATGCCGTTCTTGAGCGTGGCCTGTGACGACGAGCATCCCTGACACCCGCCGGAGAAGCGGATGTAGACCTTGTTGTTGACGAAGTCCTCGAAGTGCACCTCGCCGCCGTGGCTGGCGATGGCCGGGTTGACCAGCTCCTCGATGACTTTGATGATCTTCCTGCGCATCGGATTCGACTCGCTCGTGTGGGGTCGCTCGGGTCGGGCACAGGGTAAGCCCGACCGCGGGGGGATCAAGAGGGTTGGTCCGGGCCTTCCGGGACATCGGCGACCAACAGCGCGTCGCCGGACGATGGGGCCCGCGCCAGCTCCACGCCTCCGGGGCCGAGGATGCAAGACGCGCCGACGAAGCTCAGCGGGCCGTCTTCACCCCAGCTGTTGGCCGCGATGAAAGAGCCGCCGAAGGCGCGGAGTCGCCACCGCCAATAGGGCAGCACGTCGTGACCTTCGTCGAGCCAATTCGTGCAGAATGCGGCGATGTCGGCTCGGCTGGAGACGAGGTGAGAGACGAAGCGGTCGTCGTTGAGATCCATGCAGATACCCGGCACCAGGCGCGCCCCGGCCATGGCGTAGAGCTGCCGCTCGTGCCCCGGCGTCGCCCAGGTCAGGTCAGGGTCGAAGAGGAGCATCTTGCGGTAGCAACCCAGGACGGCCCCGTCCGGTCCCAACACCAGCGCCGAGTTGAAGAGCGCGTCCCCGTCCCGCTCCGGGAAGCCGACGACGATCCACGCGCCGGCGTCTCGGGCGACCGCGCCCAGGGCCGCCGCAGTGGCGCCTTCCGCCGGTTCAGCGTGGGGACGGATCGCGTCGGCGTCCGGCCACGTGTAGCCCGCGGTCGCCATCTCCGGAAACACGATCAGCGTCGCCCCGGAGTCGACCGCCCGGTTCGCCCACGAGACGAGCTCCCTGCGAGCCGTGTCGGGGGCCCCCTTCGGAGGCCGGTACTGGACGGCCGCGACCCGCATCAGCGCCAGCAATCGTAGTGGTAGACCGAGCGGGAGTGGTCGGTCATCTCCAGCGTACCCGGGTCGCGGCGTTGCACCACGACCTCGCGCAGGTCACCGTCGGAGCCGTAGCGGTACCGCGCCTCCTCGTCGACCACCCCGTCGTCGCCGTCGTCGCGCTCGGCGACGAGCTCCCCGCGGTCGATGTCGTACCGGTAGTCGATGCGGGCGCCGACGGTCGAGTTGTCTTCCCGACGGGCTGCGACGATGCGGCCCGCGCTGTCCCAGTCGTAGATCCAGCGCGAGAACGCGTAGTCGTCGCGCCAGTCGTACTTGTCCGCGTTCACGAGCGCTCCATCGGCGTCGTAGAGGTAGTTCACGGAGAAATCGAGCCGCGTGTTCTGGCCGTCGCCGCCGATGTCCGACTCCACGCGCAGGGGGCAGCCGATGATCTCCACGCCGGTCATGTGGAGTTCGTGCGGCGGAGCGAAGCAGCCGTCCATGGATGCGACGTCGAGCACGTCGAAGCGGACGTCGAGTCGGACCCCCTCGGACCGGTAGATCGCCACGCGTTCGGGGTACTCCGCGTAGTCGTAGGCGTAGGTGTAGTGCGGCTCGTCGCTGCCGCGCGTGTAGAACTCCTTGCTGCACGGTCCGATCGAGGACGGCGGTGGCAACAGACGCACGTCCTCCACCCCGGGGTCCGCAGAGTCCGGCACGACGGCCGCGTCGGGCTCCGCGGTGTCGGCGTCCTGGTCGGCGTGCTCGGCGTCGTCGTCCGTGGCCGCGTCGGCGTCGGTGGCAGCGTCGGCCGCCGCGCCCGTGTCGACCACGGGTGTCGGAGCGACGTCGGCGGGCGTCTCCGTGGGATCGGCGCACGACGCGGCGAGCGCGACGACCGCAGCGACGGCCGCGAGTGCTGGCGTGGGGCGCGGGATCAGGGGTCTTCTTCGCCAGTGAGTTCCAGGAAGGCGCTCTCGAGCGACGTCCCTCGCTCGACGCCCAGTATCGGGGTGCCGGAGTCTAGGAGGATGCGCAGCGCGTGTCCAATCACGTCGGACGGTCGTCGGTCTGATGCGTAGCGGATCACGAGGCGATCCGCGCCCGTTCGCGAGATCGCGTCGGGCCCGAACGCCGCCGTCAGCGCCGCCTCGGGCAACGCGGCGTTCGGCTCGACGACGATGAGGATCTCGTTCTCACGTCGGGTCAGTGCGTCGATCGTGCCGGCCACCGTCAGCCGGCCGCGGTCGAGGATCGCGCCGTGCGTACAGATTTCCTGCACCTCGGCGAGATTATGACTGGAGACGACCACCGTCGCCTCCGGCGCGAGGCTCTCCACGAGGTCCCGGATCCTGCGGGCGCTGCGCGGGTCCAAGCCCGAGGTCGGCTCGTCGAGGAAGAGGACCTTCGGAGCACCGATGAGCGCCTGGGCGAGCCCGACCCTTTTCGCCATGCCGTGCGAGAGCTCCGAGCCACGCATCCGAGCTGCGTCGCGCAGGTCCACCCGCTCCAACACGCGGTCGGCTTCCGAGAGCGCGGCCGTGGCCGCGAGGCCCTGCAGCCGCCCGAAGTGCGCGAGCTGCTTCCGTACGGTGACGTGGGGCGGGAAGTTGGCGTCTTGGGGCAGGGCCGCCACGCGCCCACGCAGGCGGTGGAGCTCGCCGCTGGGCACGTCGCAGACCCGCGTCGTGCCCGAAGACGCGTGCAACCACCCGCAGAGGACCCCGAACGTCGTGCTCTTTCCCGCCCCGTTCGGGCCGAGCAGGCCATATACGGAACCCGTCGGTACGGAGAGCTCGAGCCCATCGACGGCGTGCGTCCGTCCGTACCACTTGTGCAGGCCTCGGGCCTCGACTGCGATGCTCACAAGTCCCTCCGCCCGATGACCACGACGGCCAGGGTCCCGAACGTGGCGGTGAACGTCACGTATGCGGCGATGCTGAGGGCGAGGTCGAG
>CAZFPM010000411.1:0-3328 GCA_964520965.1 uncultured Myxococcales bacterium
ACGACGAGGACGACGAGAACGACGAGGAAGCGCCGGCGAGGCCGTCGCCACGGAAACTGAAGACGCTCAGCCCGAACTCGTCGCGACCGATGGAAACCACGAACACGAGCCGCCCGCAGAAGCGTTGCCGGCAGAAGACGAGGCCGAGGAGATCGGCGCCATCGAGGAGCCGGCCGACGAGGAGCTCATCGCAGAGATTGCCAGCGACGGGCTAGCGGCCGACGACACGGCCGGCGACGACGAGCTCGCTCAGACGGTGGACGACGGCACGGTACCTTCATCCGACGAGGAACCCGCCGATGTCGCCGAAGAGCCGGTGGACGAGGTCGCCGCCGAAGAGGCGCCGGCCGCACCGGCGGACGACGAGTCGGTTCCGGAGATCGCCGAGACTCCGGACGACGAGGAACCCGTCGCCGAAGAGGTCGCTGAGGAAGCGCCGGTCGAGGCCGAGGAGCCGGTCGTCGAAGACGCCGCCATCGCCCAAGAGGCGGCCGAAGAGGACGCCGACGCCCACGCCGAAGAAGGAGACGAGGATTCCGGACGGCGCGGGAGACGAGGTCGCGGTGACGAAGCCGTGGCCGACGACGAGGGCCAGGAAGCTGGGGACGAAGACTCCGGACGACGAGGACGACGAGAACGACGAGGAAGCGCCGGCGAGGCCGTCGCCACGGAAGACGAGAACGATGCCGCCGATGCCGGTGAAGGCGACCCGGAAGAGGATACCGGACGACGAGGACGGCGCCGTCGCGGTGATGACGCGGAAGTCGCTGAGGGAGACGCCGAAGATCGAGCGTCGGAAGACGACGACGCGGTCGCGGCCGACGACGAGGGCGACCGCGGACTACTCGCCCCGGAAGGCGCCGAGTGGGGACCCGAGGAGACGCCGGCGCAACCGGCCGAGGCCGCGGCACCGCCGCCGGTGGTCGCCGAACCGCCCGCGCGCGTCGCGGCGCCCGCCCCGGTCTTCGCCGCGCCGGCCCCGCAAGCTGCTGCGCCGCTGCCCTCGGGTGGACTCCGCCCGCCGGGCTTCGTGGCACCGGAGACGGATAGCGGAGAAGACGACGACGATGGGGAGTGCGTCAGTCGGAACAACGATTACATCCGCGCCAGCGCTCCCGGGCGCTCGCGCGGCTCGTCTCGGCGGGTGAGGTGCCCACGCTGACCGGTTTCTGATGGGGCTGCCGCATGGACCGTGATGCGAACGGAGCCCCCGATCTGGGCGCATTCGACGATGCCGTCGCAGTAACGGAGGACATCGATCGCTTCTGCTCGTCGTCCCCGTGGGTGTTGTCGGCGTGGGAGGCCTTCCACTCCGAGCACTCCTGTCATGTGTGGAGCGACGGCGAATGTTCCGGTGCGTTTCTCAGGGGCGAGATGGCACCGGTCGGACCGTACCTGATGCCGCTGGAGTCGGTCTGGGGGCTCGCCTGTCCCATCGCCGGTCGGTCTCCCGACGTGACGGCGCGGGTCGCGCGAATGCGGCTGGAGGCGATCCGGAGCCGGTGGAACGTGGCGTTGATCGGCGGCCTCGTGGTGGCGTCGCCGCTGGTCGCCGCGCTGGTGCGTGAATTCGGCGGTCGCTTCGCACTCCGCACGACGCCTCCGGTCGCTCGGCATATCGCCTCCCTGGACGGGGGGTTCGATGGTTTCCTCGGGCGGCGCACGCGGAGATTCCGAGCGAACCTCCGGCGCGACAGCCGGGCCGGGAGCGACGCCGGCGTCGATTACGAGCGTTGCCTACTCGACGATCCCGACGCGGTAGCGGAGGTCTTCCCGCGCATTCTCGCCGTAGAGCGGGAGAGCTGGAAGACGAAAGCCGGTTCCGGCGTGGCCGAGGGTCCGATGCGAGTGTTCAACGAGGCCGTGCTTCGGCGGGCGACCGCAAGCGGCGACGCCCGCGTGGCCTTCGCGCGCATCGACGACCATGACGTCGGCTACATCCACGGCGCGGTGGTTGGCGACTACTTCCGGGGGCTGCAACAGAGCTTCGACGATCACTATCGGAGTCTCACGATCGGGAACCTGCTCCAGGTCGAGATGATCGACTGGCTGTGCAACGACGGTGTCCGTAGATACGATCTCGGCTCGGAGCTGCCGTACAAGAGACGTTGGGCCGAAGAGGAGCTGGTGACCGCGAGCATCATCGTCACGCCATGACCGACATCCTCCTGGAAACCGCGGTATTCGGTGCAAAGGCGCTGATAGTCGTCGTATCGGCGCTCTGCGTGATGTTCGCGGCCGCCGTGCTCGCCCGCCGCGGCGGGCGTGACGAACCGGCCGACCGTGGTCGTGTCGTCGTCACCGACCTCGGGCGACGTTATCGCGCCATGGCCGACGCAGTGCGCCGAACCCTTCTGGACGACAAGGAGTGGAAGGCGCTCACCAAGCGGCGAAAGAAGGAGGCCGCCGAGGCCGACGGGCGACCGACCGTCTTCGTCCTGGACTTCGACGGGGACATCGCCGCCAACGGGGTCGGCGCGCTACGACGCCTCGTGACGACGGTGCTCCAGATCGCGATGGGGGAAGACGAGGTCGTGGTCCGGCTTCGCAGTCCCGGAGGCCTGGTTCCGGGCTACGGGCTCGCCGCGTCCCAGCTCTCGCGCCTGCGCGAGGCCGAGATCCCGGTCACCGTCTGCGTCGACGTGGTGGCGGCCAGCGGCGGTTACATGATGGCCGTCGTCAGCGACCGACTCCTCGCCGCCCCCTTTGCGATCATCGGCTCGATCGGCGTCTTCGTTCCGGTACCCAACATCCACCGCCTCCTGCGCGAGCACGGGGTCGACTACGACGAGATCACCAGCGGCCGCTACAAGCGAACCGTGGGGTTGCTCGGCGAGATCACGGACGAAGGTCGTCAGAAGACCCAAGAGCAGGCTGACGAGACGCATCAGCTCTTCAAGGACCACGTCGCGTTGCACCGGCCCGACCTCGACATCGACTCCGTCGCGACCGGCGAATTCTGGTACGGAACTCAGGCTCTCGCCCTCGGCCTCGTCGACGAAGTGTCCACCTCCGACGACCACCTGGTGCGCCGGGTCGAGGACGCGCGTCTGTTGCATCTCCGCTACGAGCGTGCCGACAACCTGGCGCGCCGCGTGTTGGGCTGGTGGAGCCGCGCGTCTGCGCTGCGCGGCGCCCTGCCCCGCCTTCCCCGGGCGAGCTGAACCCTCAGGATTTCGCGGACACGCGCTTCTTGGCCTTGCGGTAGCGGAACTTGAGCCCGTCGTTGTTCGCGTCGATGGTCACGGTCCCGCCGCCAAACGAGAGTTTCCCGAAGAGGATCTCCTCGGAGAGGGGGCGCTTGACGGAATCGCTGATGACGCGAGAG
>CAZFPM010000412.1:0-2729 GCA_964520965.1 uncultured Myxococcales bacterium
TCGCGTCCTCGGCGGTCATGACCTCGCGCCAGACGGTGGGCCGGTGCTGGTAGACGGTGTTCCCTTCGGCGTCCTCGATGCTCTCGACGACCGTCGGCACCATCATCTGACCATCGTTGGCGACCGCGCCGACGATCATCGCGGCGTGCAGCGGCGTCAGCCACGTGTGCCGGAACCCCGCGGCGCTGCGGGCGAACTCGAGCCGGTCCTCCGGAATCTCGGCCCGAGAGCGTTCGAGCGGCATCTCGAAGGGAATCGTCGCATTGAACCCGACCGCGTCCGCGTAGCCCTGCAACGTCTCCGGATCGAGATGCCGATCCGCGAGACGCGCGAAGACGAGGTTCGCCGACCAGGCCATCGCGTCGATCAGCGACAGGCACGAGTCGTTGGGATCGCGCGACGCGTCCAGGTCATCGAGGTCGAAGCCGCTGCCGCCGCCCGAGAAACAGGTCTCCGTCTCCGGCGTCGCCGCGCCCTCGGTCAAGAGCGCGAACCCGGTCACGACCTTGAACGTCGACGCCGCGACCGCGTCGGCCCGGCGACTCAACCCCGGACCGATGCTCTCCAGCGAGAAGTCATCGGCCAGGGCGAGGACACGCCCCGTGTCGGGCTCGATGACGACTCCGGCCTCGGCGGGTTCATCGAAACGCGACATGATCTCGATCAGACGCGCATGGGTCCCGGAGAGCGTCAGGATCGCCGTCCGACCGTCGGCGAGATCGGCTACGTAGCGCTCCCGAACCTCGTCCCAACGCACCGCTTCGGGAAGCACCTCGGCCCTCGCGAGGCCGTTGTGGTCCCACGGCACCTCGGGCACCACCCGGTCGGCCGCTGCCACCGAGCCCAGCACCACGCCCTGTCCGGCCGCCACCGCTGCCCGGATCTCCAGCGGCGACGGTGGCGGTGGTGCGTCGCGATCGTCCGCGCCTTCCGGTGCCGGTATCGGGGAGACATAGACGACCGTGCGCTGCTGGCGGGTCTGGCTCACCAGCACACCCGCGGCCAGCAGGACCGCCAACCCCACGGCAAGCGACGCCAGGGCGCGCCCCCCGAAACTACCGGAACCGGAAGACATCTCTCTCACACAACTCGTGGCGGTGGGCCGGCCCGCACCGTGGCCACATCCGACCAACACACCGGGAGCGTGTCAACAACCGCCGTCGACCTTGCACTCCATCGGCGGATTGCCCACCCTGCTGCCTCGCTGACCGCCCTGCCGTTTCCGCCCTCCCCGGCCCGCCGCGTACCGTGGGTGAACCCGACCCGGAGCTGACCGCCACCTACGAGTACGCGCTCCCGCCGGAGCTCGTCGCCGAGGCACCGGCGCCCATCCGCACCGGGTCACGGTTGCTCGTGATCGACCCGGCGTCGGGTTCGCTCGACGACGCCCTCTTCGCCGGCATCGACGCCTGGCTCCGACCCGGCGATCTCCTCGTGGTCAACGACGCTCGCGTCACCCACGTCCGCCTTCCCGCTGCGCGCGGGAGTGGTGGCCGGGTCGAGGTCTTCGTGGTCGGTCTCGGAGCCGAGGGGGCCTGGGCCGACCCGAGCGCAGACCTGGTCGCATTGGTCCGTTCGAACCGCGGACTTCGCGATGGAGAGACGATTCGCGTTGGCGCGGCGCACTCCGCGACCGTGGTGGAGCGCTGCGCCGACGGGCTCGTGCGCCTGCAGCTCGATGTCGACGATGCCTGGTCGCTCTTCGACCTCGAGGGCGAGGTCCCCCTGCCTCCGTACATCCTCAAGCGTCGGCGGGACCTCGGCCAGCCCGACCACTGGCCGGCTGACGCCACCCGATACCAGACCGTGTTCGCCCGCGAGCCGGGGGCGGTCGCCGCGCCCACCGCCGGGCTTCACTTCGACGACCATCTGCTCGCGACGCTCGCCGACCGCGGCATCGACCGCGCATCCGTGACCCTCTTCGTCGGCGCAGGCACGTTCAAACCGGTGACCTCCGAGCGCCTCGACGAACACCACATGCACGCAGAGCATTTCGTCGTGCCCGAGGAGACCGCCGCTACGGTCGCCGAGACCCGCGCCCGCGGCGGACGGGTGGTGGCCGTCGGTACGACTGTCGTCCGGACGCTCGAGGCATCGTGGTCCCCAGAGGGGGTCCGCGCGGGCGCCCGCTCCACGGACATCTTCATCAAGCCCGGACACCGATTCCGAGCGGTCGACGCGTTGCTGACGAACTTCCATCTCCCCCGCTCGACCCTGCTCGCCCTCGTCTCGGCGTTCGCCGGTCCGGCACTGATCCGGCGTGCCTACGCACACGCCGTGCGCGAGCGATACCGATTCTACTCGTACGGGGACGCGATGCTCCTGACCTCGGTGGCCCGATGACCGACGCACGGCTTTCTTTCGAGCTGGAAGCGACCGACGGCACCGCGCGCGCCGGCATCGTGAAGACGCGGCGGGGAGAAATCCACACCCCGATCTTCATGCCGGTCGGCACGCTCGGCACCGTGAAGACGGCCTCGCCCGAGGAGCTGGTCGCCGCAGGCGCCGAGATCATCCTCGGGAACACCTATCATCTATACCTGCGGCCCGGCGGCGAGACCCTGGAGCACTTCGGCGGCCTGCATCGCTTCATGGGCTGGGACCGCCCGATCCTCACCGACTCCGGCGGCTACCAGTTCTTCAGCCTCCGGGAGCTGGCCCGCTTCGAGGAAGACGGGGTCGTCTTCCGCAGCCACCTCGACGGGAGCGAACATCGGTTCACGCCGGAG
>CAZFPM010000412.1:2739-3314 GCA_964520965.1 uncultured Myxococcales bacterium
AGAGCTGCATCGCGATGCAGCGCTCGATCGGCTCCGACATCATGATGGTGCTCGACCAGTGCCCAGCGCTCCCGGCGACCCCGGACACGTTGCAGACAGCGGTGCGGCGGAGCACAGACTGGGCAGTGCGGTGTCTCGCCGCACGACGAGATGACGACGGTGCGCTCTTCGCGATCGCCCAGGGTGGGACCGACGCCGCGCTGCGCACGCGTCACGCGCTCGAGCTCGCCGAGCACCCGTTCGAGGGGCTGGCCCTGGGCGGACTGGCGGTCGGGGAGAGTCCGGAGGAGATGTACGATACGATCGAGGCGGTCTGTCCGGCGATGCCCGACGACCGGCCGCGGTACCTGATGGGCGTCGGCCGGCCGCAGGACATCATCGAATCGATCGCCCGTGGGATCGACATGTTCGACTGCGTGATGCCGACACGGAACGCGCGCAACGCACAGGTGTTCACCCGCCAGGGACGCATGAACCTGCGGAACGCCCGCTTCGCGCGAGACGCGCGCCCCCTCGACGAGTCGTGCGACTGTCCGGCCTGCCGACGCTACACGCGGGGGTACATTCATCATCTC
>CAZFPM010000413.1:0-928 GCA_964520965.1 uncultured Myxococcales bacterium
CACCGTGCTGATGTACGTCGGCCTCTCGGTGCTGTCGGCGTAATCCGAGAGCGTCGCTGCGAGGTGGGGTAACGCGTCGGGTCGGGGGCGGTCTCGCAACTGCCGATGGAAACATCGCAATCTGGCTACTGACGGCGGGCACTCGGTCGCGTATGTTGATTCCACATGACCATGGACAAAGACGCCTACGCCAGCACTCAGCTCGGGGTCGTGGGGAGGATCGTCGACGCTGTCCTTCCCTCGCATTCCATTGGCGATCCCGTGGTCGCCGAGGCATACGTCCGCCTCAACGCCTTGCTCCCGTTGACGGTCGTGGTGTGGGTCGCGTCGGGAATCCAGTATGGCCTGGTCGGGCGATATCGTGGCTTCGCGATCCACGCGATCGCTGGGATCCTCGTCTACGGCTGTCGCGTCTGGGCGGGGCGCCAGCGGACCCTCATCGGCTTGACGCAGGCCGCGCACGTCTCGGGCGCCATCATCGCCCTCGGGCTCTTCATCGCGGCGGTCAACAACGGCGGCGTCGGTTCGATGCAGGCGTGGTACCTCTGCACGTTCCCGGCTTGGGGGATATTCCTGATCTCGGAGCGCCACGGCGCTGCGTGGGTCGTTCCGATCGTGGTGCTCGTCTCCCTCCTCGCTCTGGTCGAGACCTATTCCGGGATTCGTCCCGAGTACATTGTCGGGCCGTGGGAGACGATGCAGGCCCATCTGGTCATGACCGTCGTGCTGACCTTCTTCGCCGGCGCGACCCGCCGGTCGAGCATCGACCACCGAGCCACCATCGCGCGCCACGAGCAGCTTCTCGGTGAGCAGAACACCCAGCTCCGGCACGAGATCTCGCAGCGCGAGCGTGCCCGAGGGGAGTTGACCTCCGCGCTCCGCAGCGCCGACCAGGCGAGCCGCACCAAGTCCCGGTTCCTCGCGAGCA
>CAZFPM010000413.1:938-3300 GCA_964520965.1 uncultured Myxococcales bacterium
CACGCCGCTGAACGCGATCATCGGCTACACGGAGCTGATCCTCGAAGAAGGCGCCGCCGGGGGTGCCCGGGACGCGCTCGTCCACGATCTGCACCGGATCGTGGGTTCGTCCCATCACCTGATCGCGCTGATCAACGAGCTTCTCGACCTGGAGAAGATCGAGGCCGGCCAGCTCGAGCTGAGCGTCGAGCGCTTCGAGCTGGCCCCGTTGGTCACCGACCTGGTCGGGACCATGGAGCCCCTCGCCCGCCGCCGCGGCACCGTCGTCGTCGCCGAAGGTCTCGACGCGGCCGGCTCCATCGAGAGCGACTCGACCCGCATCGGCCAGGTGTTGCTGAACATTCTCTCGAATGCCGTCAAGTTCACCGACGACGGCACGATCACGGTCTCGATGTCCAGGGAGGTGCCGGCTGATGGATCCGAGCGGGTCGTGTTCCGCGTGACGGATACCGGCATCGGGATGACCCAGGCCCAACTGGCGACGGCGTTCGAGCCCTTCAGACAGGGCGATGCATCGACCTCGAAGAGCTACGGTGGGACCGGGCTCGGTCTGGCGATCACGCGCGATCTCGTGACCGTCCTCGGGGGCGCGATCGAGCTGGAGAGCGAGGTCGGCGTCGGAACGACCGTCATGGTGCAGTTCCCGACGACGATACCTTCGACGACGATACCTTCGGGAGTGGTCGGCTCATGACCCCTCTCGGCTATCAGACGGCTCGGCCGGGCGACGATCGACGTCGCGGCACCCGCTGCGTGGAGGGGCCATGAACGACCCCGTCGACCAGCGGGAGCAGATCGGTGCGGTCGGTCGGTTCATTCGCGCGGTCCTCGCCGGCGGCAGCGCCGGCGACTCGGAGACGCGAGAGGTATTCGTCCAGCTCAACTTCCTGTTGGTCCTCACCATCGCCACGTGGGCGTGGTCGGCCGGCCAGTACGGCCTGATCGGCCGCTACCGGAGCTGTTGGATCCACCTGGCGATGACCGCGGTCCTCTGTGGATGCTGGGTCTGGGGGATGCGGCAGGACACGCGCGAAGGCGTGATCCGTGTCGCGAACGCATCGGGCGCGGTTCTGGCGGCCGGGTTGTTCGCCGCCGCCCTGAACACCGAGGGCGTCGGGTCGATGGAGGCCTGGTACCTCTGCACGTTGCCGGCGTGGGGCATCTTCCTGGTGTCCGAGGGTGCGGCGGCGGTCTGGGTCGCGGTCAGCGCTGGTCTCGTCGCGTTGCTCGCCTGCATTCAGACCACCATCGGCATCACGCCGGAGTTCGTGGTCGGACCGCTGGAGATGGTCCAGGCGCACGTCGTCATGACGATGTTGCTGGGCTTGTTTGCGGCCGCGGCCCGGCGCTCGAGCCGAGAACGTATCCGCACGATCTGGCGGCAGGAGCAAGCGCTCACCACGCAGAACGCGCAGCTACGCCGCGAGGTCGCCAAGCGGAAGCTCGCCCAGGCGGAGCTGACCTCGGCCCTGGCGCTCGCAGACGGAGCGAACCAGAGCAAGTCGAGGTTCCTGACGAGCGTCAGCCACGAGCTGCGCACGCCCCTCAACGCGATCCTGGGCTACACCGAGCTGGTGCTCGACGAGATCGAGGACGACGATGATCCCGAGATGCTGGATCGGGACATCGGGCGCGTTTCGCTCGCGTCCCACCACCTGCTCAACCTGATCAACGAGTTGCTCGATCTCGAGAAGATCGAGGTCGGCCGCCTGGAGCTGCACGTCGAACGTTTCGAGCTCGCGACGGTGATCGCCGAGGTCTTCGAGACCGTGTCGGCCGACGCCGGCGTGCGCGGGGACCAGCTCGTGGCGAGTGGCGTCGACGAGGGCGGCTGCATGGTGAGCGACGCGACGCGCGTCGCCCAGGTGGTGCTGAACATCGTCTCGAACGCGGCCAAGTTCACAGAGGACGGAACCGTGACGATCGATGTCGCGCGCGACACCGACGTCGACGGTCGCGACTGGGTGACGATCGAGATCAGCGACGACGGCATCGGAATGTCCGAGGCGCAAGTCGCCACCGCCTTCGAGCTGTTCCGGGGTGCGACGGCTTCGTCCGCCGGCCGTGTCGGAGGCACGGGGCTCGGCCTCGCCATCACGCACGAACTCGTCGAGCTGCTCGGCGGCTCCATCGACCTCCGGAGCGAACTCGATGTCGGCATGACCGTCACGATTCGGCTGCCGGCCAAGATCGATTCGGGACCCATCTCCCGGACGACGGTCGAGGATCCGACGCCGTCCGGTCCGGACTGATACGGTCCTTCACTGAGTCAGCTCGCTTCTGGCTTGCTCGAACCGCCGCCACCGTCGTTGCTCGCTCGCCACGGGCCACCGGCCCGCGACTCGTTCACGCCTTGCCGGCG
>CAZFPM010000414.1:0-3295 GCA_964520965.1 uncultured Myxococcales bacterium
CCCTGTTCACCGCCGCTCGCCGAACGTCGGGGGTTCATGTCGTCTGCCTGTCGGGACTCGGAGGATGCCACCATGACACGGCACGGGGGTCTGGGGGAGTCGAGGACTTTTCCCTTAGACCGACTCGTCGGGCGGCTCAACGGGCTTCATGCGGGCGACCGTCGCATCGGCCGCTTCGATCCACGCCGCGAGCTCCGGCCCCGGGGCTTGGGGTTCGACCGGATTCCCGGCATCGCGCAACACGTCGGCCAGCGCCCGGCGACCGCTGCGGTCTCTCACGACCATGCGAACCCATGCGTGTGCAGCCGGTCTCCCGCGGGAGTCGACAAAGCACTGCTCGATGTAGAACCACCGGTCGTCGTGGGCGCAGAGGCGCGTCTGCAGGCGAAATCGCGACCACCAACGGAGCTCACGTCGATACGTGACCCCGACGCCGACCGCGACGACGGACACCTGTCGGCGCAACAACGCGCCGGCGAGGCCCGCGCGAACGACCCACGCAACACGACCGTAGTCCATGAGCGTCAGGTAACTCGCGTTGTTCAGGTGCAGGTTCTGATCGCAGAGGTGCGGCCAGGCTCGGCGCGTCTGGTCGACCGTATCGGCTGGCGGGAACCGACCGCGCAGCAGGTGTCCGATCCCGACCAGGAAGATGCGAAGGCTGTAGATCAACATGGGCTGTCCGCTTCCAACCACGCGAGCAATGGCGTCGGATCCAGGGCCGTCACACACGCGTCGGCCCAACCGAGCAGGGCGGAGCCACTCAAGCCGGTGAGCTCCAGTTCGTCCAACGCCGCCACGAGCTCGGCAGGTTGCAACGCGTCTCGGATGCGTTCCCCACACGCCACGAGGTCACTCACGTAGCCACGGGTCGGCGGCTCGTGGATCAGACCATCGGGAGCCCCGAACAGCACCGCCGGATCCTCCTGGCAGAGCCGGCGCGCCCGGGCCGTGGCGTCGGTCGCGGGAGCGAGCAGAGAGGCCGGCGGCACGAGGATCTCGGCGAGTTTCTTCTTCGTCACCTGCACGCTGCCGCCCCCCAGGGCGAGCGGTGCGTAGTGTGCCAGGAACTGCGCGCGAACGACCGTCGAGCAGATCAGCGCCGCCAGACGCCAGCAGGTTCCCGTGATCGGCACCGCCGCCAGGGTCGCGACCGCTCCGCACGTGTCCTCGTCGGCGACGGCCGCCTCCAACACGCGGCTGAGCCCGGCGACGAGCACCGTCGCTCGCTCGTGTTGGGCGCGGCGGCGGGCTGACAACGCTTCGCGAGGAATCCCCGGCCGCTGGTAGTCGCGCTTCAGGTAGCGCGTTCGCCGCTTTCCCCACTCCAGGGTCAGCGGCTCGATCGTCCCGCTCGTGATCAGGCGGAAGGGCTCCGCCGACTCCGCCTCGACCACGCGGTCGCGCAGGTCGTATGCCTCTTCGACGGTCGCAGAGGCCTGGATCGCGGCGCCCTCGTCCAAACGGCGCCAATCCTCCGGCACGCCTGCGACCAGCGGAGCATACGGTGACAGGGCCACCGCCCACCGCGACCGCGAGCCGGAGGGAAGCGCGGCAGCTCGACGATGTGCCGAAGCCGGACCGTGCCAGGTGACCACCGTCGGCGCACCGCCGCATCCGCCGAGGACCACGGCAGCCACGCGGACGTCGGCACCGCGGAACCAATCCGAGGCGGGCACCTCCATGACCGTCTGCAGCCCCGCACCGTCGGTCACCCACCCTCGGAGCCTCTCGGAATACGGGGCGGCCAACATCGCGCGAGGCACGACCATCGCGGTCACACCGGACGGGGCGCAGAGCTGTAGGCCGAGCTCCACGAAAAGCCCCGCACGATCGTACGCTCCGGTTGCCGCGTTCGGAAACTGGTGGGCATATCGCCCCCGCTCGGCGGCGGTCCGGGCCGTCGCCTTGCCGATCGCGTTCCCGAAAGGGGGATTGCCGATGACCAGATCGAACCGGGTCGTCTCGGCGTCGAGTCCGGCGGCTGTCGGCAGCAGCTCGACCTGCGCGCTTGCCGAGGGCGTGACGCGCAGACTGTCTCGGCAGTGAATCCGATCGTCGAGCCGCTCCGGTGCGACCAGCGTCCACCCGGCTCGGTCGAGCACCCGAGCGCGCGCGATCTCGACCGCGACCGGATCGATGTCCCAACCGTGGAGCCGGCGCGCGACATCCGGCCAGTCGCCCCGGCCGCCTTCGACGAATGCGTCGCCGGTCGCGACGAGGAACGCACCGGTGCCGCACGCGGGATCGAGCACGGTCGTCGGGTGCGCCTCCGGACGGAGTGCCGCGCATGCCTCCCGAGCGAGGGCCGACGCGAGCTCGGGTGGCGTGTAGAAGACGCCGGCTTCTCGGCGGCTCGAACGGCCGGGCGGCGCGGTTTCGTGTGCGGCCGAGATCTCTTCGTCGGTCAGCGCCGTGATGGGTATCGACTCCGTCGCGAACGCCTCGTCGAGCAGCGCGATCGCCCGATTCAGCCCGTCGACAGGACCGTATCGCGCCAGGGCGCCGACCGCGCGCGCGCGCTCCCCCCGAGCCGCGCGCAGGGCGAAGAACAGACGATAGGCGAGACCGACCGCCGCCCTCGAAGACCGATCGACGGCCAACGGAGCGGCCGCTGCCTGGACGGCGGCCGAGATCGCAGCAGGGCTGGGTCGCTTGACATCGGCCACTATTCTTCCTTGTACTCGGACCGCCAGCGACCGCTATCAATGGGCGAACCCTCCGTCAATTCGAGCCATCGGACTGCCATGACGAACCGCTTCCCAACTCGAGTCGACATCCCCGCGGAGGTCTGCGACGAGCTCGCGACTTTTCTCAACCAGGCATACGCGACCACCGTCGACCTCGCCTCGCAGGTTCGCCAGGCCCGCCTCACCGTGCGCGGACCGGGCTCGACCGAGCTGCAACGCCTCTTCGCCGAGATGACCGACAATCTCTACGCGCAGGCAGACGCGCTAGCACGCCGGACCGCGCATATCGGCGGCGCACCGCAACTGACCGTGCGTGCCGCCGCCGCCGCCTCGACCCTGCCCGACTGGGATCACGACCAGCACGCCGCCGCAGTCGTCGTCGAGGCGGTCGGCGATCGATTCGAGCTCCATGCTTCCGCCCTGAGGCGCCTCGTCGAGATGAGCGCGCAGCACGACGAGCCGGGCACCCGTCACGTGTTGACGGTGACCGCCACAGAGGTCGAGGCCGACCTCTGGCGACTCGACAGCTACCTGGCCGACTAGTGCTCCCGCTCCGAAATAGCGACCCACCCCACTTCGCCCAGAACTCCGCTGCCGTTGTCGCG
>CAZFPM010000415.1:0-3286 GCA_964520965.1 uncultured Myxococcales bacterium
CTTCCGCCGATCCGGCCTCGACGTCCTGATGCTCGGCGACTGGGAGATCGTACGGCGTTGGTGACGACCGTCCGCGTCGCGTTCGGACCTTCACCGGGTCAGCTGTCTGCGCCGTCGTGGACGAGCAGGAACGAGCCGAGAGCCAGCGCGTGGAGTCGGCCGGCGCGGAACGAGCGCAGGGCGTCGTGCGGGGTGCACACGATCGGTTCGCCGTGCAGGTTGAAGCTCGTGTTGATGACGCTCGGTACGCCCGTTGCGTCGTGCACGAGCGAGATGATGCGATGGAAGCCGGGGGTCACGTCTGCGTGCACGATCTGGGGCCGCGCCGTGCCGTCGACGTGCACGACTGCCGGCGACGACCGTTGCATCGCATCGGTGCAATCGAGGGTGATCGTCATGAAGCGGGTCGTCTGGGCGACGCCCGGGCCGTAGTCCGAGAAGCAGTCGCCGGCGTACTCGGCGAGGGTCGCCGGGGCGAAGGGCATGAATTCCGACCGGTTCAGTCGTCGGTTCAGCCAGTCGTTCACGCTCGGGTCCGCAGTATTGTAGAGGATGCTGCGGTGGCCCAGGGCGCGGGGGCCGTATTCCATGCGACCGGCGAAACGGGCGACGACCTTGCCCGAAGCGATCAGCTCCGCGACGCGCGCGTCGATGTCGGGGCAACGCTCTGCGGGTGTCTGTTCGCGCTCCAGCAGGTCGCCGATCTCGTCGTCCGTGAAGTCGGGTCCGAGGTAGACATGGTCGATCGGGGCCGGACGCGCCGCTCCGCCCTCGGCACGCCAGGCCAGAGCGGCGCCGGCGGCGATGCCCTGGTCGCTCATGGCGGGGTGCACGAAGAGCCCCTCGACCTCGGGGAGCCTCCAGAGCGCCTGGTTCACCAACACGTTCGCGAACACCCCGCCGGCGAGCACGATGTTGCGGTCTCCGGTCTCGCGGAGGCCGCGTGCGACATAACGCACGATCAGCTCCTCCAGGCGGGCCTGCGCGGCGGCGGACACGTCTTCGCGGTCGAGCCCGGCGAGCTCTCGGAACGGGCCGCGACGGCGCGAGCGGAGCCACCCGTCGGCGAGCCGGAAGTCGGTGTCGTCGCGCTCGAGCCAGAAGAGGCGCTCCATCTGTTCTTTCGCGACGCGAGCGTCTCCCCGCGCGGCCAACCCCGTGACCTTCCCGGCCATCAGAACGTGAAAGCCGAGGAATTGGGTCACCTCGCCGTAGAACTGGCCGGGCGAGCAGGTCGCGTCGGAGCTCCAGAGGTGTTCGCACCGGCCGTCGCGGCATCGATAGGTGCGCGCGGCGTACCCGTCGCCGAGGTTGTCGATCGAGACAGCGAGGGCTTCCGGGAAGCCCGACGTCAGGTACGCCGAGTAGGCATGTGCCGTGTGGTGGTCGGCGAAGTGCACCGGTCGTCCGAATCGACGCTCGAGCGCGGCTCGTCCGACGATATGCGCGCTGCGCGCCACGGGCCCCTCGCGCGTGAATCGCTTCTGCACCGCCATCCAGGCGCGATGGCGCGGCCCGAACAGGTCGTGCTCACCCTCGATCGCGGCGGTGCCGAGCACCCGGGGCCCGAAATGATATCGGTTGCCAGCGACGACGGAGTCGACCGAGTCGAGGGTCTCGCCACCGAGGCGGAGCACTTCGTCGACCGCCCGGGCGGGGTATCCGGCCTGGTACTTCGTCCGGGTCAGGCGCTCCTCGGCGACGGCGGCGACGATGTCCCCGTCGCGGAGCAGGGCAGCGTTCGCGTTCGTGTCCTCGTGGATGGCGAGTATGGTGCCGTCGTTCGGCGTCGGCTCAGGCACCGGCTCGTCCTCCCCGACGCTTCGCGAACCACAGCCCACCCGCCACCGCGTTGGCCACGGTCGCGACGCCGAAGACGATCGCGGGTGTGACGCTCGTGCCGAGGATCCACGCGGTGCAGAACGAGAGCATCGGGATGGTCAGCACCCCCAGGGCCACTCCGACCGCGACCTGGACCGGCCGCGACCAATCGGTGTCGAGCTGCATCGCGACGAGCGCTCCCGGGGCCGCGAAGGCATAGAGCGCCCCGAGGATCTGGAGGATCACAGTCAACATGATGCGCCCGGGAATACGGCGGACTCGCCTTCTTCGAGACAGCAGACCCGGCCGATGGCTCCTCGCCGAGCGAACATCCGCGCGAGGTGTCGCCCACGCCCCGGATGGAGCGACGCCGGGGGTATGCTGGGCCACCGCCCGCCTTCGTGTATCGGGACGACGTATTGGGCTCCGAGCACCTGCGACGCCCGATAGGCGTCCCGCGGCCCCATCGTCGTACGTCGCAGGAAAATCCGGGTGCCGCCGACCGGCAGGAGCGCGAGGTGGATCGGCGCGAATACGTCGGCGATGCGCTGGAGGTTGGCCTTGTCGTAGCGGGAGTCGCCGCCGAAGAAGACGCGTCCCCACTTCGGGAGATCGACCACGTAGTTCACCTCGTCCGGCGGAGGAAACGTGTGGGGACCGGGAACCGCGTGGATGGTGACCTCTCCGACCCGGGTCGCAGTCCATGGCGGAACCTCGACGTAGTCGACGCCCGTGCGGCGCCGAATCCGGTCGAGCGCTCCGGGAGGCAGCAGACAGCGGGTCGGCGGCGTCTGCAGCCGGTCGACGGCGTCCGCGTCCCAGTGATCGGCGTGCAGGTGGGAGACCAGGAGCCCATCGATGTGCGGCAGCTCTTCGGCCGGGCGCCCCGGACGCTTGAAGCATGGGAGCCCGCGCATGTGCATCTTGAACCACGGATCGGTCAGAAACGTCGACTCGCCCCACCGGATCAGGAGGGTGGCGCAGCGAATCATCGTTACTTCGAGCATGGCAGTCGGGGTCGTGGCCGGGACAAGATAGCCAGACAGGGGCGGGCGTTCCAGTCGGCCACGCACAATCGTCCTCGGCGCGGGGGTCGCCGCGGTCGGCGGACCGGCTGAGCTGTACCAACCCGTGCCCCCCGGTGCTACCTTCTCGGGCATGCGCTCGCCCGGCACATCAGGCCCCGACGTCCAGCTCTCTCCGCGACAGCGCACCTCGGTCTTCGTGCTCCACTTCGACGGCCCGTCGCGGGGGTATTGGGACACGTACATCACGGTTCCGGCGATGTTCATGACAGGCCAGCGCGTCGACCTGCACACCGTCGACGGTGAGCCGCGCTTCGATTACGAGCTCCGCGGCCGGGTGCCGGACGACACGTTCGACCCCACCGAAGGGAGCTTCGGCATCTCGTCGAAAGACCAGCGGATCGGCGCCGGCATCCTCTTCGCCGCGCCCTTCGCGATCC
>CAZFPM010000416.1:0-3273 GCA_964520965.1 uncultured Myxococcales bacterium
GTCCTGCGGAGCGGTCGATGACTGCGCTGAGCAGGCGCGTTCCCTCGTCGAAACGGCCTGGCGCTCGCACGAGCACCGGCTCGTCGATTCGTTCCCGAAGCTGATGCTCCGCGCGTTCGGCTGGTATGTCCTCGAACGCCACTACTGAGAGCTCGCGCCGTTGGCACCAGCGCTGGTGGGCGACGGCCGCGGTCGTCGCCCTCGCCTGCGCGGCGATGCTCCCTGCCGTCGATGTCGGCTTCGCACCGGACGACCACATCCAACGGGTCCGGAGCCGCGCAGGGGAGGACTTCCCCGGTTTCGGCTACGACCCGCTCGATCTCTTCGTGTTCGCGTCCGGTGACCCGGAACAGCGGGCCGCGGGCATGGACGTCGGCGTGTTCTCGTGGTGGACCGCAGACGACGCCCGACTCGCGTTCTGGCGACCGCTGACATCGGCGACTCACGCCGTCGAGCACCGGCTCTACCCGGAACGCCACGACCTGATGGTCCTGCAGAACATCGCATGGCTCGGGTTGCTCGTGCTGGCCGTCGGCGCGCTCTACCGCCGGTTCGCGACGCCCGGTGTGGCGTTCGCGGCGTTCGTGCTCTACGCCCTCGATGACGCCCATGCGCCGGCGGTGGCCTTCATCTCGAACCGCAACGCGGCGGTGAGTGTGTTCTTCGGCGTCGTCGCGGTCGTCCTCTACGACCGGTGGCGACGGGACCAGTGGGCTCCCGGGCGTTGGGCCGCCCCGCTGACCCTCGCGGTAGCCTTGCTCGCCGGCGAAGGTGCCGTCGCTGCCGTCGGCTACCTCGGGGCGCACGCGTTGGTCTTCGAGCGTGGCCCTCTCCTGCAGCGCTTGCGACCGCTCACGGCCTCGCTTTTCGTCTTCGCAACCTGGCTCACGCTCCACCGTGCATTGGGCTACGGGGCGTCCGGCTCCGGCGTCTACCTGGACCCTGGCGGCGAACCCGTCGCATTCGTCGCCGCCCTCGCCCGACGTCTGCCCGTTCTGTTGCTCGGTCAATACGGGACTCCGCCGTCGGACTTCTGGTTTCTCTATCCTCCGGCGGTCGCCCGCGGGGTCTGGATCACGGCGGTGGCGGCCCTCGGCGCGATCGCCTGGCTCACCGTCCCGTTGGCACGTCGTCACGCCGCGCTTCGCTTCCTGCTGATCGGTACGGTTCTCGCGGCGGTCCCCATCGCCGCCACGTTCCCGAGCGACCGCCTGCTGATGTTCGTCGGCGTCGGCGCCAGCGCGCACATCGCGTGGCTGCTGGGCGCCGCCGTGTCGGGAACGCGGGCGGAGCTCGGGACCGCCCGGCTGGTCGGCTTGCGTGCGGTCGCCATCGGGCTGTTGTTGATCCACGGCCTCCTCGGACCGCTGAGCATGCCGATCCGCGCACGCTCGATGGAGACGATCGGCCGAGCGACGGCGCTCTTCGACGAGGTGGTCCCGGTCGACCCCGGCGTCGGCGATCGGACCGTGGTCGTCGTGACACTCCCGTCGGACGGCCTCGCCGCGTTCCACCCGTTGATCCGGGCCTCGCAACGACAGCCGCGACCGGCGCACCTGCGGATCCTCGCCAGCGGCGCGGCATCGGTCGAGGTGACGCGGGTCGATCAGAGGACGCTTGTCCTGCGGCCGGAGCTCGGTTTTCTGGCCGCCACACCGGAGCAGATGATGCGAGGGCCGAGCCGCCCGTTCTCGACCGGCGATCGGGTCCGGATCACGGAGGTCACGGTGGTCGTCGACGAGATCACGGCGGACGGACGCCCGGCGGTGGCGACCTTCGTCTTCGACGCGCCGCTCGACGACCCGCGCTACCTGTGGACGACGTGGGAGGGAGCAGGCTTCGCGTCATTCACGGTCCCACCGATCGGCGATTCCGTGGTGATTCCACCGCTCGATGGTGCGACGTTCGTGGAGCGCCTGATCGCGCCGCCGCCCCCGTGACCCGCCCGCGGCCCCAAGACCTGGTTCGACGACGCCCGGGGAGCGCGTCGCCGGCAGGCGCCGCGGCCATCTGGGGCCTGGCGGACCCAGGCGAGACCAGACCGCCCGAACAACATCAAGAACTCCCCAACGGCGGTTGACACGCCGCGTCGTACGCGGGTAGCTTGCGCGCACGATCGGTTATGGGCTGCGAACAGCCGAGCAGCGGGCTGCCCACGTGTCACGGGAGCGTATGCGAACGACCACCATCAGGGCCGCCCTCCTGTTCCTCGCGGCGATGGCCGTTGGGTGCAGCGGTAGCGGCGAGCAGCATCGCGGCGACGCGGGGGCGGGCTCCGGAGCCGACGGCCGCGGGCGGGGCGACGACACGCCCGACGCCGGCGATCGAGACGTCCCCGTCCTCGACGTCCGGGATCGGGACACTCCCGAGCCGGACGTCCCGGAACCAGATGTCGACCGCGACGTCCCCGAGCCTGACGTCGGAGCGCCCCCTCCACCGCCCGCGGCGGTCACGCCTGTGGTCGCAGGTGGAAGCGCGACTTCGGAGAGTTTCCAGCTCTTCTTCCGGGTCGCCGTGCCGCCGACGGTAGGCGGTCCCGCTGTGAAACCCGCGAATCTGTCCCCCCTCCCGTTCAGCACCGGTGAGTGAGATGACCGCCCGCCCCATCCGATTGCTGAGCGCGCTCGCGCTCGGCGCATGCCTCCTCTCCGCTTCGGTCGCGCAGGCCCAGTACATTCCGCCGGAGTTGGAACTCCAGGGAATCCTGCTCGATCACGATGGCGTGCCCCTCGAGGGGATGCACGACATCGTGATCGCCTTGCACGACGGCGAGGAGGAAGATGCGCCCGTCATCCACAGCGAGATGTTCGAGATGTCGCTGCAGGGTGGATTCTTCGGGGTGAGGCTCGGGGCCGATAGGATCCCGCTCTCGCCTGAGGTGCTCTCCACCGCCGGCCCGGTGGTGATCTCGATCGAAATCGACGGTGAGAAGATGCAGCCGCACCACCGACTCGCATCGGTGCCGTTCTCGCTGTGGGCGGCGCGGGTCGACGAGGCCTTCCTCGCCGAGCAGATCGCCGCGGCCACGACCGCGGTCGACATCCCAATCGAATGTCCCGAGGGTACGTACGCGGCACCCGAGGTCATCGAAGTGGATGGCCTGCGGACCTTGACGTGGATCTGCATCCCAGTACCCATCGGACCGGAGGGACCGGAGGGAGCGGAGGGAGCGGAGGGAGCGGAGGGAGCGGAGGGAGCGGAAGGACCAGAAGGACCACCCGGTGAGACCGGAGCCGAAGGACCCCAAGGACCACCCGGCGAAACCGGTGAGAC
>CAZFPM010000417.1:0-3257 GCA_964520965.1 uncultured Myxococcales bacterium
GGCTCGCCCGGCTGTTGTCCGAGCAGTTCCGGTGGGAGGAGCTCTTCGACCACGTCCGCGACTCCGCGGCGCGTGTCCGACCCTTGCGTGAGAAGGTCTACCTGCTGGAACAGGCGGGCGAGGTCGCCGAGACGCGACTCCGCGACGCCGACGTGGCCATCGAGGTGTACCGGGAGCTCCTCGCTCTGATTCCTGCCCACCCCGGCGCCACCGCGTCGCTCGGACGCCTGCTCTCGCAGCACGAGCGGTGGAGCGAGCTGCTCGACCTGAACGAGCACGAGCTGGAGCAGACGGGCGACGACCCGTACGCGCGCCTCGGCATCTTGTGCCGCAGTGCCGAGATCGCCCGTCGCCACCTGGGCGACATCAGCGCGACCGAGGAGTTCTACCGCCGAGCGTTGGACGAGGAGCCGACGTGCGGCGAGGCGCTGCGCGGGCTCGGGCAGATCCTGACGGCTCAGCACCGCTGGGACGAGATCGTGGAGATGACCGAGCGTGAGATGGCGGCCGGAGATTCCGCCGTGGTGCGGCGACGCTGCCTTCGCCTGCTCGGGGAGACCCACGCCGCGAAGACCGGTCGGGTAGACCTGGCGTTGCAGTGCTTCGAGGAGCTCGCCGCGACCGACGGTCCGGAGCGGGAGGAGGCTCTGGTCTGGCTGGAGCGTCTCTTCGAGGCGACCGGTGACGCCACCGAGCGTTTGCGGGTCCTGTTGCTCCGGCATCACGGCTGCGACGACGAGCCTTCTCGGGCGCGGCTGTCGTTCCGGATCGCCGAGCTCCTCGAGTGGGGGCTCGGTCGTCCCGGCGACGCCTTCGAACATTACGTCGAGGCGCTCGCCGACCCGATCTCCGCGCCGGTGGCGTTGAACGCCCTGGACCGGACGTGGGCGTCGAGCTCGGTGGACGACGCGTCACGACACGCGGCGATCCGCTGCGCGAAGAACGTGGCGGAGCGTTGGGACGGGGAGATTCGGCGCCAGGCACTCTCCTTGGTCGGTGAGCGTGGCCAGGGGCTGATCCTCGACGCAGAGCGACTGCAGGCCTGGAACGCGATCGCGCGGGAGTGGCCAGAAGACGTGCGGGCCGCCGAGTTCTCGGCGGTCGCCGCGCTGCGGGCCGGTAACATCGAGTACGCCGAGACGCTCAGGGCGTCGGCACCGGCCGGGCCGATCGAGGTCGCCCGCACGCATTGGGCGGCGGTCGACTACGGCATTCCTCGCGAGGATCTGTACCCGCTCGACGGGCGCACGCTCCCCGGGCTCGCAGGTGCCCTCGCGCGGGAAGACGGCAGCGTCGAGGCCCCGTTCCCGCACGAGGAAGACCGGGACACCCTCCTGAGAATGCGGGCCGGCTTCGTCACCCTTGGGGAGCTTCGGTGCGGAGACCGAACCGAAGCCGGCCTGCGTCTCGCCGTTCTCGCGAGCCGGGCCCTGGGAGACAGCGACGGACTCCGCACGGCCTGGGAGGACGTGATCGAATTCCTGGGTGAAGACGCCCCGCGCGCGACCCGCGCGTGGCTCGACCTCGCCAGCGAGGACGGGCTCGAGCGCGACGACCGGGTGTCCTGGCTGCGGGGCGCGTCCGAGAGCGGCTGCTACGACCCGCGGTTGCGCGACGAGCTCTACCAGGCGATGAGCCAGGTGGGTGATCTCGACGGCCTGGAGCAGGCCATCGCGATTCACCTTCGCGAAGCGGACGTCGAGGCTGCCGACGCGGCACGACTGTCGCTGCGGCGCGGGCGCTGCCTCGAGATGCGCGGACGGCGCGACGACGCGATCGATGCGCTCCGCTTCAGCGTCATTCACGCGCCCGACGACTCTGCGGTCGCCCTGGAGAAGGCGCGGCTGGAGACCTTGAGCGACGACCTCGAGGGTGCACGGTCTACCTTGGAGGATTGTCTGAACGCCGGCGTCGCCAGCGACGGACGCATCGAAGTCCTCGGCCGCCTGGCCGACCTGCACCAGATGCCCGGCGGCGTGCGACAACGGGCGATCGCGGCCCTCGAGGACGCCTACGAACTCTCGAATCAGGCCAAGGATTGGGCGACCCGCCTGGCCAGCGCTCACGCCGGTTTCGGCCACGCCGGGCGCTGCGTCGAGCTGCTCGAGGCTGCGCTGCCGGACCCCCCTGACGTGGGTGACATCCGACACTGGCAGCTGCTCGCCCGTGTATACTCGAGTCGCCTCGAGCGTCCCGAGCGGGCCGAGGAGATCCTGTGGAGCCTCTTCGACGCCTTCCCCACGAAGAAGGTGTCGCTCAGCGGGCTGGAGGAGTTCTACCGGCGCTTCGAGGGTGCGCGCGCCTTCGCCGACCGACTCGGTACGCTGCTCTCTGAAGATCGGTTGGGCCTCGACGATGCCGAGACCGCCGGTCTGTGGAAGTACGTCGGCGAGCTGAACTCGTCGGTCCTGCGCCGCTTCCCCGAGGCGGCGGACGCGTTCCGTCGGGCTCGCGAGGCGGGCGGCGTGGACGCGGACATCGTCCTTCGTCAGGCCAAGGCGACGGGCAAGCAACCGGGCAAGGTCCGCGACGCGGTGCCGATGGTGATCGAGGCGCTGAACCTCGCCTCGGCCGATGCCCGTCTCTGGGAAGACGCCTTCGTACAACTCGAGGGTCTTTTCGGCGAGCTACGCGATCTCGCGCGACTGCGCGTTGCCCGTCAGATGCGCTCGGCCCTCGGCGCCAACCTCGAGGTCGAGGAGGAACGCATCAAGCGGGAACCGACCCGCGAGATCGAGCCGACGCTCTGCTGGAACGTGGTCGGGTCCGGGCTCTTCGACGAGCCGGACCTCCAGGTGCTCCAGGCCCTCGGCCCTCTCGCCGAGAAGGCTCTCGCCCGCAACGCCCCGTTGCGCAAACACTTCCGCGGTCGCAAGCTGCGACGGGAGGAGTTCGCCGGCTTCGACGCTTTCCTGGACAACGCCACGCAATGGTTGGGTGTCGAGCGTCCGAAGGTGAGCGTCGGCGACGAGACGGCGCCACCACAGGTGCTCGACACCGGACACTTCTGGGTGCCCGAGTCCCGCATTGGCGACGACGAGGCGCTCCGGGCCCGGTTCTGGGCCGGCTGGATCGCCGGGCTCACGTTCACCGGCCTGGCACCGCTCACATGGGTCGACGACGACCTCGTGCGGGAGCTCCTACGCGGCGTCGCGATTCGGGGCCTCGACCTCGAGCCAGACGGCGGGAGCCTGTTGGAGGAGGAGGTCGGTGGTCTGTTGCTCACGCCCCAACGCCGCGTGGCGGCAGCGGCGCTC
>CAZFPM010000418.1:0-3244 GCA_964520965.1 uncultured Myxococcales bacterium
CCGCGATCATCGTGACCCACTCCCCGGATCAGGCCGCCCGCTGGTGCCAACGCACCGTCGATGTCGCCCCGCTCTGCCACGACAACCTGGTCCCCGCAGCCTAGTGCTCCTGCTCCGAAACAGCGACCCACCCCACTGCGCCCGGCGTTCCGATACCGGCGTCGCGCCTCGGAGCAGTGGGCCCACCACAGCCCACTCGTTGCTCCTTGGCCTCGAAGCGCCGGGCTTCGTGGGGCGGGTCGGCACTTCCGGGCAGGAACACTAGATGGGCGCCCTCCCCCTCTCCCCACTCGACCTCGCGCTCGCGACCAGCCTCGTGCTCGTCGCCGGCGCCGTCAGCCTCGGGCTCGGCCTCCGGATGGAAGGCCAGCTCGGGCTCGCGTCGGTCCGCACCGTCGTGCAGCTCCTGCTCGTCGGCTTCGTCCTCCGCTGGGTATTCGACCTCGAACACATCGTGCCCGTGCTCGGGATCGTGATCGTCATGATCGTCGCCGCCACCCGGGCGTCCGTCACCCGCCCCACCCGAACCTTCGTCGGAGCACACGGGGCCGCGTTCGTCACCCTCACGCTCACGGGCCTCGCCACCACGCTCACCGTCACCAGCCTGATCGTCGGCATCGACCCCTGGTTCAAACCCCAATACCTCATCCCGTTGCTCGGCATGGTCCTCGGCAACGGACTCACCGGAATCTCCCTCACGCTCGATTCTCTCCTCGAGTCCTTCGACGCGCGCCGTGACCTCGTCGAGATGGACCTCGCCCACGGCGCGACCCGGTGGGAAGCCGCCCGCGACCCGCTCCGAGAGAGCGTCCGCCGGGGCATGATCCCCATCATCAACACCATGATGGTCGTCGGCATCGTGTCCCTCCCGGGCATGATGACCGGCCAGATCCTCGAAGGCGCCGACCCCCTCGCCGCCGTCAAGTACCAGATCGTCGTCATGTTCATGCTCGCCGCCGCCACCTCCGCCGGCGCGATGAGCATCGCCCTCCTCACCTTCAACCGCCTCTTCGACAACTCCCACCGCTTACGCGCAGCCCGCATCCACCGACGGTAGGAGTGTCGTAGGGCGTCTCTCTACGCGTCGGCGAGGTCCTCGGCGAGGGCGGCGCTTTGTTCGGGGGTGAGTTGGGTTTCGTGGGTGTAGGAGTCGAGGTCGCAGCCGATGGCGGTGGGGGTTTGGCCGTGGGTATCGATGCGCATGTATTGGACGCTGGAGAGCCGATCGGTGCCGACCTGTCGGGGGTCGAAAGTGGCGTAGTGTTTGGATCCGTCTTCGGTGCGGGCGTAGACGTGTGCTGGGAGCTCGATCCATTGGGCGAGGAGGACGGCGCGGGTTTCGGGCGAGTCGATCTCGATGAGGAGCGAGAAGCCGAGTTCGCCGTCGTCGCCGATCAGCTCGTTGTATGTATCGAGTTCGTGCAGGATGTCGTTTTCCCGGGCGAGGCGCTCGATGCGCATCATCTCCTGCACCTGGTAGCGGACGGTGAGTGCGTTCTCGAAGAGGAAGGTGAGGTAGGGTCCGACGTGGATGCGGCGGAGATGCTTGGCGGCGAGGACCCTCGTGCGGAACTCGGGGCGGATGTCGCCGTAGGTCTGGTAATCGACGATTTCGGAGCGCTCGACCTTTCTCATGATTCGTCCTCCTCGCTGCCGGGGGGCAGCAGCCGGGTGTCGAGGACGTCGGCGAAGCCGTCTTCCCGGTAGGCGCGCGCGAGCACGCTCATCGGGTGCATGGGTTTGACGCCGGCGTGTTGTTGGAATTGAAGTGCGGCGAGGGGGCAGTCGGTGACCCAGACCTGGGCGTCGGACTCCCTCATGCCGTCGAAGGATTTCCTACCGATGCGCTGGGAGGGCTCGAAGCCGTCGGTGGACATGGCGTAGGTGCCGTCGTGTCCGCAGCACTCGATGACGGAATCGACCTTGACGCCGACGAACTTCCCGATCAGGTCCCGGCCTTTGAAGCCGACGGCCTGGGCGCGCAGGTGGCAGGGGGCGTGGTAGGCGATCTTCTCGCCGGGTTTGGATCGGAACTCGCTGGCGAAGCGGTCTTCGTCGCGGATGCTCCAGAGGAACTCCCCGGGGTCACGGACGGCGGTGGCGACCTTCTCGGCGCGCGGGCGATCGTCGTGGTCGACGAGCTCGGGGTACTCTCGGCGGAGCATCATGGCGCAGGTCGGGTTGATCGCGACGACCTTGGCGCCAGCGTCGACGAAGGGCTCGAGCTTGTCGAGGTTGGCGCGGGCGTGTTTGCGGACGGCGTCGAGGTCGCCGCGTTCCCAGGCGGGCATGCCGCAGCACTCGAAGCCCTTCTCGCAGCGGCAATCGACGCCGTTGTTCTCGAAAACCTCGACGGTGTCGCGGCCGATCTGGGGCTCGTTGTTCTGGACGTAGCAGGTCTGGAAGAGGACGACCTCGCCGCCTGGCTCGTCCTTGATGCGGTCGGTGCGCTCGGCCCAGCGTTCGAAGGTGGTGCCGGCGAAGTCGGGCAGGAGCTTGTCACGGTGGACGCCGAGCGCCTTCTCCATGAACCACCGATGGAGGGCGACGCGGTTCATGACGTTGGCCACGCCGAGGCTGGCACGGGCGAGGCGGGCGGAGCCGTCGGGATCGGCGAGTATGCGGTCGCTGAGGGAGAGACCGTTCTTGCGGGTCTCGATGGCCTTGTGGCGGTGGACGAGCTTCGGGAAGTCGAGCTGGAACTCGTGCTCGTCACGCGGGGTGTACGGGCACTGCACCTCGCAGAGTTTGCACTGGAAGCACTGGTCGAAGACCCGGTCGGTCTCGTCGGCGGTCAGCTTCGTGACGTCGCCGTCATGCCGGTTGTCGATGAAGTCGAAGAGGCTGGGGAAGCTGTCGCAGTATTTGAAACACATGCGGCAGCCGTGACAGACCTCGAAGACGCGCGTGACCTCTTTGGCGAGGGCGCCCTCGTCCCAGTAGAGGGGGTCGGCGGGGTCGTAGCAGAGGCCGTCGGTCGGTGCGTAGCTGATGCGTTCGTCGGCCATGATGGCTCACTGGTTGGCGGGGCGCGGGGCACCCGCAGTTCTCCTGACGACGCAATGGGGTTTCATCGGTCATCGCAGATCCCCTCTCTAGGGTCGAGCCCTTCGCGCGAGCGCGAATCGCCCGAGCCGGGTCTTCTTGGGGCTTTGCCCCAAACCCCAGCAGGAAACTGAGTTTCCTGGGGTTTCCTGCACCTTCCATCTTTGGAAATCCGCAGGATTTCCAAAGAGGTGGAGGG
>CAZFPM010000419.1:0-3223 GCA_964520965.1 uncultured Myxococcales bacterium
GACGCACTGATCCAGCGGATCGTCGACCAGACCCCGCGGGCGTGAACCCATGACGGAACCGCTCTTCGACGAGAGCTTCCTGAAGAAGATCGAGCTTCTCTACCTCGTCTCGAAGAAGATCTTCGCCGGGAACCTCCAGGCCACGCGGCGGACGAAGAAGCTCGGCGCGGGCATCGAGGTGCACGACTTCCGCGCCTACGCCGCAGGCGACGACCTGCGGCACATCGACTGGAACTATTACGCCGGCACCCGCGAGCTCCTCGTGCGCCTCTTCGAGGAAGAGGAGGACCTCCGGATCTACCTCCTCGTCGACGTGAGCCCGTCGATGCGCATCGGCGATGGCGAGAAGCTGCGCTACGCCAAACGGGTGGCCGCAGCGCTGGCCTATATCGGTCTGTCCAATCTCGACCGGGTCAGCGTCGTCCCGTTCGGCGAGCGCCTGTTCGACCGTCTGCCCGCCTCACGTGGCCGCTCGCAGATCTGGAAGGTCTTCCGCTTCCTCGACCGCGACTTCCCCGCCGCGAGCACGGACATCGGCGATGCCTTCAAGACCTTCGTGTCGCACACGCGCCGGCGCGGCCTGGTCGTGGTCATCAGCGACTTCTTCGACCCCGACGGCTTCGTCGAGGGCATCAACCTGCTCCGCTTCCACAAGTTCGAACCGCTCGTCTTCCAGATCTACGACGAGGACGATCTCAATCCGGCGCTCCGCGGCGACATCGAGCTCGTAGACTGCGAGACGGGTGACGAGGTCCGCGTGACCGTGACCCCCGGGCTGCTGGCCCGGTACCGCGAAGCCCACGCCGAGCACCTCGCCGCGCTCGAATCCTACTGTCGGCAGAAGGACCTGTTGCACTTCCGCGCGCCGGTCCAGCTCCCGTTCGATGAGCTCGTTCTCCGGGTCTTCCGCGCCGGTGGGTTCCTGCGATGAGTTGGATCCTCACCGGCGTTCCTGCCTCGATCCTCGCCTCGCTTGCGGCAGGATTGGGCGCGTCGATCGTGCTGCTCTACGTGCTCAAGGTGCGGCGGCGGCGGGTACAGATCCCGTTCTCGCCGCTCTGGCGGAAGCTGCTCGACCAGCGACGCCCGGCGAAGCTGTGGCAGCGGCTGAAGTGGATCGTGTCGCTCCTGATCCAGCTCCTCCTCCTCGTGCTCATCCTCGTCGCGCTCGGCGATCCCCGCAGCGAGCGAGCGATGGCAGAAGGGCGCAGCGTCGTCCTCCTCGTCGACACCTCCGCGTCGATGACCACGCTCGACGAGGAGGGAGCGCGCACGCGCATGGAGCGGGCGATCGAAGAGGCGCGGGCCACGCTCGACGCCCTCGGACCACGCGACGAGGTCATGCTGGTCCGCATGGACGGACAGCTCCGCCCGCTCACGCCCTTCGTCGACGACTTCGGACTCGTCGAGGAGCAGATCGCCCAGCTCGAACCGACCGCGACCTCGGCAGACATCCGCGAGGCGATGCGCTTCGCCGTCGACTCCCTCGTCGGCCGCCCCAGAGGCGCGATCGTGCTGATCTCCGACGCGGCGTTCAGGCCCATCGACCGGGAGAACTTCGACATCACGATCCCGCCCAACATCGAGGTCGTGCACGTGCCGATCGGGCAGAACGACGACAACATCGGGATCACCGCGTTCAACGTGCGCCGCTACCCATCGAATCGCACCAACTACGAGGTCTACGTGCAATTGCGGAGCTGGGCCGACGTCGCCGTCACCGTCGAGCTGTCGATCCTCGGCGAGGGACATCTCGTGCACGTCGAGGAGATCACGCTGGCCCCCGAGGACACGACCCTGCGCATCTACCCGGAGATTCCGTCGGCCGGTGATCATCTCGAAGCCCGCGTCCGCGTCGTCGCCGGCGACGTGGTCGACCGCTTCACCCTCGACGACAACGCCTACGCGTTGCTGCCCGAGAATCGGGCGTTGCGCGTGTTGCTGGTCACCACCGGCAACCTCTACCTCGAGGGACCCCTGCTCCTGAACGAGTCGATCGAGGTCGACGTGATCGATCCCGTGGCCTACACCGCGCCAAACCTCGGGGATCCCAGCGCCGAGTACGACGTCACCATCTTCGATCGGGTCGCCCCGCCCGTCGCCGATGTCGGCCATTTCCTCTACTTCGCGCCCAGCGGGGACTTCTCTCCCTGGACCGTGGAAGACGACGTCGTCGACCCGATCGTGCACTCGACCGAGCGCGGCCATCCGCTGCTGCGGTGGATCTCCGGAGTCCGCGACGTGAACATCGCCCGCGCCCGGCACCTGGAGCTGGACACCGATGACCACGTCGTCGCCTCAGCGATCGGCGGCGCGCCGATCATCGTGACCCGCGAGACCATGCGCACCCGCCTGCTCGGGGTCGCCTTCGACGTCACGGCGACCGACCTGCCCCTGCGCGTCGCATGGCCTGTGTTCCTGCTGAACGCGCTCGACTGGTTCACCCGGGACGACGCCAGCCTGATCGAGTCGTTCCACACCGGGGAGACGTGGTTCGTGCCCATCGACGACCGCACGGCGACCACGGTCTCGGTCACCGCACCGTCCGGCGAGGAGTTCACGGCCCAGGCCTACGACGGGACCGCGGTCTTCTACGGGGACGAGGTCGGGTTCTACCGCATCGCCACCGCCGAGCGGGAGATCGACGTCGCCGGGAACCTCGCCGACAGCGACGAGTCCCGGATCGGGCCCCCAGAGGTGCTGGGGCTCGGCGACATCGAAGCCGGGGAGGCGCTGACCGACGCGAGCTTGGAGTTCGCATGGGACCCGTGGGTCATCTTGGTCGGCCTGGCGTTCCTGGTGTTCATCGTCGAGTGGTCGACGTGGAATCGACGGGTGACGGTATGACGCCGCACGCCAGGAAGATGCTGCGGCGCGCCGGAGCGGTCGCCTACTGGCTCTTCGTGCTGGCGGTGCTGGCCAGGATCGCGTTGGCGCTCCACCGACACGTGTGGGTGCCCGACCCGGAGATCCTCGCGTTCACGTGGCGGACCCAGGAGATCAAGCTCCTGGAGCCTCGAGCGCTTTACCTGTTGGCGGCTCTCCCACTGATTCCGGCCATCGGGTGGTTCACGCTGACCGACTTCGGGCCGGTCCAGCGGGCCTTGAACATGCTCTTCCGCTGCGCCGTTCTGGTCGCCCTGATCGCCGCCGCTGTACGGCCGTCGACCTCCCGTTTCGACAGCCACCTGTGCACGGTCTACCTCGTCGACGTCTCCGCCTC
>CAZFPM010000420.1:0-3199 GCA_964520965.1 uncultured Myxococcales bacterium
CCCCTCGGGGAGCGGTCGGAAGGGTCAGGGTGCCCCAGAACGTGAAGAAGACACGCGCCGGAGCCCCCATCAACGCGACCCCGTTGGCGACGGTAAGCGCGGCGAGGAATCGATCGATCTCCCCGCTGTGCACGCAGATCGTCATCCCCTCGGGTGCCGGGGAGGCGCCCGGGGTCGGGTAGGTCGCGATGAGATGGGGCTCTGCTGACATGACGTTGCTCCTTGTTGGTCCGGGGTCGGCTGCGGAGTTCGTCTCGACCCGGGGTGTCGATGAGAACAACGGCCGGCCTCGACAGAGCTTTAGGATCACGCGACGATCGTCGGGTACGAGTCCCCGAGAGTCGCGTCCCTGCCGCGCTCACGCTACGGCGCATGATCAGGCTCGAGCCGCCGGTGAACGCGTAGCTGACCCGCGTGTCGCGGGCGGACACCAGGACTCCGAACCCGCGGTCGCCGATCAGCCGGCGTGGCCCTTCAGTCGATCGGAACGAACGTGAAACAAGCCTCGTCGCGGCACATCACCTCGACGGTCTCCAGATCCCACGCCGCGATTCCGGCATCGGTGACCGGTGCGCTCGCCGGGCACCCGCACCCCGGGTACTCGGAGCGGCACTCTGCCTCGGCGGCCTCGAAGCGCCCGGTCTCGGCCTCGTTGATCCCGATGATGCGCTGGTTGCCACAGCAATCGGTCTGGTGGAGCACGATCTCGCAATCGTCTTCCTCTTCGCAGCTACGGTCGAACTCGGGGAACGTGCTGTCGTGGGTCGCCGTGCAATCGACCTCGTCGCTGCGAGCCACGAAGGTCCGGCACGCGCCATCACGGCACGTCACGCCGAGGTCGGCCATGTCGCGGACGATGCGGCCGTCCTGGGCTTCCGTCGGCCGCGTCGCGCACCGGCAGCGTGGATATCCCTCTCGACAGATCGCCTCGGCTGCCTCGAAGGCGGCGAGCTCGCCGGCATTGATCCCGATCGCCGCCTCGGTTCCGCAGCAGTCGATCTGGTGCAGTACGGCCGCGCAGTCGTCCGGGCGGCTGCACTCGTCGTCGAACTCGGGGAATTCGGCGTCGTCGGCGCCGCAATAGGGTCCAGGCGGCAGGTCTGGCGCGTCGTGGGTATCGGCCGGAGGCGCGTCGGGTGGAGTGTCCTCCACGATGTCCGGGCTCGGCGGCACGTCTTCGGGAAGGTCCGCTGTGGGTGCGTCCTCCGCGGTGTCGTCGGGCACGTCGTCTTCCACGACGTCGTCCGCCGAATCGCTGGCGGGGTCATCGGCCGGCGGTGCGTCCTCGGCGGTATCCGGTGGCGGGACATCCTCCGGCGCGTCGGTGCCGGGGCTGACGTCGTCGTCTTCGGTATCGGGGGAGACGTCGGCCCCGAGGTCGCCTCCCGCGGAATCTCCCGAGACGCTGTCGATCGGAATCGCGTCGTCGGAGTCGGAGGGGAACGTCGGCGTCTCGGCGTTGCAGCCGAAAGCCAGCAATAACGTCAGCAGCAGCCCGTGCCTCTTCATGGCGCACCTCGGTTTGCGCGCCAGCATAGCAGGACCGGGGGTCGCGTCGAGTGCACTATGGAATCGTTGATCCTGGGTATCGGCGCTCCAGGTTCGCTTCGTCTCCGGACCCGTGACGCCCCGCCGCTACCGGGCTGCGACGAAAGTCGAAGGGTGTGGGGCATCGTGACGCCGGGGCACCAGGAGGCCCGCTCCGAGTGACGGCGCGGCGTCGCGGGCTCAGGGCGCCGCGATTCGTAGGAGGTAGCCGCCCAGGCCCGATTGGCCGCCGGAGATCCAGACCGAGTCGACGCCGTCTCCGTCGAGGTCACCGACAGACCGAAGCTCGTGGCCAACTCCGAGTCCGGCGGGCAGGGCATAAGCGACCAGCGCGGCGTCCAGCAACGACGCGCGGTGTCCGTCGGTTGGGCCCGCCTCGACGCCGACCACGAAGACCGCTCGGCTCCCCGGCGGCCCACCCGGATCTTCCGCGGAGACCACCACGAGGCCGCTCGCTCCGGACACCGCCGTCTCGCCATCGCCTCGCATGCCCGTGATCGTCGTCGCGACCGACGCCGCGTACTCCTCGAGGCCGAGGATGACGTCGATCGACGGCCCGAACTCCCCCGGACGCACCAGCCCGAGATCGGTGGCCCCGTCTGCGTCGAGGTCCCCGATCGCCGCGAGGGTCGTCTCGCCGCCGACGCCGGGCGCCCAGTCGCGCACGGCGTTCGAGGTCATCGCCGACGACAGGGGTCCCGCGAGCACGTGCAGCGCAACGCGGTCGGAGCCCGGATCCAGCGCGAGGTGCGCGACGTCTACCTCGTCGTCTCCAGTCAACTCGGCCGGTCCGACGAACGCAGGGCCCACCCAGGCGCGCGGGTCGAGCGCGATCACCTCTTCGGCGTCGCCCAGGTTCGGTTCGTCCGCGTCGGTCACCAACAGAGCGCCACCGTCGCGTTCGGCGACGATGAAGAGGCGGGAGGCCGGAGTCTCGCCGTCCCCGAACAGGCGGAGCCCGTGCCAGCCGGCCGACTCGGTGCGATGGGTGGCGACGACGACTCCCCGGCCCGGCGACGTGGGAGCACCAGGAACGAGGCCCCCGATCCACACGATGTGCGGTTCACCGTCGAGCCGCGCCAGGAGGGCGAGGTCGGAGAGCCCGTCGTCATCGATGTCGACGATCTCGACCACGTCGATCACCGAAGCGTCGTCGAGGCGTATCGTGGCCAGGGAATCGCCGGGGGTCACGCCTTCGCCGATCGCCGGGGGGTCGTACACGTCGATCCGGGTGTATGCGCCGAGGTCGTCACCTCCCTCGGCGGCCAGGAGCAAGCGCGCCGCAGCGTCCGGGTTCGCGCGGAACCTCGTGACGGCCGTGATGCGCTCGTTGGTCCGCCGCAGCCCGACGAAGCTCGCCGGCGCATCCTCGATCTGCAGCCAGGGGAAGGGGGAGGCGCAGTCGAGCACGCCGTTGCAGTTGGCGTCGATGCGCGGGCGCGCGCAGTCGTCGGTGAGAAGGTCCGGTCGGATTCCGTCGTCCGCGTCGTCGCAGTCGCCTCCGACCTCGGTGTGCCCGTCCGGCCGCAGACACGAGCGAAGCGGATCGTCGTCGCGACCGTAGCCGTCGCCGTCGTCGTCGGGGTACCAGGCTTCGAGGTCGCCCTCGTCGATCGAGCCGTCGCAGTCGTTGTCGACCCCGTCGCATATC
>CAZFPM010000421.1:0-3138 GCA_964520965.1 uncultured Myxococcales bacterium
AAACTCCGTAACTCCAGCATTTACGAGCTTTTCCAGACACTTCATGCTCGATAGCATGCGGCCATTGGTTTGGATCTGAATCAAGCGAAAGCCCAGAGTTCGAGCGTGAGCCACCAACTCATGAAGATCCTTCCGGATGGTCACTTCACCACCCGTAAAAACCACTCCATCGGCGTCTTCTCGTCCCTGCGCCAACAGAGCTTTCACTTCATCCGTACTCTTGTCGGTATACTCGCTGCGCTTTTCTCCCTGCACACAGAAGGTGCATCGATTGTTGCAGCTGAAGCCAGTCTTCAGGTCGATTCGCTTCGGAGCTCTATCTGGCATGGATTCAATCATGGGATTGCAAGACCTTCGCGCTATTACTCTTGATAGTCTGCGTATACACTAAATGCATGTTTGAACTAGGTTCTATACCTATTTTTGGATTTGTGTGAGTAGACTTTAGTTCGTATTTAGCTTCAGAGCCATTTGCGCTACCGCAGAGAGAGAAGATGTTTGAAGTTAGCTTTCGCCACTTTTTGCTCGCGCAGTCCCTTCCCTTTTCCTGGTCAACCACGTTGGTCCCCTAATTAAACAAGCCAACCATGCGAATGACGTGCCATACTTGAGGTATTCGCACTCTTATGCTGCGGTTTTTCACAGCAAACGACGAGTATCTGGGAATACCTAGTGGTTTAAATGACCCCTAATTATGACTTATACAGATGCAGAGAGTGCGATTTGACCCAATGGCGTTTAGCCCGCTTGGTGGCATGTGGTTGCTTGAGGGTATGAGGTGGAGGTGCTTTGCTTTGACTGGGTTCGTTTAGTTCTTACTATCCGCTTCCCACAACTTGTGATGGTGGTGCAAATACTCCCCACCTCGATGACAGGCCGTTTAACCAAGCAGAGGGTTAAATAGCGGGGTATTGTCCATTTGATAGGTGGACAGCGGCATCCAGTGGAACTGGTGAATTTCATGTGCCTCGACTACACCACTGCGTAACGCGCGCCGTGAGGGTGTTGCCAAATCGTTACGGCGTGCCCTCTGTCGGGCGCAGACCTGAGCGTGAGAAAGAGACCTTCGACCTTTCCCTCGGGGAAGGGCTCTGGTACTTCAAGCATATCGGCTTCCTGGACAAGCGCACGTCGAACTTCGTGAGCCTCGTGTAGAAGCCCAGCGGCACAGGTAGCAGGCGGCGTCTTCCCGCAGGCTGCCAGGTGCGACGACGACTGAAGGCCAGGCGCCCCCTTCCGGGCTGGAGATCCCCGATGGACGTGCTGCTCATAAATCCGCCCCTCCTCCCGCCACCGCGCACCACGAGCAAGCTCAAGGACCTCGACCCCCTGAAGTTTGATCAGCCGCCGATCCGCTTCCCGCCCCTGGGGCTCTGCTACCTCGGCGCGGCCTTGATCGACGCGGACTTTACCGTGGCCGTGTTGGACGCCAGCGCCCGTGGCATGTCAGTAGACGCGATCATCGAAGACGTGCGACGCCGAGCCCCGCGAATTGTAGGGATCTCGGTGCTGGTCTTCACCTTGCCGGCCGTTTATCGCATCGTGCAAGGCTTGCGCGCGGCCTGCACCGACGTTCGGATCGTCCTGGGCAACATCTACATCGCGGACGACCCCGACGTCGTACGGAAGTGTGGCGCCGACTTCGGCGTTTTGGGCTGGGGAGAGATCCCCCTGGTGGGCTTGGCGAGCGCCTTGCTCAGGGGGCAAGGTCTTCCCGCCGACGTGCCCGGCCTGGTACGCGTCGAGGGCGACACAGTGGCGATCAGCCCGGTCGGTGCCCTGCCGACCTTCGACGAGATCCGCCCTCCGGACCGCCGACTGCTCGGGGACACGAAGTACTACTCACCGGTCGACGCGCGCCCCATCGCGAACATCACCATCTCCCACGGTTGCGCCTTCCGCTGCGACCACTGCCACTATGGTAGCCCAGAGGTGCGCCGTTGCCACCCCTACCAGACGCGCTCAGTGGCGGGGATCGTGGAGGAGTTCGCGGCGATCCGGCGGGACACCGAGGCGGAGTTCGTCGTCTTCGCGGACGACACCTTCACGGTCAGCCGCCAGCGCATCCTGGAGCTCACTGAGGCCCTGGCCAGCCAGCCCGACCCCATGCCTTGGAGCTGTGAGACGCGGGCGAGCCTCCTCGATGAAGAGCTCTTGCTCGCCATGCAGCGCGCGGGCTGCAAGGTGGTCTCCATCGGCGTCGAGACCGCGTCAGAGGAGATCCGCAGCCAGAACCACAAGGCCGTGACGAACGATCAGATCCGTACGGCCTTCGCCTTGTGCCGCCGAATTGGGATCGAGGCGAAGGCCAACTTCATGTTCGGCCTCCCCGGGGAGAATGAAGCAGACTTCGAGGCCTCGATCCGCTTCGCGATAGAGCTCCAACCAGCCTACGTAGAGTTCCACATCGCGCTGGTGCTCCCGAACACCCCGCTCTTCGATGACGCCGTGAAGCGAGGCACGATGACCGCCGACACCTACGACCGTTTCATGCGCGGCGAGGCTGGCTTCCCGCTCTACGTCCCCGAAGGGCTTGACGCCGGCCGCATGGCTCGGGTCGACCAGGCGGCCTACCGGCGCTTCTACCTGCGCCCGAGCTATGTCATGAGTCGAGTGAGGCGCCTCAAAGGCTGGCGCGACCTGGCTCGCCACGCGCGGCTGGGAGCTTGGGTCGCCTGGAGCGCGCTACGTCGCAGCTAAGGGCCTGTCCAATAATAGCTGCGGCATCTCGCATCCCATCCGCACGCCATCTCCGGCCGCTCCTCAGTCGCGGAATCCTCGCCGTAGCCCTGCTACGCCTCCGGTTGCGCTCGTTCGTCGTGACCAAATCTGACGCACGGCTGGGCGCGATCTTGCCGCGTCTATTCCTGAGCAGGCCCTGAATATACTGGAATTGGATCGCTCACCGCCTGGAGACGGCGTGAGCGTTAGGGCGTTTGTTTTTCCTAGGGGCTGCCTCGCGTCGGCCGTCCTGGTGCGTTAGGATCCACGGAACGTCGGCTCCCGAAGGGGAGCGTTCGGTCGGAGGCGGATGATGTCCAAGGCCATGCAAGACAAGCGCGCTGCCGCCGTCGCGGTCGCTTTCGCGCTGGTAGCGTGCGCCGACTTCTCGATCGGCGACATCGAGTGCCTCGGCGA
>CAZFPM010000422.1:0-3086 GCA_964520965.1 uncultured Myxococcales bacterium
GTCGTCTTCCCGCACAACCGGCGCGAAGAGCGTGTGCTCTTCCCGCTGGCCGCGCAGCGGCTGCGCGAGAGCGGCGAGCACAGCCGTGGACCCGCCCCGACGACGGGCATCGATGTCCTCCAGGCCGACCACGTGCTCCTGATCCAGCTCACGGCCGTGATGCAGGACCTCTTCGGCATCGCCGGCCGCCTTCCCGACGAAGACTCGCAACACGTCGTGATCGACGCCGGCATCCGGCGGGGGCTGGAGCTCGTCGAGGTGCTGCGTCTGCACATCTTTCGCGAAGATGCGGTGGTCTTCTCCCTGGCCCACAAGCTGATCTCGACCGAGGAGTTCGACCGCCTGGCGGAAGAACCTTCGTAATCCCGGCGCCCGTCGCAGGAGAGTTCACCATGTCGAAACCACGCCAGAGACATTCCCTGGTCGACGCAGCGTGCGCGTTCTGGTTCGGAGACAACGACCAGGTGCGCAGCCCGTTCCCCAAGGCGATGCAGGCCGACGTCAGAGCGGCGGCTTCGGCCGAGTACGACCAGTGGCTGAAGAACCTGACGGCGAAGGACCGGGAGGAGGTCAACCAGGACGAGCTCGTCGGCGTATTCGAGATGTTCCTGTTCAGCGCCGCGTTGGAGCGGACCGCCGAGGACGACCCGGACGCTGCGCTGACACTCCACCACCCCTTCATGCCGCGGATCGGCGACGTGGTGAACGACGAGGCGCACGGCCCCAGCCGCGTGGTCGAGCGACGCGTCGAGAAGCTCGAAGACGACAAGCCGCACATGGTGATCGCGCTCGAGAACGTCGCCTCCGGAGCGTCCTGGGAGTCGAGCTTCCTGCTCCCGCCGTGACCTCCGTGGAGGCGCGAGACACGGAGTTTCGCCGCGGAGCGTGAATTGAAATCACTGGCGTCGACCGGCTCGGCGGCGCTCCCTCGAAAACACTGGTCGAGTTCAATGTTCCCGGGATGCGAAGGCCCCCGGTCGGGCGCGCGTCGTCCACGGCCGGTCCAACGCCTGAACGGTGCAGTCCGCGGTCGCCCCGGACAGGTGCCAGGGCTCGGGTGACGCATCGAGCTCGGGCGGTCGGTGCGATGTCGGCACGGCGGCTGGCCGACAGGCGCGGAGCGACATTGGGAGGCCCAAGAAGATCTTCCCACATCGGGGTTCGACCCTCGCTCTGTGCGAGTTGCCACGCACCCTTTGTGCGCTCGCACGCCGATTGGGGCTTCTCGTGCCTGAGGGTGTTCGGTTCCGCTCGAATTCGCGGCGGGAAATCCGATCGTTGCTCCCCGCATTTGCTGCCTCTCGTGGTCCTTGCAATTACGGGATCAAAGGAGTTGCATGTCCGGCGTCGTGCGCGCCAGGCCCTGGGCCGGCGTTCACTCTTCTTCGTGTCGGAGACAGGTGGCATGAGTCGTGCTTTGGGGAGGGCACGATTCCCGCGCCTCATCACGGCAAACCCAACCGGCGAGCGGCGCGCTCGTCGGTGCCTGCCCGACGGCCCCGCATCGATGGCATCCAAGTAGGAGCAACGCGACCATGTGCAGAACCACGCCGAGTCATTCTACCTTGCGCGCGCTCGTCGCCGCTGCCGCGGTACTCGCGCTGTTGCCGCTCTCGTCCGGCACCGCCTTGGCGTCGACGGGTCAGCAGGTCTACGAGTCGATGTGCCAGGCGTGCCACACCATCGGCCGCGGCCGGTTGATTGGGCCTGACCTCCGGGGGATGTCGGAGCGTCGGTCCGAGGAGTGGCTCTTCGAGTTCATCCGCGGCTCGCAGGCGATGGTCGCCGCCGGAGACCCCGAGGCGGTCGCGATCTTCGAGGAATACGGGACGGTGATGCCCGACTGGCCGCTCACCGACGAGCAGCTCCAGGCGGTGATCGCGTACTCTGACGTCGCCGAGGCGGGCCCCCCGCTCTTCGAGCTGCCGGAGCTCACGCCGGAGCACGTCGCCACTGGCGGCGCTCTCTTCGAGGGTAGTCAGCGCCTCTCCGCAGGTGGACCGCCGTGCAACTCCTGCCACGATGTCGCGAGCGACGCGGTCATCGCCGGCGGAGTCCTCGCGGCGTCGTTGACAGACGTCGTGCAGCGCCTCAACGGTGCCGGCCGCGTCGGCGGGATCATCCAGTCGCGCCCCTTCCCGGTCATGCAGCGCGCCTACGAAGGGCGCGACCTGACCGACGATGAGATCATCGCGCTCGTCGCATTCCTCGAAGACACGCAGGCTCGCAGCGCACAGATGCAGCCCCGCGACTACGGGATCGGGCTCTTCGTGAGCGGCGTCGTCGGCACCATCTTCCTTCTCGGCCTCTACTCCCTGCTGTGGGGCGGCCGAAAGAGGGAGTCGGTGAACCAGGCGATCTTCGACCGCCAAGTCAAGTCCATCTGAACATCCACGCCGCGTAACCACGGAAGAAACCAATGGGTTGGATCAAAGACATCATCTCGCCTCAGACTCGGCAGTGGGAGGAGTTCTACCGTAACCGCTTCCAGCACGACCGCATCGTGCGAAGCACCCACGGCGTGAACTGCACCGGCGGATGTTCCTGGCAGATTCACGTCAAGGACGGCATCGTCACGTGGGAGACTCAGCAGCTCGACTACCCGCTGCTCGAAGACTCCCTGCCGCCCTACGAGCCGCGCGGCTGCCAGCGAGGGATCTCGTACTCCTGGTATCTGTATAGCCCGCTGCGCATCAAGTACCCGCTGATCCGCAGCGCGCTCGTCGATGCCTACCGGGCGAAGAAGCGCGAGACCGGCGACCCGCTCGAGGCGTGGACCGCGCTCCAGGACGACACCCAGACCCGCCGCGGCTACCAGAACGCGCGCGGCAAGGGCGGCTTCCGGCGCGCCCACTGGGACGAGGTGCTGGAGATCATGTCGGTCGCCAACATCTACACGGCCCAGAAGTACGGGCCGGACCGCGTGATCGGCTTCAGTCCGATCCCAGCGATGTCGATGTTGAGCTACGCGGCCGGCGGCCGCTTCCTGCAGCTCTTCGGCGGCGTCAACCTCAGCTTCTACGACTGGTACTGCGACCTGCCGACCGCCTTCCCGGAGATCTGGGGCGAGCAGACCGACGTCTGCG
>CAZFPM010000423.1:0-3069 GCA_964520965.1 uncultured Myxococcales bacterium
GGCGGGATCGCCCCCACGCTGGACGACCGCTCCATCGGGCTGGCATACATCGACATCGCCCACGCGAACGACGAGACGGTCGACGTCGAGATCCGTGGACGCCGGGTTCCGGCCACAACCACCAAGAAGCCGTTCTATCAGCGGCCGAAGTCCTGACGAGAGGTACGAGATGGTCGATGTGAAGGTTCCCGAAGATCTCCGCTACACCGAGCAACACGAGTGGGTCCGTGACGAGGGCCAGGGTGTGTTCGCGTTCGGGATCACCGACTTCGCGCAGGATGCGCTGGGAGACATCACCTACCTGGAGCTCCCCGATGCGGGCGTCGCCGTGACCCAGGGTGAGCCGTGTGGCGTGGTCGAGAGCGTCAAGACGTACTCCGACGTCTACGCGCCGCTGTCCGGGGAGGTCGTCGCCGCGAACGAGGCGTTGGCCGACGAACCCGAGATGGTGAACGCGGACCCCTACGGCGAAGGCTGGCTGGCCCGAATCCGGGCGAGCGACTCCGGCGGGTTCGACGCGCTGCTCGACGCTGCCGCGTACCGGGACCACCTGGACGCTCAGGACTGACTCGGAGGCAGCGCCGCGGCGTCCGCGTTTCACGATCGCGCGGCGGACCGAGGTGGCGCCGCGCCGCCGGGTGCGCATGTTTGCATGCGCAGGTCGGGGTTTCTGTTAGACTCCGACTGTTGATCCAATGGCGAGGTTCGTCACATGCGCGGCCGCTCGACCACCGGCAGCTCGACGGGCAGGATGCTGCTCGCCGTCGTCGCGTCACTCGGCGCGAACGTCATCGGAGTCGCTGCGCTCGGGCCGCTGCTGGGCGCGGAGCCGGGCAAGAACATCGCCGCAGACGATCTGCACGTGGTCGCGTTGGTGCCGATCGACGAGGTCGCCCGGGAGCTCGCGGACCAGCCGGAGCCGTCGGGCCAGTTCGTCTCGTTGCCCGAGCCGGCCGAGGAGGTGCGTCCCGACGAGGCCGACTTCTTCGATCGCTATGACCGCAGCGCCGAGCGCGAGACCGTGGCACGAGACGATCTGGCGGCGGTCACCGGGGACTCTCCGCCTGTGCCCTCGTCCGGCGCACCGTCGCCGCGCCCGTCTGCAACCGGGAGCCCGGAGGACACCCTGGCGATGGCCGCCCCGTCGCCGTCCCGCCGCCGGGCGTCGGCCGACGAGGAGCGTCCGACCGAGGGAAACACCCCGGGCCCGGACCCGGACGAGCACGTGGCGGACGAGACGGACGAGACCCGTGATCCACGCGACGACGGCTCGGGCGGGGGCCCCGGCGACGTGGGGGCATCGACGGCGCCTCGTCGGTTGGACCTGCGCGGGTTCAACCCCACCGCGGAGTCGGCCGCCGCCGCCCTGCGACCCGTGGGCGGCCGTACCGATCACCTCGAGCTCGAAGAAGGCGACCGCACGTTGCTCAACTCACACCGATCGATCTACTGGGCCTTCTTCAACCGGATGAAGGAGCAGGTGCGGTTGGAGTGGGATCCCGTGCGTGTCTACCGCCGGCACGACCCCACCGGGCAGCTCTACGGCGCTCAGGACCGCTACACGGTCCTGACGCTGACACTGAACTCCGATGGAACACTCCGCAACGCGCTGGTCTCGCGCAGCTCGGAGCTGGACTTTCTCGACCGAGAGGCGCTCCGCGCGTTGCAGGCTGCGGCGCCGTTCCGCAACGTCCCGGAGGGGCTCAAGGACGAGAACGGGTTGCTGACGACGAACTTCGGGTTCCTGTTCAGCATCGACAGTCGCCGGGCCCGGATCCACCGAATCGAGCGGATGTAGCCGGCCCGCGTCGTTGACCGCCCCGAAGCTGCGTGCTACCGACCACGCCGTCGTAACACAGTGGTGTCCCAATGAAACTGGTTGTCGTCGGCTCGGTAGGATTGGACGATGTCGAGACCCCGGCCGGGAAGGTCGAGGGCGCGCTCGGCGGGTCCGCCATCTACTTCTCTCTCGCTGCCAGCCCGTTCACCCGGGTGGGTTTCGTCGGCGTCGTCGGCGACGACTTCCCAGAAGGCGCGATCACGTTGCTCGAGGAGAAGGGGGTCGACACGCGCGGCCTCGAGCGCCGCGAGGGGCGGACGTTCCGGTGGGCCGGTCGGTACCACGAGGACATCAACGTTCGGGACACCCTGCTGACCGAGCTGAACGTCTTCGAGCATTTCCACCCGATATTGCCTGCGGACTACCGGGAGACCGAGTATCTCTTCCTCGGCAACATCCATCCGGAGTTGCAGCTCGACGTCCTGGAGCAGGCAGGGAATGCGAAGTTCATCGCGATGGATACGATGAACTTCTGGATCGACGGCGCGCCGAAACAGCTCGAGCAAGTGCTCGGCAAGGTCCACGCGGTCTTGATCAACGACTCCGAGGCCAGGGAGCTTTCGGGGCACAACAACATCGTGCGCGCGGCGCGCGCGATCGAGGCGATGGGACCGGAACTCATCGTGGTGAAGCGGGGCGAGTACGGCGCGCTGATCTACCGCGACGACGACTACTTCTTCGCACCGGGGTTCCCGCTCGAGAACGTGGTCGATCCCACCGGCGCCGGTGATTCCTTCGCCGGAGGGTTCATGGGCTACGTAGCGCACCAGGACTCGACCGATTGGGCGACGATCTGCCAGGCGACGATCGCCGGCTCGACGCTGGCGTCGTACAGCGTGGAGAGTTTCAGCGTCGACCGTCTGCGCGACCTCACGCCGACCGACATCGCGGCGCGCGCCGAAGCGTTTCGCGCGATCACCCACTTTCCCACGCTGGAGATCGGCTCGAACGGCGATTTGAGCTGAATCACGACCCTCGCTACCCTACGCAGCCAACCAGCCTCAGGAGTTGCACCATGAACCGTCCCCTCGTCACCGCCCTGATCACGATCGCTGCCGTGGCCGCTCTCGCGCTCGCGGGTTGCGGTGACACGGAAGTTCACGTGGTGGAAGACGCCGGCACCGGCGACGACGCGGCGACCACGACGGACGCGAATGGAGACGAGGCGTTCGAGGATACGACGTTCCGCACGACCCGTGTCGGCATCATCCGCCCCAGGGGCGTGGGCG
>CAZFPM010000424.1:0-3064 GCA_964520965.1 uncultured Myxococcales bacterium
CGGGGGGCCGCCCTGGTGGGCGGGGGCGAGGCATGGCCTCGCCCGTAACTAGCCTTCGAGGTCTGCCTGGCGGGCGGCGACGATGCCGAGGAGGTCACGCTGCGCGGCGGTGAACACGCGCACGAGCTTGGTCGGTACGGCGGTGAGCAGGCCGATGATCTTTGCGCGGAGCTCGTCCTTGCCGGGCATCTTCGAGAGCATCTCCACGCCGGCGAAGTCGAGCAGGGTGCCGTCGACGTAGCCGGCCTTGATCTCGAGGGCCTCGTTCTTCTTCTTGAAGTCGATGAGAACCTTGGCCGCCTTGCCGGGCTCTTCGGGGTGGATCGCGATCGCGGTCGGCCCAGCGAAGGCCCCGGTCAGGATCTCCATGTCGGTGCCGGCGATGGCGCGCTTGGCGAGGGTGTTCTTCACGACCGAGAAGCTGGCGCCGTTCTTCCGCAACTCGGACCGCAGCTCGTTGACCGTGTTGACGGGCATTCCGGCGGCGGACGCGAGGACGACGGACGGTGCGGTGGCGAAGGTCTCGCGGAGGTCATCGACGACCTTGGCCTTTTCGTCGCGCTTCATGTCTGGGCCTCGTGGGGGGTGGATGATCGTTTTCGAAAAGCGAAACCCCGCCGGTCGGGGACGGGCGGGGTTGGAAACGACATCGTCGCGCCGTAGCACGGTCGAGTCTCCTACCTCCGCCGGCCGTGGATTGAGCCCTTACGGGCGCCGACTTCTCGGGTGGGGTATGTGTCGCGGTATATTCGCGGTGGCGTTGTTCAGGCCGTATCGATCTCGCTCGGATCGACGCGCACGCCCGGCCCCATGGTGCTGGAGACGGTGACGCGGCGCATGTAGATACCCTTGGCGGCCGCCGGACGCAAGCGATTAAGCGTCTCCAGCAGGCTGCTGAGATTCTCGGCGAGCTGTTCCTCGGTGAACGAGGCCTTGCCGATCGGCGCGTGGACGATGCCCGCCTTCTCGACACGGAACTCGACACGACCGGCCTTCATGTCGCGCACGGCGGCGGCGACATCGAAGGTGACGGTGCCGACCTTCGGGTTTGGCATGAGTCCGCGGGGACCGAGGACGCGACCGAGTCGGCCGACGACACCCATCATGTCGGGGGTCGCGACGGCGGCGTCGAAGTCGAGCCAGCCACCCTGGATCTTCTCGGCGAGGTCCTCTGCGCCCACGAAGTCGGCGCCGGCCTCCTGGGCCTCCTTTTCCTTCTCGCCCTTCGCGAAGACGGCGACGCGGATCGATTTTCCGGTCCCGTGGGGGAGCACGATGGCGCCGCGGACCATCTGGTCGGCGTGGCGCGGGTCGACCCCGAGGTTGATGGCGGCCTCGATGGTCTCGTCGAACTTGGCCTTCGCGTTGGCCTTCACGAGGGCAACGGCCTGGTCGATTGGATATGCGGTGAGGCGGTCGATACCGGAGCGCGCCTCGACGATTCTTTTTCCTTGCTTCGCCATGACGACCTCCCTCAGCCTACGACGTCGACGCCCATGCTCCGCGCGGTCCCGGCCACCGTGTTCATCGCCATTTCGATGTCATCGGTGTTCAGGTCGGGGAGCTTGATTTCTGCGATTTCACGGATCTGCTCGCGGGTGATCTCGCCGACCTTGTCGACGTTGGGCACCGCGGACCCCTTTGGGATCTTCAACGCGCGCTTGATCAGGACCGCCGCGGGGGGGGTCTTGAGGACGAAGGAGAACGATCGGTCCGTGTAGATCGTGATCTGCACGGGGATGATCAGGTCACCCTGCTCTGCTGTCTGCGAGTTGAACGCCTTGCAGAATTCCATCATGTTGACGCCGTGCTGACCGAGCGCCGGTCCGACAGGGGGCGCCGGAGACGCCTTGCCGGCCGTGAGCTGCAGCTTCACGAACGCCATTACCTTCTTTGCCATCTCTTAATCTCCCATGTGCGGTCGTTCCGCTTGCCCGACGGGATTGCCGGGGCATGGTACGAACGATTGAAGCGTCCAGGCCGGACGCTAGGTGGGCATAGGCTCCACCTGAACGAAGTCCAACTCGACCGGGGTAGCCCGACCGAAGATGGACACGAGCACCCGGACCTTTTCCTTGTCCGGATTCACTTCTTCGACGGACCCGCTGAAGTTCTTGAACGGGCCGTCGATCACGCGGACCTGGTCGCCTTCGCGGAAGGAGATCGACGCCTTGGGCGCCTTGAGTCCTTCTTGCATCTGACCGCGGATCCGATCGATTTCGTGGGGGGGAACGGGCTGAGGCTTGGTGCCGCCGATGAACCCGATCACGCGTGGCGCGCTCTTGACGGCGTGCCAGATGTGGTCGTTGAGCTCGAGCTGCACGAGCATGTAGCCGGGGAAGAACTTGCGGGCGCGCTGGCTCTTCTCGCCTTTCTTCACCTCGACGACGTTCTCCATCGGGATGATGATCTCGCCGAGGTACTGCTCGAGCCCGTGCTGCTTGGTCGTCTCTTGCAGGCCGATCTTGGCCTTCTGCTCATACCCGGAGTGGGTATGAACGACGTACCAGAGCATGTTCTCGTTTTGGATCTCTTCCGTCATTGCGGCTCCGGCGCAGGCGCGCCTTGGGTGCTGCTACAGGATTGCGTCGGTCGTGAACTTCCAGATGAAGTCGAACGCCGCGAGGACGATGGACACGGCGATCGAGAAGACGATCACGACGTACGTCGATCGCTGCGTGTCTTCGCGATCCGGCCAGGTGACCTTGGACAGTTCCACGGCCACTTCGGTGCTCCACTTGTAGATCTTGGGCTTACGCCAGCAGTACGCGGTGATCGCGAGCCCGGCGATGACCCCGATGGCGATCGACGTGCTGACGTCGCCGAAGAGGATCCGGTCGGCGCGCGGTCCGAACATGCCAAAGATCATGTCGCTGAACTTCACGCCCAGCCAGCACATGACCAGACCGAACGTGATGTACGCTACGTTGAGATATCGGGTGACGTCTTCCATTGTCCTTTCGACCGACAAGTCGAAGCTACCCGCGGAATGCGGGCGGCTTTTTCATCTAGCAGGGCAGGAGGGACTCGAACCCCCAACCCTCGGATTTGGAGTCCGATGCTC
>CAZFPM010000425.1:0-3062 GCA_964520965.1 uncultured Myxococcales bacterium
GCTGTCCAGCGCCAATGTCGCGGTCGACGGGCCTGGCGCGGAGGAAGCCGCGAGCGGCTCCGATGCCGACGATGCCGAGGCGGAAGGCGCGGTGGTGGAAGACGCAGGGGAGGAATCCGAGGCCGCTGCCGACGACGCCGAGGTGGCCGAGGCGACCGACGGGGCCATCGACGGGTCGGAGGGTGTTGACGAGGACGAGGATGGGGCGAGCGCTTCCGACGACAACGAGGACGATGTCGGATGAGCGAGCGCCGCGCCGCATGGCCGCATCGCCGAGGCAATCTCCTACGACGCGCGCTCCCGGCGCTGCTCCCCCTGTTGTGGGCAGCGGCGACGTGCGGGAACGAACCGGGCGTCGGCGCTGACGCCGACATCTCGGCGACCGACGTCGACGCCGAATTCGATACCGGTGGCATCGACGCCGTCGCCGACGCTGTGCCCCCGGACACGGACACGCAAACGGACGGGGGCGCGGACCTCGCACCCGACGCCGACGTGGGCTGCGCCGATGACATCTTCGGGCCGCGCACCGACGAGACGGCGATCCCGGTCGACGAGGATGCCGAGTTCGTCGGCTTGGCCGCGTGCGCCGGTGCGGAGGAGTGGTTCGTCGTGCGTGCCCCATCGGGAACCGCCGTGGGTGTGACGGTGACGCCAGCCGCGACGCCGTCCTCCCTGCGCGCCGCCTGGATCTTCGAAAACGGTGCGTCCGAAGACGCGACCATCGATCGGTCGGGGGTCGCGCGACTGGACCTGGCTTCGTCGGGCGACGCCGTGTGGGTGCGCATCGCGAACGAGTCGGAGACCGACGAGGTGTACGGTGTCCGGTTCGAGCTGGTCGTGTCGGACACGTGCCTCGCCACGCCCGAGGAGCCGAACGATTCGGGTGATGCAGCGTTCGTCGTCGAGAGCCCCTGGGAGCTGGAGACGCGGATCTGCGAAGATGACGAGGACTGGTATCGCTTCGCTGTCCCGATCGGCGGCACGTTGACCGTCGACGTCGGCTTCACCCACGCCGACGGCGATATCGATGTCGAGCTGTTCGCCGCCGAGGATCTCGAGCGGCCGGTCGCCGTCTCGAACTCCGCCGCCGACGAGGAGCGGATCCAGATCGGACCGCAGGCCGTCGCGGCCGAGTACCTGTTGCGGGTCTATGGCTGGGAGGGGGCGACGAACCGCTATGCAATCCGCTCGACGATCTTCGTCGAAGAAGGGGGCTTCCCCGCCAATGTGACCGGGACGGTCGCCTACGAGGACCGGCGGTTCGACCACGAGGGGTTCACGGGCGAGCTCGACGTAAGACTCCTCGGCGGCGGTCTGGTAGAGGTCATCCGCGAGCGAGACGGCGCGACCGTCGGGACGACGACGACGGGCACCGATGGCGCTTTCGCGGCGGTGTTCCTCGCGCACGACGAACAACGCTACCGGGTGCGCGCGATCTCGGCCGGCGAGTTCGATGGGTTCCGGGTCGAGGTGCGTGACCGAAGCGGCGCCCCGGCTCTCTACGGTGTCGAAGGCGAGCCCTTCGCCGCCGACGAGGCTCCGGCAGAGGTTGCACTACTGGCCCGGGCATCGGAGCCCACCGGCGGCGCGTTCAACGTGGTCGACATCTCGGGTCTGGGCTTTCGGTTCATCGCCGCCCACACGGACCAGCGGTCGCCGACCCTGACCTACTACTGGCAGGACGGGCTCTCCTACTCGTGCGGGTCCTGCTACTCCGACAGCGCGATCCGACTCGGCGGACAGGTCGAGGACCCGGACCAGTACGACGACGACATCATCCTGCACGAGTTCGGCCACTATTTCGTGCATCACTTCAGCGCCGACGCGTCGTCCGGCGGCACGCACCGCGATCGGCAGGTCGACCCGTGGTTGGCCTATGGCGAGGGGGTCGCCTACTTCTGGAGTTCGATGGTGCGCGCCGACGCGACCATGGTCGACAACTACCTCGGCGACTACCGGTTCATCGACTACGAGGCGGTGACGCAACAGGGCGTCGCTCGGGACGACTTCGTCGGGACCACCGATGGCACGCTCTCGGGGCGTCTTCGGGAGGAGATCGTCGCCGGGATCCTCTGGGACATCTACGACGGGGCCAGCGACGCTGAGCCCTTCGACCGGGTCGCGATCGGCGCCGAGGGGTCGATGCGGATCCTGCTCGACTACTTCGGCGGTGACGGGATCCCGGTCGACGTCGGCCTGCGGAACGTCGAGCTGACCGACTATCTGAACGCGGTCACGTGCTGGTACGAGGACGTGGCCGTCGACCTGCAGGCCGTAGTCGACGACCGGGAGTACCCCTACGATGTAGAGGACGGGGCGAATTGCGACTTCAAAGGGGCGGGTCTACCGGACGTGAGCATCGAGGTCGTCGACGGGGTGGCCACGCTGGTCGGCAAGGTCTCATCGACGGTGTACGACGTGCACGTGGAGACGGCGTTGGCGCTGGGCAAGCGGCAGGTGCGCTGCGCTTCGTCGCCGTGTGTCGCCGCCCGTGGGGTCGGGAGTGGGCACCGTATCGTCGCGGTCGCCGAGGGCCCGGACGGCGTCTCGGCGGCGTCTTGGGTAGGGGCCGACGCAGCCCGGCGTCTGCACGGCGGCGGCCGTGTGGCGTTCGGGGCATTCGGCCGCGTTCGGACGTATCGGTGACGCACGATCGGGCGTCCTCCTACGCCAGCCGTCCGTCGACGTACCGCATGACCGAGACTGGAAGCGGGCAATCGGAGGCCGCCGAGAGCCGCTCGGCAGCGTTGCCTACCGCCTCGACGATCTGGGGGGTGACACCGTCTGCGATCAGCAACGCGTCCGACGCGGGAGCGGCGAACGTCAGCCCGTCACGGCAGCGCGAGAAGAAGAGGTTGTCCAGCACGAGTGCGCGCGCGGCATCGTTGCCGTCGCCCAACCCGTAGCGCTCGATCACGCTGCCGTCCTCGACGGGCGTCGTCTCGGCGCCCCAGCTGCGATGGAACAGGATCGACAGCGCCGCCTTCTCGATGCGGTTCGGGTGTACGCCCCATAGCGCGACCTGGGACTCCCGGATCAGACGGACGCCAAGGTCGAGC
>CAZFPM010000426.1:0-3056 GCA_964520965.1 uncultured Myxococcales bacterium
GCAGCATCTCTCGAGCACCGAGACCGAGAGCTCGGAGCTCAGCGTGAGCACGCCTCCGTGGCTGGAGACCACGATGAGCCAACCACCCCAAGGCGCTTGGCGACTGGGCGAGGACCTCGAACTTCCGGACGTCATCAACCTCGACAGCACGATCGAGCCCGAGGCGCTGCGCATCCTGCTCGACGCGACGGACTCCTACTCGTTGCCCTCCCGGCTTGAGGGCGCGGGGTACACGGTGACGCGAGCTCCATTCAACCCGAGCCCATCCGAGGGGCAGGCAGAGGTGCTCTTCTACCGGCACGGCGATCTGCTCGACGACGGTGTCCCGGCAGGGGTGGTGCGCTACGAGCGCGTCGGGGACGAAGGGTATGCGCTGTGGGCCGGGCCGGCTGCCGAGGGGGTGGTCTTCATCGTCTCGGCCGACACGGCGAGGGGACTCTATCGCGGGGGCAACGCCTTGCTCGGGCTCTTGATGGACGTCTCGGAGGGTCACGCCCGTCCATCTGTTTCACACCATATAGTGCTTGATTATCCAGACGTTATAGAGAGGTCCCTGTATAATGACCTGGACTTATCTCAGCTCGATGAAGATGAGACGGGGCTCTCGCCAGAGGTGTTGAGCTGGCTCGATGAGGTCTCGCGTGCGGGTGCTACGCTGGTCTTTGACGCCCTGCACGCCTGGGATGCCCACCGCGCCGACCTGTGGGAGAGGTTCATTCCACGGGCATTGATGCTGCAGTACGAGGCCGAGCGGAGGTTCATGGAGGTCGTTACCGAGATCGGAAGTCCGGGCGCGAACCCGTGGCGGCAACCCTGGGACTTCGCGCTGGTCGATGGGCTCGGAGTTCACGAGGAGCCCTTCGAGTTGGCCCGTCATGGTGACGGCAGCCTTCAGGCGGTCGCGGTCTCTCCAGCCCAGCAGCTGATCCCGGACTGGGAGATGTCCGACCCAGGAGCTTGGGACCTGCCGACGAGCGACGAGTGTCAGAACTGGAGCTATGACCCCACCGTGGGGCACTCCACCCCTGGGTCTTTCAGGTTGGACGCGACCGGGGACCCGGTAGCAGGGGACTGCTCACAGCTTCGCGTCACGCTCGACCCAGACGCGTTCACGGCGGGGCGCTATCTCTTGAGCGCTCGGGTCCGAAGCGCCTCGGAGGATGAGCCCCTTGGCCCCTTTGGCCTCAGCGGCGCTCAAGTCACCCCGGTGCTTCGCTTCGACGATGGGACGTCGCTTCAGGTCCCTGCGCGCAGCATTCCGATCCGATCCAGCATCGGGACCGCAGATCCGGTCTCGGGGAACAGCGACGGATCAGACTGGTTCGAGCTACACACCACCTTCGTTCTCGAGCTCGAGGGGCGCTCCGTCGACAGCGCGTGGCTCTACGTTCGATCGCAGCGGGGAGTAGGCACCTTCTGGATCGACGAGCTGAGTTTTCAGCGGATCGACGGGAGCCTGCAGAATGTGGTCGGCGGTGTCCGTCCGCCCCTGATCACTTCGGGGGACGGGAGCGTCGTCTTCGACGAGGGCAGCGATTACGTCGTCTGTCAGGTGGGGCTCGACAGTCGGGGCGAGCTCGACGAGATCTGCACCGGCGACCCCGAGCGGGACCCCTATACGACGGTCTATTGGCTCAACGCTCCTGGTGGCACGCTCAAGTACGGGCTTCAGCCGCACTTCTCCCGGGACGTGTACCCCTTCGAGGTTCGCTGGCTCTCGGAGGGGCGCATGCCAGACGGCGATCAGCTGCTGATGTCCTACGACATCAACCTCGCATACCCCGGGCAGCACGGGGCTCCGGGTTACGACTACGTGTCTCAGCGCCCCAACTTCTGTGACTTCGACCGGGTGTTCGAGGCCCGTGAGTGGGGAGAGGCCTTCGATCGGGTCATGGGAAGCGCTGAGGACGAGCTGGAGTCGACTCGCGTCAAGATCCGTGTCAGCGAGGTTCGGGGCATCAACCGAAGCGTCGTCTGTCACGAGAGAGTCGGCGAGGGTGAGGAGGCCCGATGGGCACCGCTTCGATCCAACGCTGCCCTGATCGCGGACGCGACCAATCGCCTCGTCGACGAAGCCTATGCCCGCAACCCGGATGCAGAGTTCTACCTGTGGGACGACATGTTCAACCCCTTGGCGAACGGCGGAGACGCCGGCTACCAGAGGTCCTATGGCGGCCCCGAAGGTGCGACCGGGTGTGTCCTCGGCGCGGAGCACTTTCCCAGCCTCTGCGGTGATGTCGACGACGTCACCCCGCTTCAAGCTGGCCCGGTGATGATCCCTTGGCACTATGGTCTGGCAGCGTTCAGGGCGAGCTTCGGGACGGCGCGGCTCTACGACGAGTTGAGGCGGCCGTGGCTCGCCGGGACCGGCGGGTCGAGCACCGTGGTCGAAGACTGGGCCAGCATTGTCCACTCGAGCTCGAGCGCGGTCGGGACCTGCGCGTTCCACTTCAACGGTGGAGACATCCCCGCTGCGCTGCGGACGTTCTGGAATCACGACTGGCGCCTCCGCTACTTGGTGGACTTCGAGACGGATGTCTCGGCCTTCTACACCTTCGAGAGCCCAGAGTTTTCGACCACCGAGGGGAGCGCGACGCTCGACGAGACAGGCGCGTGCGCCCACCGTGGCGCGCCGACGTCGAACTACCATGAAGGAGGGTCCGACGGTGGCCTCTGCGTGGACTCGATGAGTCGTCTGCTGGCTGAGGTTGCGCCGGTCTCGGCGAGCTCGGGCACCCGGTATCGTGTGGGGCTGCACGTCCGACACGAGAGCGCACTTGGCGATCCGGCCACCGCACCGCTCGTCCGATTCGTGTGGCACGGGGAGGGGGATCGGATCACCCACGGGGAGTGGATCACGGCCACCGAAGTGCGTGGCGCGATAAGCGGGTTTACCCGCTATGAGACCGATCCGGAGGGGGTCGTGGCGCCGCTAGGGAGCGCTTGGGTCGGGGTAGAGATCGACCTGCCGCCGACCGCGCGTGTGAGCGCGATAGACGACATTTTTGTCTCCGAATCGATCCGACCGTGTTTTGATGCGTGTGAGGACTGACTCT
>CAZFPM010000427.1:0-3029 GCA_964520965.1 uncultured Myxococcales bacterium
GATCGGGCGGCGTGGTTGGGCGAGGTCGACACGCGCATCGCCGATACGGTCGACGCCGCCTCCGCGGTCGGGGAGGGCGAGCGCGAGGCGACGGTTTCCGCGTTCGAGGAGTTGCTGCGCCTGCGCAAGCGCCTGCGGATGCTCGCCATCGTGGACGCGGAGCTGCGTGGGGTAGACGTCCTCGAGACCGCGGCGGACATCGCCTCGGTCGCCGAGGAGGCCATCGCCGACTCCGTGAGATTCGCCGTTCGCCTCGAAGACGCGGCAGGGATTCGTTTCGCCGTGCTCGGAATGGGGAAGCTCGGCGCCGGCGAGTTGAACCTCAGCTCGGACGTCGACCTGATCTACATCTACGACCCGGCCGAGCCCGCCCCCGCCGACCAGGAGCTGGCTCGCGCCGTCGCTCGGCGGGTCACCGGCCTCGTCGACAAGGTGACCGCGCTCGGACCGGTGTTCCGAGTCGACCTGCGGCTTCGTCCCTTCGGAACGCAGGGAGCGATCGCACACGCCGTCGGCGAGATGGTCCACTACTACGAGACGCACGGGCGCCAGTGGGAGCGCGGTGCGCTGATCAAGGCGCGGCTCGTCGGCGGCGACGCCGGCACAGCGGAGCGTCTGGAGTCGCGTCTGCGATCGTTCGTGTATCCGCGCTCGGTCAGCGTGGACGCGGTTGCCGAGGTCGCCGCGATGAAGGCCGATGCCCTCAGGCGGCAGCGTCGGGTCGGACGTCAGGGTGACGTCGACCTGAAGCTCGGGCCCGGCGGCATCCGGGAGATCGAGTTCTTCGTCCAGGCCTTCCAGATGATCTACGGGGGTCGCCTGGCGACGCTGCGGGAGCGCCCGACGGTGCCGGCGCTTCGGGCGCTGGTCGCCGCCGGGCTCGTGCCTCACGACGATGTCGAGCCGCTGGTCGACGCCTATCGGTTCCTGCGGACCGTCGAGCACCGCATCCAGATGGACGAAGAGCGCCAGACGCATCGGCTCCCCGCGGGGACCGCGCTCGACGAACTCTCGCTCCGGCTCGGCTTCGCCAGCTCGGAGTCGTTCGTCGCTCGGCTCGACATCCACCGTGCGGCGGTCGGCGCACGTTTCGGCGCGCTCTTCGCCGAAAAGCCCGAGGCGCCGACGCCCACCTGGTTCGACGACGTGCTCGACGAGTCGGCTACCGCCGACGAGCGGGCCGCGGCCGCCGCGGGCGCTGGGTTCGCCCGTGCAGCCAGGGTCGTGAAGGACCTCGGACGCCTGGCCGCGCCGCCGGAACCCGTGCTCGGTCGTCATGCCCCGCGGGCCGCGCGACGGGCCGCGCGGAGTCTCGTCGAGGCCGTCGCGCGATCGGCGGATCCGGACCGCGGTTTCGACCGCGTGTTCGAGCTGCTCGCCTACCGTGGGCGACGGCAGGCGGCGATCCGGATCATCGACCGGGAACCGCGCGCTGCCGCACTCCTGGCCACGCTGCTGGGCGCCGCCGACGAGATCGGGCGCACCCTGGTCCGCTATCCCCACCTGTTGACTTCGCTGCTGACGCACGCCGTCGCGGCGCAGGATTACGACGCGGAGTCGTTGCATGGGCGACTGCAGGGCGCGATGGCGAACGAGCTCGCGAACCGTGGGCGCCTCCTGGTGGAGCGCGAGCTCGCCATCGTGCAGCGGTTCCGCATCGAGGAAGAGTCTGCGGTGGCGCTCGCCCAGATCGCCGACCGGTGCGACATCCGCGAGGCGACCCGACGGCTGTCCGCGATCGCCGAGACGGCGCTCCGCTCCCACGGCGCGCTCGCGGCCCGGGACCTGGGGCACCGCATCCCTGGCGACCGGGTGGCTCGACTCGGTGTCGTGGCGCTGGGCAAGCTCGGTGCGGGAGAGCTCGGCCATGGCGGAGATCTCGATGTCGTATTCGTCTTCGACGACACGCCGGATCGCGCTGCGGACTACGCCCGGTTGGCGCGCCGTTGGTTGGGGTTCGCCGCTTCGCTCACGCCCTACGGTCGGACCCATCCGATCGATGTTCGGCTCCGTCCCGACGGGACGAAGGGCGCCGTGGTCACGACGGTTGCGGGTTTCGAGGACTACTACTCCGACCGGGCTTGGGCGTGGGAGAAGCTCGCGGCCCTGAGGGCGCGCCCGCTGGTCGTCCATGACCCTGCGGTCGCCGCTCGTCTGGAGCGGGCTCTGGAGCGCTGCCTGGACGACCTGGACCTCGACGAGGCGCTGCCGGAGCTCGCTCGGATTCGCCGGAGCCGCCTGGCCGAGGCCGAGGGTCGTCCGTTCGACTTCAAACAATGCGCTGGCGGTCTCGCCGACCTGGAGCTGTGCATCCAGCTCCGTCAGCTCCAGGCACGGCGTCGGGGAGGCTGGGAGGGGCCACGAGAGGGCAACTCGTGGCGGGCCATCGAACGGCTGTGCGCGGCCGGCCAGATCCCCACCGCCGACCGGGCGATCTGGCTCGGGACGCTGGCGTTTCTGCGCGAACTCGAGTCGTGGGTCCGACTGAGCGAGGGCCCGGACGTCTCATGCCTGCCGAAGGATCCGCGACGTGTGTCGGCCCTCGCGCGGCGGGTCGTTGGTACGACGTTCGATCCCGCGGATCGGGCGGCGCCGTCCGGTGCGTTGCGCGACGAGATCGCGTCCCACACGGGTTGGGTGGTCGAAGCTCTCGAAAAGTCTGGGGTCGCTGAGCTATAGTCCGTTCTCAACGCATCGGCTCACCCGCACAGCCCGGTCCAACGTGTCCGATAGTCGAATCCTGGTCGTCGACTCCGATGAGTCCCATGCTGTCCGCTGCACGCAGTTTCTGGAGCAGCAGGGCTTCGAGGTGTCTGTGGCCGCCGATGTCGAGACGGCCTGCAAGGAGCTGGCCGCCCAGTCTCCGGTCGCCGTCCTCCTCGACGCTCTGGTCGAAGGAGGTCCGTCGTCCACCGTGGCCGCTCGGGCGCGGGAGCAGGGTGCGGCCCTCTTCGGGATGAGCGACCTGCTGCTCGGCCCCACGAATCGGGAAATCGCCATCCGACGTGACGGGTGCGCTGACTATTGGG
>CAZFPM010000428.1:0-3027 GCA_964520965.1 uncultured Myxococcales bacterium
CGTCGGGCTCATAACCCGAAGGTCGTCGGTTCAAATCCGGCCCCCGCAACTTCGACAGAGGCGCCGTCGCAGACGGCGCCTTTCGTCTTTCGTGACTCCGGTCGTCGGCGCGCCTTTCGACCAGTCCGCGTACGCGCTAATCAGGTGTGACCCTCGGCGCCTGGCGACCGGCGCAGAGCAGCTCCACCCCGGATGACGATGCGGCCTACCATTCTGCTCTTCGATGTCGACGGCACGTTGATCACGACGGGTGGCGCGGCACGGCACGCGCTGGAGGTGGCGCTGGGTGTCCTCACCGGGGTTGCCGGGTACCGGGCCGAGTTCTCCTTCGGCGGAATGACCGATCGGGCGATCATGCGGGCGGGGCTGGAGCAGGCAGGGGTCGCGCCTGACGACGCCGTGATCGACCGGGCGATCGAAGGGTATCTCGAACGGCTCGACGCGGTGCTCGCCGACGCGCCTCGCTACGTTGTGCATCGCGGGGTCGAGGCCGCGCTGGACGCGGCGACCGCGCTGTCGCACGTCGCGGTCGGACTCGGCACCGGAAACGTCGAACGTGGGGCGCGGATCAAATTGGCGCGGGTCGGGTTGAACCCCTACTTCCCGTTCGGGGGTTTCGGCTGCGACGCCGAGTCACGTCCGATCCTGATCCGAAGGGGGGCCGAGCGCGGCGCTCAACGCCTGCGGCTGCCCCTGGACCGATGCCGCGTCGTGGTAGTCGGTGACACCGACAAGGACGTGCAGGCCGCGCGGGCCAATGGTTTCGAGAGTTTCGCGGTGGCGACCGGAGGGGTCGGCGCCGACGTCCTCGCCGAGTCCGAACCGGACTGGCTCTTCGACGACCTGTCGGCGCCGGGCGCCCGCGAAGCGCTCGTCGGCAGCTGAGCTCCACCGACGCTGACTCGGCCGCCGTTTCGCCACGTTCTCGGACAATTGCCTTGCATTGCGCTGCGAGGTCTGGTTCGAAGAGCGCACATCCCATCCCCTGCTGTGGCCGGCGATCGGGCCGGCTCTCCCAACCCAACGGAGTTCGTCATGCGACGACTGTTGTACCTGTCTCTTGCCACCGCGCTGGTCATTGCGGCCGGTTGCTCTGGTACGAACGAGATTCTCGACGCCATTGCAAAGTGATCGATCACCTCGTTGCTGACCCCGGATGGCCGGTCACTCAGCGCCGCCCGGATCCTCGGCCAACGGCAACAGGCATCATGGCTCCGTCCCGCGTATCGCGCTGCGGCTGGGCACGTCGGCCGAGTTTTGGCACAGGACGCCGTGCGGTCGCTGGCGGATCAATATTGGCGGGGCACAACCGCTCTCAGCAGACGGACAGGCAGGGTTCGTGCTCCGTATCTCGGTCCCAGATGAGTGAACGCGCGCCCGCTTCGCTCCCTTGGAATCCGGCTAGTTCATCCACTAAGCTGCTCGCTTCTAGATGAGGAGGCTCCTGCGTGCCTCCGATGGCATTGCTTGGCTTCCGCGGCGGGTGACGCGCCGCTGCAACCCGTCAATCCGAATGGTCACACAGATGAACGAAGTTCGTTTTCTCCTCGTGGTTGCGTCAGCTTTCGGCTTCGCAGCCTGCTTCTCCGATACACCCGTGCGGCTGTCGTTCGACGGCCCGGGTCCCTCGGACGCGGGACAGGACGGTCCGGAGGACGACCCTGACGGCGCCGAGGAGGACGACATCGCGGACGACCCGCCGGACGATGCGGACGCGGAACCGGGCGACGCCGACGCGCCCGACGCGCCCGACACGGACGCCGACGCACCCGATGCGACGCCGGACGTCCCTGACACCGGGCCGACGCCGGACGCGATTCCGGACACGGACACGGCCCCGGACACCACCCCCGACACGACCCCCGACACGACCCCGGATACGACCCCGGATACGACCCCGGACACCACCCCCGACACCGACCCGGGCGACACTGCCGACGGCGCGGATACCGACACGACCGAGCCACTGGAGCCCGGCCCGTGCGGCGACGGCGTCCTCAACCTGGACGAGGAGTGTGACGGCGACGAATTCGGCGGTCTCTCCTGCGCTGGGCTCGGCTTCGACTTCGGAGCCCTCGCCTGCTTCATCGACTGCACCATCGACGACAGCGGCTGCGGCGACGAGCCGGCCTGCGGTGACGGCGTGCCCGAAGGCGAAGAGGAGTGCGACGACGGCAACAGCGACGACTTCGACGGGTGCAGCGCGGACTGCCTGATCGAAGAGTGCGTGCCCGGAGGCGACAGCGACGAAGACGGTGTCGACGACTGCGATGACGTCGAAGAGTGCGACGGACTCGACAACAACGGCAACGGCGCCGTCGACGAGTTCCCTGTAGACGACGAGATCGGCGACGAGTGCTACACAGGGCCCGAGGGGACGCTCGGCGTAGGCATCTGCCTCGCCGGCGAGTTGGTCTGCCGGCTCGGCGAGATCGTCTGCCGCGGCGACGTCACTCCGCAATTCGACGAACTCTGCAACGACCTCGACGACGATTGCGACGGGCTGGTGCCGGCGGAGGAGCTCGAGCGCGGCTGCAGCACCGACATCGTAGTCACCCCGGAGCCGTTCACCGCGCGCTTCGAGGTGCGGACACCGCCCCGCGCGGTCGATGTCGCGTTCAACATCGACACGACCGGTTCGATGAGCGCCGAGTTGGCAGGCATCCGCACCGATCTCCGTGACGTCATCGCACCGGGCGTGCAGGCCGTGTTGCCCGACGCGGCTTTCTCGGTCTCGACGTTCGAGGACTTCCCGTTCGGCGGATTCGGGTTGGCAAGCGACCTCCCGTTCCAACTCTGGCAGCGGGTCACGACAGATCTGGACGCCGTGCAGGCGGGTCTCGACGCCATCGACCTCGGAAACGGCAACGACGGGCCGGAGTCCGGCATCGAGTCGGTTTACCAGATCGCGACGGGCAACGGCGTTATGTGGCCGACGGTCCTCAGCGGCGGGGGCGACGACGCACCGGATCCCGCGACCGTTGACGGCGTGTTCGGCTACCTCGGCGTCGACGACGGTGAGGGCGG
>CAZFPM010000429.1:0-3016 GCA_964520965.1 uncultured Myxococcales bacterium
ATCGCGCCCGGGGAGTAGTCGAGAGACGGTCCGAATCCGCAGCGGCGAGGTTCCGGCCTCGCCGCTGCGCTTTTCTTGCACACGTTGCCGGTCAGTGTCGGGAGCGGGATTCGAACCCGCACGGCTCATCACCGGGAGATTTTAAGTCTCCTGCGTCTACCAATTTCGCCATCCCGACGGCGAGCGCACACTCCGGCCGGAGGGGCGCGGATGGGGATTGTCGCCGACTGCGGGCGTGGCGTCATCGACTTTCGGGGCAGCACAGCGTGGTGCTTGCCCCAGGACCCACAGCGGGTAGTCTCTGTCCGTTCCCCCCAACACAAAGGGAGACTCCATGACTCGTTCCAACGCCAGAACGCGGCTCGTGGTCGCAATCGGCGGCTGCATCCTCGTGGCCGCATGCGGGCTTCTCGACCCCACGGCGCGCGTCGCGGAGACCGATTACGACGCCGGCGTTCCCGGCGGCGGCGCCTACCCCACGGACGCGTTCCCCGGACCTGACGGACAGCCGATGTTCGGCGCTCGCGTGGGCGAGGCTTGCGAGGGCGATCAGAACTGTCGACCGGGCCTCGACTGCGACGGTGAAGGCACGTGCCAACCGACCCCTGACGGCGGGGCCGGCGAGGCGTGCACGGTCTCGGGGGAGTGTGTCGAGGGGCTCGCGTGCGGGTTCCCGGTCGATTGCCGACCCGGGGTGGACGCCGGCTGCGGTTTCTCGGAGTGCCAGGAGAGCGAGGGACGCGAGGAGGGCGAGGACTGCGCGGCGCAGACCGCCTGCGGACGCGGGCTCCGCTGCAACCTGATCGGTTTCACGGGCGTGTGCGAGGCCGAGGGGTCTACCGATGCCGGTCTCCCCTGCACCGACCACTCGGACTGCCTCGACCCACTGCTCTGTACCGGTCCGGCCCAGCAGCTCGGGACCACCGAGTTCACCTGCCAGCTCGCCGCCTTCAGCGACGTGTTCATGCCCGACGCCGAGTGCGAAGAGGTCGCCGAAGACGAGGCGTTCCGGATGTACTTCGAGGTGCCCGGAGACGAGCCGCCGAGCGAATTCTATCGGCTGCCCTTCCCCAACGACGCGCGGCTCCGCAACGGACGCATCGACATGAGCGGGCACCACAACCCGGGCATCCTCTACGTCGGCGGCGCGTTCGTGGACCTGTACCTCGACGCGATCGAGAACCGCCTCGACGGGTTCTCGCCCAACCCGACCATCTTCTTCCGATTCAGCCAGGACCCCGACTTCGGCACCGTCGTCGGCGAGGGCGACAACGCGACGATTCACTTCGTGAACGTCGACCCCGAGTCGCCCAACTACGGCAACCGCGTGGCGATGCGGTGGACGATCACCACCGGCCGCGGGAAGTTCATCTGCCCGCGCTACCTCGCCGTGCGCCCCAACTGGACCAGCCCCCTCGAGCACGGCACGACGTACGCGATCTTCTTCACCAATGGGGTGCGTAGCGGCACGGGCGATCTGCCGACCGTCGAGCCGGACTTCGCGGCGGTGCTCGGCGGCGATGCTCCGGGAGACCAGCGCCTGACACACGCCTGGGAAGCCTACGCACCGCTCCGGGATTACCTGGTCGACCAGGGGCTGCCGTCGGACACCCTGATCGTCGGCACCGTGTTCACGACGATGGATCCCGACGCCGACCTGCCGGCGATCCGTGCCGGCGTCCGGGCCCTGGCGCCGCCAACTCTGAACGATCTCGACGTGTGCGTACCCGGCCTCTCCGGCCCTTGCGACGACGGCGAGCGCGGAGCGTGCGTCAACGCGTCGGGAGACTTCGTCGAGGTGCACGCCACCTATGAAGCCCCGATCCTCCAGGCGGGGACGCGTCCGTACCTCTTCGCCCAGGATGGCGGAGACCTCGTCTTCGCGGATGGACAGGTGGTGTCCCAGGGCACGGAGACGGTCTGCTTGTCGATGACCATCCCGACGGCGCCCATGCCCGACGCCGGCTGGCCCGTCTCGATGTACGCTCACGGCACGGGTGGCAGCTTCACCAGTCACATCCACGATGGCACCGCGGGTCGCGTCGCCGACATCGACCTCGGCGACGGCGACCGGGCCCACATGGTGTCCGTCGGCATCGACGGCACTCAGCACGGCCCGAGGCGCGGCGACTCGGACCTGTCGCCGGAGACGCTCTTCTACAACTTCGTCAATCCGCTCGCTGCGGCGGGGAACGTGCAGCAGGGTGCGGCGGACTACTTCATCTTGACCCACCTGCTGGAGAACGCGGAGATCGATGTCCCCGGCATCGACGAGACCGTCGTGTTCGACCCGCAGCAGATGTACTTCTTCGGCCACTCGCAAGGCTCGACGATCGGCGGTCTCTTCGTCGCCTACGAACGCGACACGACGCCCGACGACGACATGAGCACCGGCATTCGCGCCGCGATCTTCTCCGGGGCCGGTGGCAGCCTCGTCCTGTCGCTGCTGCACAAGACGAACCCCGAGGACATCGCGGGGGGCGTACGCTTCGTGTTGACCGACGGCGGTACGACGAGCGCGGCGGTCAACGACTACGACCCGCTGCTCTCGCTGTTGCAGATGTACATCGACCCCGTCGATCCGTTGAACTACGCGCGGCTCTACTTCCGGAACGTCGACGAGGGGACCACCGGCGTCCACATCTTCCAGAGCTTCGGGTACGGCGAAACCTACACGCCGGAGCCCAACATGGAGGCCTTCGCCAAGGCGATGGGAGTCCGGCTCGGAACGCCCTACGCCGATCGCAACAGCGGCGACGGGCCGGTCGACCCGTCGGGATTCCGCACTTCGGATTACCCGGTCAGCGGGAACGTCGCCGCCAACGGGGAGCCGATCACGGGGATCCTCGTGACGGCGAATCCCGACGACTACGACGGCCACTTCGTCATCTTCCGCGAGGCCCAGATCCGCGCGCAGTCGATGGAGTTCCTCGGCACCGCGATTCGCGACGGCGTGCCGACGGTCACCGGGAACTGACCCCGGGACCGGGTGCGTTTCGGGCCGCGGTGAGACCTC
>CAZFPM010000430.1:0-3014 GCA_964520965.1 uncultured Myxococcales bacterium
TGGACGCGGTGAAGCGCTTTTACCGGCGCTGGCGAAAGGAGCAACCGGCCAGCGCCGCGATGGACAGGCTGCTGCACCACGCGACCGTCATCGAGATCGACGGTGAGTCCTATCGAAACCCCAAGAAGCCCAGGAAAAGAAAAAGGGCCGCCGGCGAATGAAAAGTGGATCCATTCAGCCGCCCTCAGGTCACTTCCAGGATTCTGACAACAGGGGGTCCCGGGATGGCGAGATCATGCACAGCGAAGAGGCCGAGATGGTGGGTCCGTTCAGCCGCCCTCAGGGTGGATCCGATGACCCGCCCCTTGACAGGCACCGCAGCGGACGTAGAATCCGCCTGCAACCTACCGTCCCGCTGTCTCCAGGGAGGCTCCCATGTCCATGCGCCGATGCGTGTTCGCGCTTGTGTGTCTGTCTCTTTCCGCCTGCAACGAGCCCCCGGGAGCCCCGACGATTGCGCTGTCCCCAGCGGATCCGACCACCACCGAGGACCTCGAGGTGGTGTTTGTGGCGGAAGCAGCCGATCCCAACGATGATCCCCTCACCTACACCTACCTGTGGTTTGCGGATGGGACCCTCCAGGCGGATCTCACGGGCCCGGTGGTGGAGGCAGGCCGCACGGCAAAGGGGCAGACCTGGAAGGGCATCGTGGTTCCCAGCGACGGCGAGTTCGACGGACCCCCGGCCGCCGCCGAGGCGGTAGTGGTAAACACGCCGCCGGTGGCCGAGGCGTCGGTGTCGCCCGCGGCGCCGTTGTCCACGGAGGACGTGGTGGCGAGCGCATCGGCCACGGACGCCGACGAGGACGATGTGTCCCTTGTGATCGCCTGGACCCTGGACGGGGACGACGAGCGGGTAGTGGAGGGCGCCGAGTTGCCGGCCTCGGAGACCACCAAGGGCGAGGTCTGGACGGTGAGCGCCACCCCCAACGATGGGGAAGAAGACGGCGTGGCGGCGCTGGCGAGCGTGTCCATTGAAAACGCAGCGCCGGTGGTCGGCAGTGTTCAGATCGATCCCGCCGAGGCGCGGGAGGCCGACACCCTGACCGCCATTGTGTCCGCAACCGACGCCGACAACGACGACGTGTCGTTGGACCACGCCTGGTGGGTGTCCGGGAACCTCGTGCAGGAGGGCGAGAGCGCCACCCTCACGGGCGAGTTGTTCAACAAGCACGACTCCGTCTCGGTGATCGTGACCCCAGACGACGGTTTCACCGACGGCGATCCGGTGGAGAGTGATGCCCAGTCGATCTTGAACACCGCGCCGAGCCTCACCGCCGCCAGTCTCGACCCTGCGGAGGTCTTCGAGGCCACCACCGTCACTTGCGTGCCCGCCGGCTGGGTTGACGATGACGACGACCCCGAAGGCTACACCTTTGCCTGGAGCGTAGACGGCGCCGACACATCGGTCATCACCGCGACACTGGACGGCGCGATGTTTGCCAAGGGCGGCGCCATCGCCTGCACCTTGACCCCGAACGATGGCGAGGAAGACGGCGCACCGGTCACAAGCGCCGCCGTGACCGTCGCCAACACCCCGCCACTCATCGCCGACGTGACCCTCACCCCGGACAGCCCCGCCGAAGGGGACACCGTCACCGCGACCGTGGGCGCCACCACCGATGACGACGGCGACCCGGTGTCAATCCACTTCTCCTGGAACGTCAACGGAACCACCAGCCTGGAGGGCACCGGTTTCGACACCCTCTCGGACCTGTATTTTGCGAAAAACGACACCATCACCGTGACCGTGACCCCAAACGACGGCACCGACGACGGCGCCCCCGTGGCCAGCAACACCATCACCGCGGTCAACACCGTGCCGACCCTCGCGAGTGTCTCCCTCGGGCCCGATCCGGTGGCGAGCGTTGGGGTCCTGACAGCGACGCCAAGCGGCGGGGCCGATATGGACGGCGATGTGCTGTCCTACAGCGCCCAGTGGTTTGTGGACGGCGCGGTGGTCTCGGGCGTGACCGACCTCACGCTGAACGGCGGCACGCACTTCTTCGCCGGCCAGCAAATCCACGCGGTGGTGACGCCGAACGATGGGGAGGCCCCGGGCCTCGCTGTGACCTCGAACGTGGTCAGCGTGAACACCCCGCCGGTGCTGGCCAATGTGGCGATCAGCCCGGATCCCGCCGGGGCGAGCGACACGCTCACTTGCACGCACGATACTCCCACGGATGTAGATGGCGACACGGTGAGCGCGTCCTACACCTGGACCCTCGACGGCACCGCAGCCACCGGCGACGCCACTCTGAGCGATGCCCACGCCCGGGGCCAGGTGGTCGTCTGCACCGCCACCCCCAATGACGGCATCGAGGACGGCGCCCCGGTGGCCTCGGCCGCACTCACCGTGACCAACGCGATGCCGCAGATCGACGGCCTCACCCTGACCCCAAGCGAGGTCTACACCGACTCGGTGTTGAGCGCCGCGGTGATCGCCAGCGACGCCGACGGGGACGCGGTGAGCGTGGGCTACACCTGGACCAGCGACGCCGGCACGGACCTCACCACCGAGACCGGCAGCACCCTCAATGGCGCGAGCGCCTTTGAAAAGGGCGAGAGCATCACCTTCTCAGCGACCCCCTTCGAGACAGGCGATCCGACCGCCATCGGCGCCGCCGAAACCGCGAGCGTCACCATCCTGAACACCCCGCCCACCGCGCCGGGCGTCTCCCTCTCCCCCACGGACCCGGTGCCGGGCACGGACGACCTCGTGTGCAGCGTCGACACCCCCTCCACCGATGCGGACAACGACGCCGTCACCTACACCTTCGACTGGGATGTCGACGGCGCCGGCTTCACCGGGGCCACGGACCTGGCGCTGTCCAGCACCGTCGCGGCAGCCGAAACCGCCGAGGACGAAACCTGGACCTGCAACGTGACGCCGGATGATGGGGAGGAAGATGGGGGGGTGGCATCGTTTTCGGTGCTAGCCGGTGGCCGCTGGGCGAGCGTGAGCGCGGGTGCGTGGCAGGACCAGACCGGGGCCAACACCTGTGGAGTCAAGAG
>CAZFPM010000431.1:0-3002 GCA_964520965.1 uncultured Myxococcales bacterium
CTCACCGAGCGTCCGTCGGAGCCGACGGAGGTGGCCGGACCGAGCGATGCCGCTTCGTCGGCCAGCCGCACATAGAGCGCGTTGGCGTCGGGGTCGGTGTAGAACGCGATGCAGCGGATCTCGGTGCCGTGCTCCAGGTTGTACTCGCGCGCCGCCCGGATGAACCGGACCGCTGCTTCGCCGCGATTCAGGATCGCGACGCGGCGCAGCTCGGTGGCGGCGTTCACAGACGACTCTGGCGGCGAGTTCTGGGCATCGGGGCGTGCGGACATCGGGGCACAGCGCGGTCGATCCCATACCGCGCGCGCGGGGCCGCGACAACCGCTTCGCGCCGGGGCACGCGGCCCGGGAAAGCGATCCGACGGTCGGACCCCAACCCAGCAATGACAGACGGGATCACGGGGGTCGTCGGAGCATGGAGCGGGCGCGGGCCTGGTCGGCCTCGAGCTGGCTCCGGAGTCGGCAGGCGCGACTCGGCGGCTCCCCGCAAGGCACGGTGTCGACCGCCAGGCACTCCGCGAGGACACGGGCCGTACGCTCCAGCTGGAGCCGGCGCTGGGCGGGGTCGGGCGTGCGGGGGACGCCCCACCCCACGACGTAGGCGCCGCTCGCGACCGCGTCCTGGCGGCACGTCCAGAACCAGGCCCCCGACGCGACGTGCTCCGGGGTCGGCGTAACGACCGCGCGCTGCGCAGCCCAGAGGGCCTCGCCCCGCTCCCAGTCGTCCAACGCCCCGTCTCGGACCATGGCGAGGCGGCCGAACACCAGGACGAGCACGGCGACGGTTGTGGCGCGCAGGACCAGGGCCGTGACGCCTGAGATGTTCCGCCCGCAGGCCCGCATCGCCGCATCGGTAGCGATGGCGGTCGCGAGAGGAGCCACGATGACCACGACTGGCAGGAGGTATCGGTCGGCTACGAACATCTCGATCCGCCCCGGCACTCCCGACACGGGCAGGTACAGGCAGACGAAGGCCAGCGAGATGAACCCGACGGCCACACCCGGCCTGCCGACGAGCTCGGGCGTCGGGGACCCGCCGGGGCGAGCGGACCGCAGCGCGAGGCCGGCTACGACCAGCGCGGCGATCAGCCCCAGCACGATCAAGGCACCGAGGACCGCGTGCCAGGGCTCCGGCGACCGGAAGAGGCCGACGTAGACCGGCGGGCGTGGCAATAGCCCCACGCACCGTCCAGCCAGCCCGGACGCGATCTGGCCCAACCCGCCGAGCCAGCTCCCCTCGCCGAGGTCGGTCACGGTGGTGCCACCGGCGATCTGGGCACGGCGCGCCACGACCGCGACGGCCCCACCGAGTACGAGGCAGACGCTCCCCAACGCCGCGTAGGTCCGTCGCGGAGCCCCTGCCCACCAGCCCACCGCGAGCCAAAGGACCGGAACCAGTACCACGCTCCCCTTGCTGGCCAGCGCCAACACCAGGAGCGCAGCACCGAGGAACGGGCGCCATGACCGCGGCCGCTCGATCCGTTGCGCCCCTGCGCCGAGCGCCACCACGGTCAGCGCAGCGACGGCGAAGAAGGTCGCGCAGAGGTCCTTGCGCGACGTGATCCAGGCGACCGCTTCGACGTTGACCGGATGCACGACCACCAGCGCCGCCCCTGCCGCAACGGCCGGGACCGAGAACGATCGACCTCGAAGGCGACCGAAGCCGAAGATCCATGCTGGGACGAGGCCGCAGAGCGCAGAGAACCAGAGCACGTTCGTCCGGTGGAAGCCGCCCGCGTCGTAGCGATAGAGCAGGTAGTCCAACACCAGCGACCCGTTGGTGAAGGGCATCGGGTGCCCCATGGCGGGGGTCAACAGCCGCTCCCGCCACGACGCCTCGCCGAAACGCACCACCGAGTCCTGGCCGAGGACGTAGCGCGGGTCGTCGAACGTCATCCAATCGAAGCCGATGGTCTTGGCCGACAGCGCGAACCCGGCGACGGCGAATACCGCGCAGAGCACGGCGACGGTCCGCTCGCGGGGCGCTGTTCCCGGCGCGCTCCCCCGAGCGGGCTCGGCGGGCGACGGCGCAGGCGCTCCGCAGGGTTCGTGTCGATCGGACATGGTACGCTTCGGCGGCCGACGTGCCGCTGCGGCTCGGGAGAGACTCCCCGGACGCAGCTCGGACACCGGGGACGCGGCTCCAGGTTAGCGCGCCCGGCGTCGGTGCGCGACGAGTCCGACCGGGTGGCCGGCGTGCGGGCGCCGAGTGCTGCGTGCCCCTCGAACGCAGATTTGGCGGTAGGCGCTCGCGTCGACGCGTGGTAGGAATGCCCGTGTTCGGAGCGCACGTTCACGCGTGCTGGGAAGTCCGGTGAAAATCCGGCGCGGACCCGCCACTGTGAAGCGCGAAACCCCGCGAGACGAAGCCACCGGTCAGCGACGAGCCGCACCGGGAAGGCCTCGCGGCAGCCTCCCCCGACCGCCTTGGGCCAGAGAGGCACGCGCCAAGCCAGGAGACCGGCTCCGACCACGAGCCCTCGCTCGTGTTCGTCACCCCCGGCGGCCCGACCGCCCCCTTTCCCGGGATTGGAAAGGAGCCCGACATGCGCCACTGCCTTCTCGTTCTCGCCGCTACCGTGGGCCTCGTCTCGGCGTGCGCCGAGCCCGCGACCTCGTCGCGCGACCGCTTCGCCGTCGGAGATCTGACGGCAGCCCTCCCCGCTCCGGCGCCCTGCGTCCCGCTGGCGCCCACCTTCGACGTGCTCGCCGCCAGCGAGCTCCTCCCGATCTCGGCCCCCGAAGCGGCATCGGTCGAGGTGTCTGTGGTGCATGCCGACATCGTGCCGACGGCGGCCGAGATCGACTGGCTCGACGCCGGAGAGGTCGCCCTCGCCGGCCTCGTCGGCGACACGGTCACGCTCCTTGCCCGGGTCCACGACCCGGCGTGCGCCGGCCAGGACTTCCGACACACGTTCTCCGTCGCCGAGACGTATCCACCCGCGGCCGGCGAGCCCGCGTCGACGGCGATCGCCGACACGGATCCGCGCATCGTCCGCTGG
>CAZFPM010000432.1:0-2999 GCA_964520965.1 uncultured Myxococcales bacterium
GTGCCCGACGCAGTCGGGCGGAGGGGGGAGCCACAGGCTGACGAGCACGTGCGGTCACAGCCAGCGCTCGGAGCGACGGCAGCGGTATCGCGACGTAAGGCAGGTAGGCGCCGGGTTCCACGCTGCGAGTCTGCATCGCGCTGCACAGCCTGCACATCGGAAGGGAGGCGGACCCGGGAGCCCCGCCGGGTCGGGCTCGGAGAGCGAGGCGAGCGACCCACCGCGAGGGTGGGAACTTCACCAGAGCCGCATTAGGGTTCGGTCCGAGTCCGAATCCAGGGCGAAGTCCTCCGCGAGCCACGCCGACGATGCGCTGCGTCTTCACCTCACCGAACGTCGTCGTCATCCGCCACCTGCACGACCTGCTGGAGCAGCATGAGATCGGTGCGGTGGTCCGCAATGCCCAGCTGGCCTCCGCGGTCGGCGAGATACCGCCGATCGAGGCGTGGGCGGAGCTCTGGGTCGTTCGCGAAGAGCACTTCGATCGGGCGAAGGAGCTCGTGACGGCGGTCGTCTCGGAGACCGGTCCCACCCTGCCCCAGTGGGTTTGCACGGGATGCGGAGAGACCGTGGAGGGCCAATTCTCGGACTGTTGGGCCTGCGGTCAGGCCCGCCCCGAGTGAGGAGGCAGCGGGATTGCTTGCATCCCTCGCCCGCGGATCGAACACTGTGCGAGGTCCAACCCGGAGATGAAATGCTGGTGCTCGTCGTCAACTGCGGAAGCTCTTCGCTGAAGGTCGCTCTGGTCGACCGCTCGACCGGTCGTCGTTTGATGGCGGCACGCGTCGAGCGGATCGGCGAGGAGTCCCCGACTCGGGTGATCGCCGGCGGGACCACGGAGCCCTGCTCGGCTCCCGACCACACGGGCGCTCTCGCTTCGGTGCTGCCGTTGGCGCTGGAGTCCCTGCCTGAGGGACGGAGTCTCGACGGCGTCGGCCACCGCGTCGTCCACGGCGGCGAGCGTTTCGCTCATCCGACCCGTATCGACGTCGAGGTCGAGGCCGCGATCGAGGAGCTCAGCGCGCTGGCCCCTCTCCACAACCCGGCGAACCTGGCCGGGATCCGAGCCGCGCGAGCGCTGCTACCGGACATCCCCCACGTCGCGGTCTTCGACACGGCTTTCCACGCCACGCTGCCGCGGCGGGCGCGGGCGTATGCGATTCCGGCGGAGCTCGCACGAGAACACGGGATTCGCCGCTACGGGTTCCACGGGACGAGCCATGCGTTCGTGGCCCGGCGCGCGGCCGAGCACCTCGGCGAGGATCTGCGCGACCTGCGGATCATCACCTGCCATCTCGGCGGCGGGTGCAGCATCGCCGCCGTGGAGTACGGTCGGTCTACCGAGACGAGCATGGGCATGACCCCGCTCGAAGGGCTGGTGATGGGAACGCGGAGCGGAGACCTCGACCCGGGCGCGATCTTCGCATTGATGCGGGCCGAGAACCTCGACGTGGACGCCGCGGACGAGCTGCTCAACCGGCGATCCGGGCTTGCCGGGCTGTCGGGGGTCGGCCGGGATCTGCGCGACATCGAAGCGGGCGCCGCAGAAGGGAACGACGACTGCCGCATGGCGATCCACGTGTTCTGCCACCGGCTGCGAAAGTATATCGGCGCCTACTCCGCGGCGATGGGCGGCGTCGACGCGATCGTGTTCACCGCCGGCATCGGCGAGAACAGCGCGGCGACCCGGCATCGCGCGGCGCAACGCCTCGAGTTCCTCGGCGCCCGGCTCGACGAGGATCGCAACCGAGAAGCGTCGGTGGACGACGCATCGCCGGTGGCCGAGATCTCGGCCGAGCACAGCCGGGTCCGCCTGCTCGTAGTGCGCACCGACGAGGAGCTGGCGATCGCCCAGGCGACGGGCCGTCTCGTGGCCGAGGATGATCGGGTGGCTGCGCCGGAGACGATCCCGGTCGCGATCTCCGGACGACACGTGCACCTCGATGCGCCGACGCTGACCGCTCTCTTCGGCGAGGGGTACGAGCTGACGGTACGCAAGCCCCTGTCGCAGCCCGGCCAGTTCGCGGCGGAGGAGACGGTCGGTGTGATCGGGCCGAAGGGGTCGTTCGATCGGGTTCGAATCCTCGGCCCGTTGCGCAGCCGGAACCAGATCGAGGTGTCGACGACCGACGAGTTCCGACTGGGACTCGACGCCCCGGTTCGCGCGTCTGGCAAGGTGGCCAACTCGCCGGGCGTGACGCTGGTCGGGCCCGCGGGGCGGATCGAACTGAGCGAGGGTATCATCTGCGCCTGGCGTCACCTCCACATGACGCCAGAAGACGCGGCGGCGTTCGGCGTGGCCGATCGCGACGTCGTCGACGTGCGCATCGACACCGACGGCCGGGACCTGGTCTTCGGCGACGTGCTGGTCAGGGTTTCGCCGAAGTACCGGCTGGAGATGCACATCGACACCGACGAAGCAAACGCAGCCGGTATCTCGGGCAGCACCCAGGGCGTGCTCTTCGACACCGAAGGCTGCGCTCGAATCACAGCGAGGCACAGGTAAGCGATGTCTAGAGCCCTTGCCAGAACCGACGGAGGTTCACCATTCGTCACCCGCCTCCGCGCGTTGCTCGCCGAAGGAGACCGCGCGATCCCGACGATGGAGATCTCGTTGGAACTGGACATCAGCGCTCAGCTCGCCAGCCGACTGCTCGCGGCGATCGAGGCGACGCCGGGGCTCTCTTCGCTGGCGGAGCTCCGCGCGGGCATCGCAGGTTCCGACGAGCCGCTCGCGTCGCGCATCTTGAAGGCCAAGGACTGGGCCACGGCCGTGGCCCGTGCGCAGGCCGCGGGATATGCCCCATCGGAAGCGCGATCCGTGGTCGACTGGATGGTGCTCGACATGGCGATCGAGGCCTGGCTGACCTCGCCGCACGAAGACGAGGTGCTCGCCGAGCTCGCCGGCCTCGCCAACGAGCCGAGCGACGAATGCCTGGAGCAAGGGTGCTCCTGGACCCTGGACCGAATCCGCGAGCGCAACGTCGAGCGCATCACGT
>CAZFPM010000433.1:0-1323 GCA_964520965.1 uncultured Myxococcales bacterium
CCGCGCGATGGCGGCCCTGACCCTCGTCTTCGACGAGCGCCGCATCGAGGCGATCGCCGACTCTACGCTCTCGCAGTTTCGCGCCCTCGTGAACCGGGTCCACGTCGCCGACCTCGGCAGCCCCGGGGATACGACGGCCGCCAGACGCGCTGCCGACCGAGCGGACGCCTACCTGAGCATCGGTCTGCAGCTCGCCTCCGGCGACGACGTGCCCATGGCCGCACGAGTCCTCGGCACGGCGCCCCTCAAGGAGATCCACCGGGCCGGGTATTCGGCGACGATGAAGCTCGCCCAACAGGCTCGTCAACTCGTCGAGCGAGGAAACCTCTCGCTGACCGACGCCCGCAGCTCCCTGCTCGACCGGGCCGATGCCGATCTCGTCGACGGCCTGCTCGACAAGCGTCCCACGCTGAGTGGAACGCACGACACCCCCTTCCGCACCCTCGCCGATGTCGAGACCGCGGCTCGGCGTGTCGGTGAGATCGCCTTCGCCGAGCTCGTGCACTTCGGTCTCTTCCGGCATACGCGAGACGAGCTCGTCGCGATGGTCTACGACAGCGAACGCTGTGCCACGCCGGTCGAGTTCGTGTCGTTCCGTGCGCTCTTCGCCACCCGGATGTTCCGGGAGCTCGAGCAGCCTGGCGCCGAGTTGCGACCGCTGGATCTCGCCACCGTCCATCGCGTCGGCGCGAAGCTCGGCTCGGTCGAGGAGGCGCACGAACGGCTGACGGCCGTCGGACTCCGACTGGTCTGCGGCCGGAGCGATGCGCGCCACCTCGCGGGGATGGCGACGGCCTACGCCGCCAAGATCGCCGGCTGGATTCTGGACGAGTTCGGTGACCGGACTCGCCCGGTGCAGCCTCAGGTCGCCTCGCAGGTCGTGCTGCTCGCACCCTGACGCGGGAACCGGCGAACCGAACCCGCTCTGGCGATCAGACCGCCACGAGTGCGCGTTCTGCGCGCTGCGCCTTCCTGCGCACTCGCCGGAACGTCGACTGCCAGGACCGCGCGTCACCGCGCGACCCGAAGACGAAACGGAGACCGAGACCGAACGCGCCCTCCTTCTCGCCCGCCCACGCGACCTGCGCCACCGCGGTCTGGTCCAGGTCGTGGTCCTGCGACACCAGCCGCACCTTGACCGTGTCGTCCTCCAAGACCCCCGAGACGTCGGCGACGAATACACCGCCAGGCCCGAAGTCCAGCACCGGGACGTCGGACAGGAGCCCGTCGAACTCGACCACGGCAGACATGTTCACGTCGGCGCGATCGTCCTCCCGCTCGGCGAAGCTCCCCAGCGTGGTCTCGATATCGCCCATCATCTGA
>CAZFPM010000433.1:1333-2984 GCA_964520965.1 uncultured Myxococcales bacterium
GGAATTCGAGCTCCATCCCGCTGAGCCGGCGCCCACCGTCGGCGAACGACGCGCCCTTCTTCGCGACCCCGGCCTGGAAGCAGTAGACGTCCATCAACGACTTGATGCGTATCTCCAACATCACCCGCTCCTTCTCCCGCACGAAGCGGTTCGACGGTACGAACATGCCTCCGCTCCGGAAGTGACCCAGCGACCACTTGAGAAGCTCCTGCCCGGTCTCGAAGGTGTAATAGAGGGTACGCATTCGATGTGCTCCAATATAGGGTGATGTCGGAACGACACCTACACCGATCTAACACGCCCGATCGCCGGCAGCGAGATTCGCGCGACGAATTCGCGACACGGTCGGAGACGAAGCGAACCCCACGAACGGCGAAGGGCCGCTCACCCTCGAGCGACCCTCGTTTGCGCCGGCGACTCGTCGAGAAGCCGGCGCAGCCGGTCGGCGGGCGTCAGCCCGACCGACACTCGTTCAGAGCTGCGGCTCGCAGATCCCCTCGGGGTCGGCGTTGGGCGTAGCGTTGATGATCGGGCAGACGTGACGGCAATCGACGGGCACGTCCTGTCCGGTGAAGCACAGCGTCTCCTCTCCCGTGGTGGCCGTGGCGTCTTCGAACTCGCTGTTCCGGCAGTTCGGCTGCACGGGGTGCGTCGCATCGATGGCCGCGGGCGGGATCTCGAGGAGGCAACCGAAGCAGAGGTCGACGGGGTAGACGAACTCGTTGGAGTCGACCTCGCGCCCGGCGATGGTGGTTCCGAAGAACTTGAGGCGGAGCTTCATCGTGATGCTCGTCCCCGACTGCCGCAGCAGCTGGGACGTGGCGAGCGTCTGGCCGATGGAGGGCGTGATGACCTGCAGCTCGATGATGGCGGAGTCTTCCGGCTGCATCGTTCCGGAGATCGGGATCTCCAGCCGATTTGGCAGCGGCACGCCCAGGGCGTTGGGCACGTCGTATTCGACGACGGCGCGGGTCAGGCTGATGGTGCTGGCCTCCCACTCGTTACCGTTCAACCCCTGGCCACCGGCCGAGCCGTACGTGACGGTGTTGGATTCGACGAGCGTGTTCGAGGCACTGGGCAGCATATTGTAGCTGCGCGCGATGAACAGGTCGAGGACACCACGGCCGCGGTACGCACCAGCACCGCCAGCCGACGGCAACTCGCAGGAGTCGCTGTAGAGCTCGTTTCGCTCGATGTAGATCTCGGGCGTCTGCTCAGCGCATCCCACGACGGTCGCGCCGACGAGGGTCGCGATCAGGGCCAACGGGAGACTGATCCTTGTCATCACTGCCTCTCAGCCGGGGTCTCGGGTCGAAGTCTCGGATTCGACAACGTCATCTTGCAGCCAGTTCTTCAGTTCGTCGAGGGGCGTGCGGCGCGCGAAAACCGCGCCGGGACCCGAGGTGACGATCAGTTCTACGTCGGCGCCATGCCGTTTCTTGTCACGCTCGATCGGACTCGTCCACTCGCAGAGTGTAAACGACGGCGGGACTACGGGCAATTTTAGTGTAGCGAGCAACCCGGTCAGCCGCGTGACCTCATGGTCGTCGACGAGGCCGAGTCGCCGGCTGAACCGGAGCGCCATCGCCATGCCGATAGCGACCGCCTCGCCATGGGTGCGATCGCCGTAGCCGACCGCGTGCTCGATACA
>CAZFPM010000434.1:0-2983 GCA_964520965.1 uncultured Myxococcales bacterium
AGCTGGCGCGACACGGCGACGTAGTCCCTGATGCGGGGCGGCAGGAACACCGCCTGGGGGCAACGCTCGCGGGCCCGGAAGGTCGGCTGTGCGCTGTGTACACCGAAGACGCGTGCCTCGTAGCTCGCCGCGGACACCACCCCGCGGCGGCCCGTTCCGCCCACGATGACGGGGCGGCCCCGCAGGGTCGGGTCGTCGCGCTGTTCGATGGACGCATAGAAGGCGTCCATGTCGAGGTGCAGGATGGTCGGCTGGCGCTCCGCCGTGCCCACCGTCCGACTCGCTACTGGCAGTCGGGCTCCAGCGTCGCGTCGAGGCAGTCGCAGAACTGCTCCACGCAGGCGCCGGCGCCGCCGGCGCCCTCGGCGCAGCGGTCGAAGGGCTGCAGGCAGACGTTGCAGGCAGCGTCGCCGCGCCGGCAGTCGCTGAAGCAGGTCGCATCGTCGCCACAGTCACGCTGACACTCGATGCACGCCGCGACGTTGCCGCACTCGGGATCGCCGGGGAAACAGTCGCAATACTCGTCTTCGCAGCACCCGTTGTTCGCGTCCGCTCGGCATCCGTTGTCGGACTCGCAATCGGCGATGATGCCGCGGCAGGTCTCACACTGTCCCGACGAGTCGTCTTCGCAGGCGTCGAGGCAGAACGCGTCGGTCCCGCACGCGCGCCGGCACTCCCGGAGGGGGTCGCAGACGTTGGATGCCGTGTAATCGGCGATGCAGCTCTCGGAGACACAGTGGGTTCCTGCATCGCAGTCTGCCGAGCACTCGGAGGTGGCAGCGCTGCACGTGCCGCCGACGCACTCTTCGCCGGCGCCGCAGACCTGATCCCCGCAATCGGGGACCAGGCAGAGCTGCTCGCCGCCGTCGTTCACGCACACCTGCCCGGAGGGGCAGGGGAGGGTGCACGTATCGTCGTCGCTGCATGCGCCGAGCAGGCCGGCCAGGGCCAACGCCGCGGTGCCGGCCAGCAGAACACGGGGATTCCAGACTCGGGCGCTCGATCGCATGATGCCGGGGGGGAGTGAAGTCAGGAGGTGTATATCAGCCCTGTGAATCTCGCGCACCAGGGTCGGGGTCCAGCGCGCCGGGAGCGTGCCGGGCAGGCGTGATTTCGGCGGCCGGCAGCGCCCGGAACGCGGCGACTGCCTGGTCGTCCAGGGCGACGGTGGCGTCGCAGTCGGCGCGCTCCTCCGACTGGAGCGGGACGTCGTCGTCGGGCGCGCTCAACACCCGATCGACGGCATCGAGGAGTAGCTCCGCGGTGTCATGATCGCCGACCTCGGTAGCGACCCGAGCGACGAAGAGGGCTCGCCGGGCGACCGCGCCGCGAAAAGGGTCCATCGTCGGCTGACGGCTTCGGGCGAACACGTCGGCCATGCGCCCGTCGTAGAGCTCGTCGACGAGGATCGGCCGTACACGAGGCCTGGCGAGTCGCGTCATCACGATCGCGAAAAAAAGGACGACTACGACCGCGCTCGCGAGAGCCAATAGAAGCGGCGACATCACCGACCGGCGCACACTCTCCGACATGCACGGAGAGCCTGGAAGGTTGACGTGGTTTCGGCTATCGGGTTCAACTCTGACCGGACTCGGGGGCGCATCACGCGGGACCCTGAGTCCAACGCTGGCTGAGCGGAGGCAGATCGACCATGGCGAACTGGGTGCTCAGGTTCATCTCGGGCAAGTACCAGGGGGGTGAGTTCCCACTAGAGGAAGACCAGGAATACTACATCGGTCGCAGCAGCGAGTCCGACATGGTCCTGGTCGAAGACATGGTCTCCCGCCAGCACGCGAGGATCCACGTCGTCGACGACGTCGTGAAGCTGCACGACCTGGGTTCGACGAACGGTTCGTTCGTCAACGGCGAGCGCGTCACCGAGACGGATCTCCTCGAAGGGGACCGCATCCTCTTCGGAACCTCGATCATCAAGCTGATGCGAGTCGCCGCCGGCGCGACGCCCCCCGAACGGGACATCGTCTTCGAGCAACCGCCGACCGAGGATCAGACGGAACCTTCGCGCGAGACTCAGGCTGTCGGCCAGTCTGGCGGCGTGACGATGGCCGGTTCGATGTCCGGGCTCCTCGAGGAGGTCTCGCTCCCAGACCTGCTGCAGCTCTTCTCGACCTCGCGCAAGAGCGGCGTTCTCCGGCTCGTTCGGGAGCACGACCGAGCCGCGCTCTTCCTGCGCGACGGACGCGTCGTCTTCGCCGAGATCGAGCACCAGGTGATGCCACCGGACAAGGCCGCGTTCCGGATCATGGCCTGGGACAAGGGCATGTTCGTTCTCGAGCCTCCCGTCGAGCGGAGCTTCGCCGTCGAGATCGAGATGAGCACCGAGGCGATGATGATGGAGGCCATGCGCCTCATGGACGAGATGGAGAACATGCGGCACAAGCTGCCGGAGCTCTCCGATGCCATCGAGGTCATCCGGCCGCTGGTCCCGCCCCTCCGCAGCCTGACGCCGGAGCTGCTCGACACGATGCAGCTCGTGCTGAACAGCTCGACGGTCGGCGACATTCTCGACCAGTCCCTCGCGTCGGACCTCGATACGATGCAGGACCTCGACTACCTGATCAAGCACAAGTACGTGCAGGTCGGTTGAGCGATGTGGGGGCTGTTCGCCGCGGTGATCGCCCTCACCGTCAGCTTTGGCGCGCTGCCCGACGCGACGACGGGTGATTCGCGGGTCGCGTTCGACCCCAACCTCTCCGTCGACCACTGCCAGGGGGGGCATCCGATCGCCGTGACCTCGGGCGCCTTCCGCGAATTCGGCGGGTCGTTCATCGGCGCTCGAGAGGCGTTCGAGGCGTTCGGGTACGACTGCACCGGCTACTACGAACAGGCGCAGTTCTGCTTCTCCGTCACCTCGACCGGGGAGCTCTACACGTTCGAGATCGTCGACGCCGGAGGCGCCGACACCACCCTGGCGCTCGTGCGCGACGGGGCAGACTGGCCGATCTGCGACGACGACGGCGGGAGC
>CAZFPM010000435.1:0-2949 GCA_964520965.1 uncultured Myxococcales bacterium
ACCCGGCGAGCGGCTTGCGCAGCGCCGGGCATAGCGCGGCGACGGCGGTGCGCAGGTCTCGGCGGTTGAGGCCGACCTGGGTCAGGGGTTGGAGGATCTCCGCGCCGTCGGAGTAGGCGATGATGGCGAGCCGGTCCTCGTCCCGCATCTCGTCGATGAGGATCTCCAGGCCCTGCCGCACGTATCCGATCTTGCCGTCGGCGGACATGGACCCCGAGCGATCGACGACGACCACCAGGTTTAGCGGCGGGCGGTTGCGCTCGTCCGCGACGAGCGGCGAATTGAGGCCGACCTGGACCATCGTGCAGCCGCTGCCGTCCATGAGGTTACCCATGACACCGAGCAGCGCCTGCAGACAGATGCGCTCGCCGCACACCGGGTGGGGGAGCGGCGTGTGGTGTTCGGCGAAGAACCCGGCGGCCTCGAAGTCGTCGGGGTGCGGGATGCGGCCGTCGTCGAGCAGGCGGCGGAAGTACCCGAAGTCCTGGGCGCCGCCGATGTTCACGTTGGTGTTGCCGCCTCCGAGGTCGGCGTCGGCGCCAGCGTCTGCCGCGGCGTCCGGGGCCGATCCGGCGTCGCCGGCATCGCCCCAAGAACCGCCGTCGCTCTCCGACCAGGAGCCCCCGGTGTCGTCGCTGGTCCCGGTGTCGTCGCCCGGGTGCGACCAGCCGGCGTCCGCAGCGGTGTCGGCGCTACCGCCCCAGCTGCTGTCGGAGCCGCCGTCGGCAAAACCGGTTCCGCCGGATCCTCCGGACCCTCCTCCTCCGGAAGATCCCGCATCGGAGGTTGCCGCGTCCGCCCCCATTGCGCGGCCGATGTCGCTGTTGCTGGAAGTGCCGCACGCGCTCGCGGCTGCCAAGATCGCTGCACAGAGCCACAGCGACTGCGATCGATTCGTCATATGTCCGCCCATCTCGTCCTCCGTTGTCAGGGTGACGAGGTGAACATACGTGTATTCTGAAAACATGAAAGAGCGCGGGAAGAGATACCGTATTCACCTGGAATACGCCTGTCACAACAACAGATTGTGGCCTGTGGTGTGTATTCCGTATTGCCGAGGGCCCGAGCGAGGTTGCAGCTCCGTCGGGCGCGCTGGTAGCGTTGTGCTCGCCATACCGTGTCGAGCTCCCACGTGAACAAACCCGGACCGGCGGCTCTCCTCGCCATCGCCGCGCTCGCCCTCGGCCTTCGCTTCGCGCCGAACTTCCCGGCGTGGCTCTGGTACGACGAGTACATGGCGCTGGCGCAGGCCCAAGCCGCCTGGGCCGATCTCCCGCGCATCAACCTCGTCTACGATCGCCACCCCTTCGGCTATCCGGCGCTCCTGCACCTCTGGGCCGCCGTCTCGTCGTCTACCGGCTGGCTGCTCGCCCTCTCCGCGCTCCTCGGCGCCGCGACCGCCGTCGCCCTCGTTCGCGGCATCGCCCATGCCCTGCCGGCCCGCTGGGCTGCCGCCGCCGGGCTGCTCTTCGCCGTGCTCCCCGCCGCCGCCTCGTGGGGCGCCCACGCGCGGATGTACGCGCTGCTCATGGCCCTGACCGCGGTCTACTGGATCGCCGCCCGCGCCACGCTCCGCAGCGAGCGCAACGCCCCGGTCGTCGGCATGTTCGTCGCCGGGCTCGCTCTCGCATTCACCCACGCCCTGGCCGTCTTCGCCATCCTCGCCGCAGCCGCCGACGCTTGGATCGGCCGGCGCGGACCGAAGGGCGATGCGACTCCGGAGCTCGGTGCGACTCCCGCTGCGGCCGGCGACGGCGCGTCCCGGAGCCCCGAGCCCCCGCCGCCTTCCCGCCCGTCCCGCCTCCGCCTCGCCGCGTGGGGTGCGTCGGTCAGCCTACCTGTCGCCGTCTGCGTCGCCGTCGTCGCGCCCCGCTTCGGGAGGAGCTCCGGTCACGTCGGTTCCCTCGACAGCGCGGCGGCGTTCGGGTCCGTCGTCCGCGCGCTCTGGGCCGGCACCGGCGGTGTGCCCTTCGTCGCCGCGCTCGTGGCGCTCCTCGGCTCCTCGCTCGTCCTCGCCGCGCTCGCCGATCGCGCGGCCAGGCGCCGCGTCGCCGTCACCGTGCTCGTCCCCTTCGCGATCATCGCCGCCGCCGGCCTGTTCGGGCGTCCGCTCTGGCACGAGCGTGCCCTCGTCTGGGGCCTGCCCTTCTGTGCGATCTGGGCGACCTGGGGGGCGCGGATCATCGCGTCGCGACGCCCGGCCCTCGGCGTCGGCCTGTACGCTGCGCTGGTCGTCGCCTCGCTCGCCCAATGCGTTCTTCACGTCCGCGACCACAAGCCCGACGGGTTCGCCAGGGTCGCCGAGCATATCGGCGCCCACGCCGCGGCCGGCGACGTCGTCTACGCCCCGCGGCACTCCGATTTGTGGGCCGTGAGCCTGGCGCTCGCACCCGACGAGGGCGTCGATCCGCAGGGAATCCTCGACGCCTTCGAGGCGGGCGACCCGTTCACCGTCGCGCTCACCGTCGCCGACGACGTGCCAATCACGGTCGCGACCGAGCGCTGGGATCCGGGCCTGCTCGAACGCTCGTCGCGGGCCTGGATCGTCGTTCGCGGCGAGTGGGATCTCGACCTGCGGCCCCTCGTCGGCCGCGGCTTCCACCCCGCCGGCCGCGGGGGTCACGACGGCGTGCGCTTTCTCCGCTTCGAGCGTTGAGGGGGCGACGATCCGGTGGATGTTCACAGTGAAGAGGGTGCGGGCGAGGATGGGTGCGGCCTACCCCACCCACTAATCAAAACCCCTGTGCTGAGGCACTTGGGTAGCGCAACGCCTTTCCATGCAAATGCCCGCTCGTCCTGAGGAGCCCGCTCGAGCGAGCGTCTCGAAGGACCCGGCGAGCGCCCCCGGACCTTGCACCCTGGTGGCGCCAGGATTTCGGCTTCCGTGCGTGCCGGCGATCCCGGATAGTGGTTTGCGCTGACCGAAGGTCTGGTCCACCACTCGCACCT
>CAZFPM010000436.1:0-2937 GCA_964520965.1 uncultured Myxococcales bacterium
ATCGGCCTCGTCGACGGCCGGGCATACTGGCTGATCGAATCGGCAGTGTCGATCGACGACGACCCGGCCGGAGGCCGTCGCATGGCGGCCTGGTCGGAGCGCGACGGTCTCGTCGGCTCACTCCGCTACGATGGCGTGCTCGCCATGGAGACGTTCGAATTCGTCGTCGACGATGGCCGGCCGGTCGCCGTCGGGTTCATCGTCCGACACACGCCCGAGGGTGACGCGTGTTGGGGCTTTCTTCGCGTGTCGTTCTGAGTCTCCGTCGCAGAGTCGAGTGACCCCGAGGACCAATGCCCTTTGATCGCCCCGCATCCCTTTCCCGCCGAACGCGACGTGGACATCTGCTCGTCGTGGCGTGGTCGATGTTCGGTGTCGGGCTCGTCGACTGCGGCGACGAGACTCCCGCCGAGACGCACGACGCGACCACCGCCGACGCTCGCGACGCCGGTGCGGATACGGACATCCCGGACGTCGACTTCGACTTCGGCTCGGTCGACACCCGCGTCGATCTCGGCCCCGATGTCGAGGTCGATGTCGTGGAACCGGATGCGTGCGAGGCGCTCCGCACCGCGACCGCGGTCCGGGCGCGCAGCCTGCCCGGGGCTCGACAGCTCCTCGTACAGCTTTCCGACGAGGAGGGCGCGCCGCTTCCGGCGAGCTTCGCGAGCTGCTTGACCGTTGCCGACGAGATCGGTGGCGAGCTCCCCTCGGCGTGGAGCGAGACCGACGCGGGCCCCGGCGCCACGTTGCTCGTGGCGCGATGGCACTCGGACGAGGTCGCGGCCACGCGCGCCTTCATCGACGCCTTCGTCGCGCGACGCCCGGCAGAGGAACGGATCGCGGTGTGGGCGTGGTCCGACACCCTGCTCCAGGTCGTCGGCGCGACGACCGACCGCGCTCGCCTCGAACAGCGCCTCGACCGGGTGTTCACCGCCGACGACGCAGAGCCGCTCGCGGTCGAGCTCGCCGCCCACGATGCGGCCGAAGGCTGGGAGCAGATCTCGCAAGACACCCTCCGCGGCACCCGCGCGGTCGTGTTCGTCGCTCCGGGACTCGAGCTCGAAGCGCGGCCGGACCTCGATCGAGACTACGTGATCGACTTCTGGGCTGTCGAACAGGCGGACATCGATCGAGCGTACGCCTTCACCGGCGACGGCGACGCCGAGGCCACGGCGGAGGCGATCTCCGGCGCCCTCGACGCGAGGCAGGAGGCAGGACTCGGCGTGCTGGCCTTCTGCGACGCCGGGCAGGAGATCCGCGTCGAGCTGCAGGCCGGCGACCGGACGGTGCGACGGGTCGGACTCGGCCGCCCGGCACCCGAGCATGCCGAGCAACCGTGTGACCTCACCGGCGCGATCGCAGGGCCGTCGACGGACGACCGGGCGATCGAGATCACGTTCACGCCGGAGGAGCGGGCGATCTTCGACCGCATCGCCGACGACCGGGATCGCGACACACGATTCACCGGCGGGCTGCGCATCGTGCCGTTCTCCAGCCCCGCGCCCTTCGCTGCGTCGTTCCGCGGACAGACGTCGATCCGATGCGCTCGGAAGAGCCTGTCGGTCGACCTGGACGACGGCGACGCCCGAGACATCCTTCCCGAGTCGGGGACCGACGAGTTCTACCTGGTGTCGATGTGCAAAGACGATCGCTACGTGAACCAACTCACGGCCGATCGGCTCATGCAGCAGCTCGGCGTCTGGCACGTCGAGCTCGGCACCGTCTCGGTGCGCATCGACGACGTGTCGCAGGGCTTCTACCTCTACACCGAGGTGCCCGACGAGGAGGTCCGACGGGACATCAGCCGTGTGCGGGCCGTGATTCGGCGTCGGAACGACGCGAATCGGGAGCCGGCGGACCCGCGTTGGGCCCACGACGACCTGGCGGCGGCCGGGGTGCGCTACGGCGATTTCCTGGAGGCGATGCGCGACCTGTCGGGCGCGGAGCTGGTCGACGCGCTCGATGGCGCGATGGACCTCGACCAGTATCTCCGCTGGGTTGCCTTGATGACCCTGCTCGGCAACGGAGATTACATCGACGAGGTCTATTTCGTCGCCGAGGAGAGCGTCGACCGCGCTCACCGGGTGATCGACTACTACACGATCCACGGGTGGGACCCGGACGACATCTTCTCGGATTGCCACCACGGCGGCGCGAACGCGTTCCGCGACCCGAACGGGCTCCTCTACTGCACGGAGTCGGTCCTGGATCACCTGGTCGTCGGCGATCCCGCGGGGTACGCCCGCTACGTCGACGCCCTCCGGGCGGTGATGGAGTCGGTCGACGTCGAGGTGTTCTCCGCCGAGGTCGAACGCACGCACGACGAGATCGCCGCCTGGCTCGAAGACGACGAAATCCGGGCCGCCATGGTCGAGCTGTTGGAGGCGAACCCCGAGGCGATCGAACTCGAGGTTGCCGCCGCGGAGATCCGCACGGCCTCCGATGCGCTGCGTGGCGCGTTCGTCGCCCGGTACGCGGAGCTCGAAGCAGGACTCGCGACGCTGGAATAACGCCCACGTCGGCGGTGGAGACACAGCCGCTCCCCACCCGTGGGGGATAGCGGAGCGAAGCGACGCAGGGGGGGAGCCACAGTCTACCGAGCACGTGCGTCCGCCCCCGCCGCCCCCCCACGTAGGGCGGTTTCAGCAAAGCTTCAGTGGGAGTTACGGCCGGGGTGTTGGAAGGTTCCCCCGCCTTCCGACCCCCAACGGATCCCATGACAAGCCCCCTGCACCTGTCCCGAGCGGCGCTCCTCCTGCTGGCAGCCACGCTCTTCCTGGCCTGCGGCTCGGACGACAACGCGGTCGTCCCCGTCCCGGCGCACGACGGCGACACCGGAGTCGGCGCTTCCGACGACGCCGGCGCGACGGACGACCGGTCCGACACCGCCGCCGGCAGCGACCCCAATCCCATCCTCCACCGCCACGGCGACCC
>CAZFPM010000437.1:0-2917 GCA_964520965.1 uncultured Myxococcales bacterium
AGGGTCGTTGCAAGTCCCTGAAATCACGTCCTCGGATTGCCGCCGTCAAGACCCAGTGCCAGGCCAGAACCGACTCGTTTCAGGGCCCGAAGTTCGGCTCAATGATTCCAGTCACTTTCATGGCCCTGGATCAGGGGCATTTAGGGGCATTGGCTCAGGAGGCTTCGCCGGTCTGGACCGACCACAGGCGGGCGTAGAGGCCTCGGGCCGCCACCAAGGCATCGTGCGTGCCTTGCTCCACTACCCGGCCCCCGTCGAGGACCACGATCAGGGCGGCGCTGCGGATGGTGCTCAGGCGGTGGGCGATGACCAGGGTGGTTCGCCCCTCGGAGATGCGGGCCAGCGAGCGCTGCAGCGCCGCTTCAGTCTCGTTGTCCACGGCGCTGGTGGCCTCGTCGAAGACCAGGACGGGCGCATCCTTGATGACGGCTCGGGCGATGGCCACCCGCTGGCGCTGCCCTCCGCTGAGATTGTGCCCATCCTCACCCACCCGGGTGTCGTAGCCCTGAGGAAGGGTCTGGATGAAGGCGTGGGCCTCCGCCACCTTGGCGGCCGCCTCCACCTGGGCACGGGTGGCACCGGGGCGGCCATAGGTGATGTTCTCGGCCACGGTGCCCGGGAAGAGGGTGGGGTGCTGGCCCACCACCGCGATGGACTGGCGAAGGGTAGCCAGATCCAGTGCCTCCAGGGGCTGGCCATCCAGCTTGAGGCTTCCTTGCTGGGGCTCGTAGAAGCGCAGGAGCAGCCGGATCACCGTGGTCTTTCCGGAGCCGGTGGGGCCCACCAAGGCCACGGTCTGACCGGCGGCTCGCAACAGGTCGTCTCCCGAGGTCCCGACGACCGCCTCGTGTGCCACGCCCCGGTCGAATCGCACCACACTCTCCGCAGTGGTACAGTTGAGTTGCGCCTGACTGGTGGTTGTCGCGTGGCTCCCCGGGTGGTTTATACTCGGACTAGAGCGCTTGTTTTTCCTAGGGGCTGCTGCGTAATTGCACGGGTTATTTGGCATTGAGTCCCGGTTTCCACGACCATGGCCCCGTTCCAGAGACTCCGCCACCCGGGAGATACGCGATGGATACGCAACGAATTCTGATGACGCTGACCGCGCTGAGCATCATGGCCTTCGCCACACCGGCGCTGGCCGCCCAGGCGATGATCGGCTGCGAGACCGACGATGACTGCCTGGAGTACAAGATGGTCTGCGGTGAAGAGGGCTACTGCGCCATGCCCTCCTTCGACGCCTGCGAGTCCGACGCGGAATGCGACGAGGGCTTCCACTGCGTGTGGGGCGGCTGCACCGAGACCGGGACCTACTGCACGACCGCCGCCGACTGCGGTGAGTACATGATGTGCGCCGAGAGCAGCGCGACCTGGGGCAGCAGCGGCTCCGCAGGCACCCCCTCGGACGGTTCCGATGGTTCGGTCCCGAGCGAGGGCGAGGGCGAGAGCATGGAGTGGGCCCCCGTGGAATGCGAGAGCGACGCGGACTGTGAAGAGCAGGGTCTGATCTGTATCGACGGCTACTGCGGCTTCCACGACGAGCCCATCGAGCCCATCGAGCCCGCGGAGTCCTGGGGAGAGTGCGTCATCGACCCCGAGCAGGTGCCCACGGATGCGAACTGCACCACCCTCTGTGAGCACGTCGGTGCATGCGCGGAGGCCGGAGGACTCGCGTCCAGCGGCAGCGCCGTCAGCGTGCCCTCGGAGTCCACGGACACCGACGGCGTCGACGAGCAGGCCGACTTCGAGCTCCCGCCCGATGATGACGACGAGTCGAAAGAGGGTCAGGGGAACGCCATGGCCTGCGAATCCGACGCGGACTGCATCAACGAGCACGACGGCGAGGTCTGCATCGACGGGATCTGCCAGCGTGATCCCGGAGGCGGCAGCGTGACGATCACACCGCCCTCCGCCGAGGAGCTCGAGGAGATGATCGGCATGTGCACCGCGCTATGCAGCTACGCCGTCCTCCAGAACGCGGGCCTCGATGAGCTCGCTGCCCTGAACCAGTGCCTCGAGGGTGAAGCCAACGACGAGGACGCCTGCGCCGCGATGGACGCCTGCGAACCGACCGCGGAGACCTGGGGCGAGGCCCTGGAGGACGCGGGCATCACTGATGACGTCGCGGGCGCCGCGATGGGTGGCAGCAACGCGACCCTCGACGTCGCCGGCTCATCCGGCGGTGAAGAGCGACCGACCGACGATCAGGACGGCTCCGGCTCCGGAGATGACTCCGGCGGCTGCGGCACCAGCCACGCTCCGGTGATCCCCTGGCTGGTCTTGACGAGCCTCGGCGCCGCGGCGCTCCTGCGTCGCCGACAGACCGCCTGATCGGTCACCTCTTCGCGTGAACCACGAGGCCCGGGGTCGCCATATCGGCTCCGGGCCTCTTCGTGTCTGGTCGTGTAAGCTTCAACCGTGAGCGAGACCCGCCAAGATTCGACCACGCCCCACAGCGTCCAGCTGATGCGCAAGCTCCGCCCCGCGGAGCGCCCCGTGGACGACGAGAGCATCTCGCTCTTCCGGCTGGCCGAGGCCTGCAATAACGACTGCCCCATGTGCAGCACCTCCGGGCGCCCCGAGGCCTGGTTCACCAAGACCGAGGGCTTGCTCGAGCGTGTCGCCTTTCTCCACGGCCAGGGCTTTCGACGCGTCGTGCTGACCGGCGGCGAGCCGACCATTCACCCCGGCTTCTGGGACGTCGTCGCGGCGCTAGGCGCCCACGGCATGACCTGGGACGTCAACACCCATGGGCGGTCCTTTGCTGACGCCGCCTTCGCCGCCCGCGCCCGCGCCGAGGGGCTCGAGCGCGCCATCGTCTCGCTGCATAGCCACGACGTCGAGACCAGCTGCCTCATCTTCGGGACCCACGCCAAGGGACACGAGGAGACGGTCCTGGGCATCGAACACCTGCTGG
>CAZFPM010000438.1:0-2908 GCA_964520965.1 uncultured Myxococcales bacterium
CCTGTCCGTCGCTGCCTCGAATCGCTCCCGGACGAGCCGCCAGGTCTCTTCGCCATTCATCAGGAATCGGGCTCGGTTGCCACGACGGGCGGGGCGTCCCGACGCCGCGAACCATGCGTGGTGCAGACCGACATGGAGGTTGATGGTCGCCGGGCCCGCCGAGCGCTCCGAGACGCGCCGGATCGTCAGCGCCCGCGTGTCCGTGGGGTCGGGGGTCACGGAGACCGCGTTGGCGTCGATGCCCCCGTTCCAATCGAAGTCCACGCTCGAGTCCCGATGGTCCGGTGCCGTACACGCGACGGTGTAGCGTCCCGGGACGTCGGGTGCGAATGCGCCGGCATCGAGCCGCCGGACCCGGTCGTCGGGGCCGATGACCTCGACCTCGATGTCGGGCACGGATTGCCCCCACACGTCTGTCGCGTGGACGACGACCGTCAGGACGTCTGGCGGAGCGACATCGGGGGGCGGATCGCTCCGGGTATCGACAGTGTCGACCGGGGCGTCGGTGGATGCTGTGTCGGCACCGACGTCGACACCGACGTCGGGCGAGGGCGTGTCGCCCACGGGCTCGCCGTCTGGCGTGTCGGCATCCGTCGCCGACAGGTCGGCGATCCCGGAATCGCCGGGGGTCGCATCGGTCGAGTCATCGGCGATGTCCGAAGCTCCGGTCACGTCATCGCCGCCGGCCCCGGTGTCTCGCGTCGATCTCCCCGAGGGGGCGATCCCCGTCCGCTGGTCCGACGTCTTCGGTGACCCGCAGGCGACGATGGCCGCGAGACCGAGCGCCAGGAGCCCACTGATTGGGCGTGTCGGAGGAGCGTGGTTCACGTGTCGCACCATAGCGTTGTCGGCCGTTCGTCGCACGCTTCAAGTAGGTCACCGACGACCCCGTGTCAGCGCGGGGTAGGCGGTCTGCGGAGATGTCGGCGAACGTGGGACCATGTGCTCGGATCTTGGGCGGAAGTCCCCTCCCGACCCTTGCACGAGCGGTGGCCGGTGATAGAATGTCCGGCGGCTATCCAAACGGCCCTGCTCGCACGCGGGCGCGCCGAACGCGCCGACGCCGGTCGGGCCGAATTCTGATGGCGCTCACCGCCGGCCCGACGAACCCCCAACAGGCTCCCCCCGGAACCCCGACATGGCGATATTCACATCTGCTCCTGCGCCTCGACGACCAGGCCTCATCGCATTGCTCGCCTGCCTCGCGGCGTGCGTTTCGGTCGACGAGGGCGCGCCGGACGACGCACGGCCCGTGGCCACGGTCACGGTGGCCGACCCCCTGGTCACCGTGGGCGAATTCATCGGCTTCTTCGACCCGAGCACGGGGACCCTCGCGTTCGAAGAGGTCCCGATCGACGAGTGGCTGAGCGTCGACACGATGGACCCCGACGCGCTGAGGCGTGTGAGTCAGGCGCTCTATTGCGAGCAGCGGGTGACCGAGGGAGTGACGGGGACCGTGAGCCTGACAACCGTAGGCGGGAGCATCTACACCACGGCTGGGGATTGCGGCTTCCCGTCGAACGTGGGGGACGCCTGTGGCGATGCCTCCGAGTGTCCGACTGGTGGCGCATGCATCGGGGGCACGTGCCAGGTGACGTTTCCGTACACGATCACCGGGGCGTTCTGTGCCGAGGTCGGTGTGACGAACCACTGGACGACCACGCTCTCCGACGTGGTCGCCGAGATGGTGACGATCTCCCCCCCCGATTTCGCCGGATACGAGTTCCCGCTCGGCACGGGCTACGATCCCGGCGCTCTGCCGGCCGGCCTGGACCGTCCGTCGGATGCCAGTGGCGGGCTCTTCTACCACGGCGACATCGGCGCCGGCGCCCAATCGATCGTGCGGTGGATGTTCCGTAACCCGGTCGGCGCTTTCTTCTTCCGCGGACGGATCATGGCTCGCATGACGGAGATCGCCAACGACGCGGACGACAACTGCGACGAGTGGGTCGACGATCGGCTCAACGAGTACGCGGACGAAGCCGATTGCCGGTTCAACGAAGACTGCATCAGTGGGCTCTGCCACGACATCGACGGGGAGGTCGTCCCCGAGCCGGTGGGGGATTGCGCGGAGACCTGTCTCGACGGCTACTACGGCGACCCCTGCGGTCCGTGCCCGGGCCTCGGGGGAAGTGGCGAGTGCAACGGCAACGGAACCTGCGACGACGGAGCAGCCGGCACCGGCGTCTGTGCCTGCAACGCCGGATTCGCCGGCACGGAGTGCGCCCTCTGCGACACGGGGTACTACGGCCCGTCCTGCGACCCGTGTCCGACCTGCGAGAATGGGGGCGTGTGCGACGAGGGTATGGCTGGAAGCGGAGCCTGCGATTGCCCAACCGGCGTTCACGGTCCGACGTGCAACTTCACATGCTCGGACGGCGACATGAACGGCGACGAGACGGGCGTCGACTGTGGGGGTGCAACCTGCGCGTCGTGCCCGCCGGGCGAGACCGAGTACCATTCGTGCCTCGCGCCTGACATCACCCCGGGATTCAACCCCGCGATGCTCTGGTTCGCCCGCGTCGATGTCCCTGCCCCGACGACCATTCGTCGACTCGGGCTGGACGCGGACGGCACCTACGCGGTCAAGATCGGGCTTTACGACGGTGGAACGGCCGGGCCCGCGAACCTCCTCACGTCCGGCGCTGGCACGGTGTCCGGTCTGACCGAGATCGACGTCCCTGACGTCCTGGTTGCCGCGGGAACCTACTGGGTCGCTCTCGATGTGGAGGATGGCTCGTCCTTCCCGCTGCGTGCCTGCAACACGAGCGACACCTCTCGCACCCGGATCAACCACACCTGGTCTGGTGATCCGCCGCTCCCCGTGACGGCTCCGACGTATTCCTCCCACGTGTACTGGCTCCGGGCGTACGCTGTAGGGAGTCCGTAGGAGCAGCTGGTCCTTCGG
>CAZFPM010000439.1:0-2906 GCA_964520965.1 uncultured Myxococcales bacterium
AGTCCCGCCAGCTCTGGAGCCAGCCCTTGCGGGCAACCCGGTCGTCCGGACCAGACGCTTGCGCCGACGGGGCGAACCCCGTCGCGCGCCGCAGGACACGCACGACCTCGGAGCGGACCGTCGAACGCTCGTCCCCGAGTGACCCGATCAAGTCGGGCACCATGGCGACGTTGTACACGTTGCGTGCTGCGTGCGTCGCCGCCTGCCGAAGCGGGGTGCCGTCGTCGAGGGGCCTTCCGTCTCTCCGCGCGACGGCCGCGAGCGCGGGCCCCGACGCGGGATCGGCAAGACGTCCGAGCGTCCACAGGGCGGCCGACCGCACGCGGGGGTCGAGCGAGCTCTCGGCGAGCGGCACGATCGGGCCCGTCACGCCCGGCAGGTCGTAGGCTGCGATCAGGTTCAGAATCTCGACCTGCACCACCGGCGAGGCATGGGGCAGGGCAGCGACCAACCGTGCCACGTCGTCGCGAGCTCCCAGCTGCTCCAGTCGTTCCAGGCAGCGGACGGCGATCTCGTCGTCCGGGTCGAGGAGACCGCGAAGCAGTTCGTCGATGCGCGCCCGCACCTCGATGTCCCAGTAATCGGCGTGCCCCCAGCGCGGGCCCCAGTTCTGACAACCCTCCAGCCGGTCGGAACGCGAGCAGTAGATCCGCACGTGGAAGTGGTCGTCGTGCCTGGCCGAGTCGCTTGGCTGATGCAATACGTCGCCGGCGAGTCGCAGCACCTCGGGGTCGGCCCCCAACTCCGCGCCGCGCTCGATGATCCGCCGTTTGAGCGGTTCGTACACGAAGACCCATTGCACCTGAGCTTCCTCGGACGTGAGCAGCGCCTCGACGAACGCCCAGGCCCGGTCGAGGTCGATGCGCAACTCTCCACCGCTCCGTGGAGTGCCGTCTCGATGCACCCTGACCAGATCGTCCGTCTCCACGGGAGCGCCTTCGGAGTCGACGAACGGGAAGGCAATGTCGGCGTCTCGGCCGGCGTTGTGCGAGCGACTCCACGTGATGTCGCCGCCATTGCGCTGACTGATGTTGCCGACACCGAGCCGCGAACCCGGGTGCTGCTCTGTCACCCGCTCCGCCGTCTCGAGGAGGAGGTGGATCATCTCCTCGGTGCCGTAGTGTGTGTCCCGCGCCCGATGCGCCGGCAGCACGTAGTGCGCGTCACTCTCGAGCGGGAGTCGCTCGGAGTGACGCATCGACCCGTCCGAGGTCGTCCCAAGGGAGACGCTGCCCGGTCGATAACGGGCCGGATCGACGATCTGGGCGTAGGGGAGGTCCGCGGGAGGTGGCACTGCGATGTCGTCGAACCCGGTCCGGTCGTGTCCGCCGGCACGCAGAAGGTGCCTGACGGCTCTGCCGGTCTCCTGCGCCAACGGGACCACCGGCCAGAGCAGAACGCTGGCAATCACCAGAGATGTCGTGAATCGGACGTGCATCGTTCGGCAGCGGAGACCAGTGCGGTGCGACGCCGTCATTGTAGTTGTGGCGCCGCATCTCGGCAAATCGACGACAGCCTTCGGCTCGAGCGGTCGCTTCTCCGCCGCTCGTTGCATGTATCGGACGCGGGTGGGGCCACGGAGGGGTTTGACCGCCCACCGGGCCACGTGCAGTATGCGCGCAACGGCCATGACGCGAACGCATCCTTCCAATACGCGGGCGATCGCTGCGATCGCGATTGTCTTCCTTGTCGTCGCCGGGGCACAGCTCTGGCTGTCGAGCCCCCGGGTGCTGCGGGGGTTGTCGCTGGATCGCGTGCTCACGATCGAGTCGGGCTCCATACTGCCGACACCTGCATTGCAGTCCGGGGACCGCGTGGTCGCGGTGGACGGCACGCCGGTCACCGGAGACGCAGAGCTCGCCGCCGCGCTGGCCCGGTCTCGCCGAACGTCCGTCGAGGTGACGATCGAGCAGCGCGGACGCTTGCGGACCCTCGTGCTCTCCCTGCAACGCTTCGACGAGGCACCGCCGGCCGAGCTGTTGGACGCGGCGCGCGTCGTCCGCGTCGGCGAGATCGCCGTCGACGGCGCAATGGAGCCAGATGCGGTGCGCAACGTGTTGGCCGATGCCGCGCCGACGCCGGTCGAGGTCGAGTACGAGCTGGCGAGGACCCGGATCAGTGGTCCGATGGAGGTCCGACGCGACTCCCACAGCGCGCTCAGCCTTGGTTGGTTGGGGCTTGGAATCGTAGTCCTTCTGGGACTGGTGCTGATCGGTTCCGAGGGTCTGACCCGCCGCTCGCGCGCCGGCTCTGGTCGCCTCGCGGCGGTGGCCGCCGGCTCGGTGGCCCTGTCGGCCTTGACGGTCACGCTGGTGTCGGACGGCGTCGATCCGGCGTTCAGCCTCTGGGCGCTGTCCGCCGCGGTCTGTTGGCGCGCGATGAGCATCGTCGAGCGACCGGAACCGGCGCGAATGCGCCCATCGAGCAGCGTCCGCACGGCACTGGTGTTGATGCCGGCGCTCGGCGTGTTCGCCGGGGCTGGCTTCGTCGGGGTCGGCGCGGTCGATGCCGGCACGGTGCGCGAGTGGTTGGTGCGCCTGGACGACTTCGCGATCGCGGCCGGTGGCGTTGGGGTCGCCTACTTCGCAGCCGACGTGTGGTCGACATCGCGGGACCCGTCGCGGGGCATCACGACCCGTGCGGGCGCAGTCATCGGCGTCCTGGCTTTGTTCGCGTTCGCTGCGGCGGCGACCCTCGCCCTCGATTGCTCGCCCCGCATCGCGGCCACGTGGGCCTTGCTCGGCGGGTCCGGCTTCGTCTGGACGTCCGACATCATGGCTGCGATTCCAGCGCTCGGCCCCCGCCGACACGCTCGTGACATCAGGCGCGCGGGCGATGGAATCACCCCGATGTGTGCGACCGGGATTGCGCCGTATTGGGAAATGTTTGAACCGAGAATTCCAGGA
>CAZFPM010000440.1:0-2527 GCA_964520965.1 uncultured Myxococcales bacterium
TCGCGCTGCCCCCGAGTCCTGCGTCTCATATTGAGGATCCGCACCCCTTGCGACGAGGTGCGGGCCCCGCTGGTGTGTCGGAACGACTGGCGGGGAACTCACGGACGCGGTAGGCTCCCCGTGCTCGAACATCGTAAACGCCGTTGCCGACGGCCGGAGGTCTGCGGATGAATTGGTATGGCATCGAAGCTGGAATGCGCTCGCTGAAGCTGCTTGGCGCGGCTGCACTGGCGGTGGGATTCGTCGGTTGTAGCGGGGACAAGACCGGCGACGGTACCGCCGACTGCGGCGTCGGCGAGTCCTGCAGGTGTGCGAACGATTTCGAATGCCCCGATCCGACGGTCGAGCGCTGCGATCTCGCCACGAGTCAATGCGTCGCCATCGGGGATGCGGACGCCGGCGACGGCAGTGACGTGGACACGGCGGATGCGCCCGACGCCGGTGACGGGCTCGACGCCGACGTCGCCAGCGACGGGAGCGGCGACATGGATGCCGGGGACGACGGCGGTGACGGCGAAGACCCGGACGCCGGTGACGGCGGCGACTCGGAGACCGGCGATGTCGTAGACGCGTCGGACGCCGATGGTAGCGGCGAAGGGGACGTTGATGCCGACGCCGACGTGGAAGTGACCGACGTCGACGACGCCCGCGACACCCCGGACGGGCCCGACATCCCGGACGCCGGCGATGACGCGTCGGACACGGTCGTGCCTCCGGACACCGACGGGCGCCCGCCGGCGCTGGCGAATCCGTGGGTCGCCTATACCTCGAACCCGGAACGTCGCGACTACCTGTACGTGCGCCGGGCCAACGGTGACGACGTGACCTGGATCGACACCGGTGATCTTCGTCAGTACGAGCCGACGTGGTCGCCCGACGGCCACCGGATCGCGTTCTTCTCGCCCGGACTGACAGCTCCGAACCTTCGCATCGTCGATATCACGACGGGCGAGGTGGAGAGCGTGGAGCACGGCCTGGCGACGCTGGCCAATCTGACCTGGGCGCCGGGCGCGGAACAGATCGCCGTGGAAGGGTCGGTCACCGGCGAAGGCTTCAACGATATCTTCATCATCCCACTCGACGGATCGGGTGCGGTCGCGGTGACCGACCACGAGGCATCGGATGCAGCCCCCGCGTGGGTGCACGATCGATGGATCTACTTCGTGTCCAACCGCTCGGGAACGTTCGAGGCGTGGCGACACGATCTCGAGACCGGGGAGGACGAGCAGATCACGTCCGGCGAACAGATCGTCGGCGGGGTCTCTGCGAGCTGGGATCTGACCCGGCTGCTCTTCCAGCGCAGGGCGGGCGAAGACGAGTCCGAGCTGGTGCTCTACGAGGTCGAGACGGAGACGGCGTTTGTGATCCCCGCGACGCGTGCGCGCGAGCCCGTGTTCGCCAGCGACGGTCGTTTCTTCGCGTACATCGCCCAGCGCGAGGAGACGGGCTGGTTCGACATCGTGCTGGCCGACGCGGTGACTGGCGGGCTGATGGGCTGGGTGACTCACGATGCGGCGGCCGAGAAGCATCCTGAGGTCGGCCCGATTGACAGCGAATCGATCACCCTGGCGTTCCCGCTCCCGGGCGGCTGAGGCGGTCGGGCGCGATAAGCGTCGAAACTGCGGATTTTTTGGCCGATCGGCCAATTGACAAGCGTAAGCCGTCCGCTACTATCGGAGCGGACAGGTAGGCTGCGTGCCTGGGCTCGGTGGTCACGGGCAAGAAATGAGGTTCGAGGTCGTCATGATGATCGATTCGGTTCGAAACTATCTCGTCATCGTTCCAGCGGTGATCGCACTCGGCTTGCTCTCGTGCGGGGAGAACGCCGTGCCGTCGGACGCGGACGCTGGCGTCGCGGTCGAGGGGACCGGTGGGTCGGTGACCGAGTCGCCAACCCGGACCGAGACCCAGGAACTCCAGGATCGCCACGTGCTCCTGGAGTTCGTCGGAACGGTGAACTTCGCGGAAGGGACGATGGAGATCGACGTTCTGCCGTTCGACCAATGGGAGTCGCTCGACGAGGACGAGCTCGCGGCGCTCGCGGCGTTCGACGGCGAGAACCGGACGGTTCTGCAGGGCGTCAACGGCGACGACTTCTGCGAGGTGCGCGTCACCCGCGGCTTCGTCGACACGGTTCAGCTGGACACGGTGTCGCCGATCACCCTCGACGATGACTGTCCACGATCCGGCCCGTGGTCGTACCTGGGGTTCCAGCGGGCGTTCTGCTCCCGGATCCAGGTGACGTCGAACTACGACGCACCGGTCACCGACTTGTACGCGGAGATCACCCGCCACTCGTCGCCGAGCCACTACATGTACGACTACCTGGACAAGATCGACTTCGGACTGGGCAACGGCGGCGAGCCTCCGACCGTCGGCAACAACCGCCCGACCGACGTCAACGGCGGCCTCGTCGTCTACGGAAACTTGGAAGGCCGCGCCTCGGCGCCGGCCAACCAGCTCACCGAGTGGTGGGTCTTCAAGCGTGGCACCGATGAGGACGTGCAGTTCCACGGCCGCATCGTGG
>CAZFPM010000440.1:2537-2902 GCA_964520965.1 uncultured Myxococcales bacterium
GACGGCATCGACCAGGACTGCGACCACCGCGTCGACGAGCAGGCCGGCTGTATCGACGAGGGCGGCGGCTGCGTCGACCACTCGGACTGCGCGGGTGGCGCGTGCGACTGTGGTGGTACCGCTTGCGCGCCGGGCGTCGACCCGTGGTGCCGGACGGTCTTCTGCGGCGACTTCCTCGTCGACGGCGGCGAGGAGTGTGACGAGGGCGGTGTCAACACGCCGGCCTGCGACATCGACTGCAGCTGGTCCGCCTGTCGCGACGGAACCCACAACGCGCCCGCCGGCGAGGAGTGCGACGACGGGGACGCCAACAACAACAATGCCTGCTCCAACACGTGCACCATCGCGGCGTGCAGCGACGGGAT
>CAZFPM010000441.1:0-2895 GCA_964520965.1 uncultured Myxococcales bacterium
GGCCTGTGTCGTCGGGGGGCTACTTCTCGGAGGTGCTTTGAAATGCCTATCCATCTTGGTTCTGACGCCGGATGATCGGTCAGTCGGGCGCCGACCGGCTTCTCGCCATGGGCACACGTATAGTGGCTCCTTCGGCCCTGTTGCGCCGGGGCAGACCACGTCGGCCGAGTATTGGCACAGGACGCCGTCGCCGATGCGGAGATGCGGACCTCTCTGCTCCGTCGTGCCGAAGGCTCCCGCTACGCCCGACGATTTCGGCCTCTCCCCGTGCACCCACCGTTCGGGGCTTGTCCCGGATTTCCACGCCACGCCTTCGCTCACATTGAGCCAAGAAGCGTCAACAGCACCCAAGGGAGGCCAGCGGCGTACAGGGCCGCGCCCACCAACGCAATCGGGGCGCGCACCCAAACCGAGCTGCAGCCGGCGGGGGACGCGGTTGGCTCGGCCTCCCGCTCGTCGTCGCGTTCGTCCGCCGTCGCCGCCACTCCGGGCGGACTCTGCGGCCGGGGGAGGCGACGACAGAGACCCCGCGCGAGGCTGCCTCGGGGCCGGTGGAGGCGGGGCGGAGGCGGGGAACGTGTCAGTCGACCACGACCGCCCGTCGTCGCACGCTCACTCCGTGCAGCAGTCCAGAAGCTCGGCGAAGTCGAACGTAAGTGTGTCACCTTCGACCGGGTTCCCCATCTTGAAGACGGCCCCGGTGTCCGTGCGGACCAGGATGACGCGGCCGGGGTCGAAGGAGATGTCGATGAGGCTCGTCGTAAACGCTGCGCCGGCCACATCACACCCCGTCACGTCGGCGTAGGCGACGCCGGTCAGGTGGGCGATCTCCCGGCCGAACTGCTGGAAGACGACGCTGTGGACCGGGCGGCCGGCGTTGTACGCGATGTTCAGGTCGTTTTCGGGACCGCCGCCCATGAAGTCGTCTCGCGTCACGACCCCGGTGTCGAGGTCGATAAAGTCCATCTCGAACCCGAGGGTGGCCGAAGTGGTGGAGCCGTGCGGGACGCAGCCAGAGCACGCCGGGCACGGGCCGCCGCAATCGATCCCTTCCTCCGCGCCGTTCGCGACCCCGTCTGCGCAGGTGAACTCGCAGACATCGCCGTGCACGCCGGTGGGGCACACGCACGCCCCACTGCCGCCGCTACCGTCCCCGCAGACCCCGGAGTTCAGACACTCAGGGCACGGGTCGCACGCAGGGCCGAAGTGATCGGGGACGCACGCGGAGCAATCGGCGCCGGCGAAGTTGGTGGCGCAGGTGCAGACTCCGGTCCCGGGGGCTCCGTCGTCGCAGGTGCCGTTGCCGGAGCATTGCGCGTCGCCGCTGCCGCCCGGGCAGTCGACGCAGGGATCGCCGTAGCGGCCTTCCGAGCAGGTCTCCGCGCAGTCCCCGATTGCGGTCCCGGTGTCGATGTCGTGGCAGAGTCCGCTCTGGCAGTCGATGTCGAAGCGGCAGTCGGCCTCGTCCGCGTACTCGCCGAGGCGATCGTCGATCCACCCGTCGCAGTTGTCATCGAGGTCGTTGTCCGCTTCGACGACGCCGGCCATGATCCGGCCGGAGAACTCGAACGCGCCGCCCGGGTTCCGGAACATCCACATCGTTTCGGCGACACCGCCCGGAACGATTTCGCCGTGCAGGAAGAGACCGCCCCCGGCGTCCGTGGGCTGCCCGTCCCCCTGCGCGATGCCACGGACCGGGTCGCCCCCCGTGGGGTCGGCGCCGGTTCCCAACGGGTACTCGTACCCCGTGTACTCCGGCGGGTTGACGGCCACGATCTCGGCGGTGACGCTCGTGAGCGAGAGCGACGTGTAGTAGCTGGAGACCCGAATGGTTGCGCAGAACCCGCCGAGGATGTCGTACGGGAAACCTCCGAACCCACACGCACCCGCGCTCGTTCCGATGGAGCCGGCCACGGTCACGAGTCCGATGGTGTCGCTGAATCCGTAGGTCCTCCGAGGCTCGCAGTAGAGCGCCTGATCAAACTCCCGGAACGGCTCGACTTCGACACCGAGCGCGCTCGCCGCGGGCTCGACGACCTCGACGTCGAAGACGCCGCTGACGGGATCCCACGACCCGCGGAACTCCGCGACCGTGAGCCGCGCGGCTGCGCGTTGGTCTTCGGCGACGGCCGGGGCGGAGTCCGTCCCTTCGGACAGGCGGCCGTCCAGGTCGGACGCGCACGCGCCAAGGACGCAGACAACGAGCACGAAGCCAAGGCGTGGAGTCGAACGCATCGCGCGCTCCGGGCAACGGGTTGTTCGGCGCCGAGGGCGCCCATGGTGACCGTCCGCTACATATCAGGTCAGATGGGGGATGGAAAGAGCGAGGGCGCAGGAAAGCAGGGCAATCGCGTCCTGTGCCAAAACTCGGCCGAGCGCATTCCATAGGGGTTTTGGCGCCCCTCAGGGCACCCGAGTCGTCCCATCAAGATCGAGGCGTTTCCCCCTTGTGTTGATGGCCAGTTGGATCCGAAGCTCCGGCCGTTTCGCTCACCCCGACGACCTCGGCCTCTCCCTGTGCGGCCAGGAGTGGGAGGCTGATCCGGAGTCGCCGTGGACCACCGGTCCTCATCCGCCTCGAAGAACACGGCAGTCGATCACGCAGGAGCAACGTCATCAACGACGAGGTCTACCGGACGGGTACACTCGGACCGCCGCCCGACGAGTAGCGGTCGTCACGCTCCTCGCGCCACTTCGCCCACCATCGACGTTGCACCTCGGCGATCCGCGCCTTCCCCTTCGGGCCGAGACCCTTCTTGCGCGGGCTGTGTCAACTCCGGTCGGCGCAGCCGATCTGGGGACGTTGTGACGCCGTGCACGCGCGGCTGCCGAACACAGGCTTCAGCCATGGCGCCCTCGGCGTCCCAGGATCCCGACTCACCAGCGGTCAGGGGG
>CAZFPM010000442.1:0-2889 GCA_964520965.1 uncultured Myxococcales bacterium
CACCCGCAGGGCACCGCCGTGAATCCGGCGCACGAGCTCCGCGACCTCGGTGTCGCCAGGGCCCTCGACCCGGTGAAACGCGGCCGAACGCCCGTCGGCGCTGACGTCGAAGACGCCATCGAGCGCGACGGTGTGAAAGTGCGGGTTGAGGCGCAGGTCCGAGCCGAAACGTTGCGTGACCGTGAACCCACCCCACTCGGGCCGTCGCGTGCCGCGTGCACGGGCAGCCGCGCAGTATCGCGCGCCGAGGACGCGGGACAACAGCCTCAGCAGGGACGAGCACAGCTCGGGGTCGTAGGCCACGGCGAGACGGAGCTCGAAGGGCAGGGTGAGGACCCACTGCCTACCAGAGGGCGCCGAACAGGACAATTTGCCCCGTCAGCCCGGCCTGCGCTAGCCTGGGACCTCGCCCAGAGGCCGCGCGGTCTGCGCCGCTCGTGGCCGTCCGCCCCCGAACGACTCCGCATGCCCGATCCCCGTCGCATCGATCGCCTCGACCTCCTCGGCCGGTGGGAAGCCGCGCGGGAGACCCGAGCCGTGGTCGTCGCGACGCGGCCCGACGCGACCATCGGGATGGCGGAGTGCGTCCGCTACCTCTACGAGCATTTCCGCGAACTTCCTCAGCGCCCGCTCGATCGCATCGACCTCTTCTTGATCGGCGGCGGACTTACGTCGGCGGTCGCGGCCCGCATCGCCTCTCTGCTCCGCGAATACGGTCGCGAGCTCACGATGATCGTGACCGGGCCCGTGGGGCCTGGCGAGACCCTGGCATCGATCGCCGGCGACGCGGTGATGATGCACCCGATGGCGACGCTGACGACCGTCTTGCCTCCCGGCGATACCACTACCGGGCTCAGCAGCTTCGTGGCCCACATCCTCCGCGAGACCGAAGCCGAGCGGTCGTACCGGCCGGCGCTCCACGGCGCCGACCCCGCCGCCATCGGCGACGCGATTCATCGCGTCGAATGGGTCAGGCACCAGGTCGAACAGCTCTGCGCGTCGCGCCTCGCCCCGCCTGAGGATTCGGCGCGCGATACCCTCGTCGATGCCTTGACGCGCCGAGTGCAACGCATCGGCGAGCCGCTCGCCCGCCGCGAGGCCCGGGCGCTCGACGCACTCCCGGTCATCATCCCGACCCCCGATATCGAGGCCTTGGCCTTCGATCTGTACATCGCCTACGAGCACCTGCTCGATCTCCTCGCAGGCGAGGCGTCGGATGCCCCACGCGCGGTGATCGAGAGCGCGACGATGTTCCACACGCTGGAGCGGGACACTGCCGGAGATCCAGGTGATCGCTGGCAACGCCACTTCGACGCCGCGGTGCATTGACCCGGGTCCAGGCCAGCGACGCCGCCACCCTCGTCCTGCTGCGCGACGGACCGCTCGGCCCTGAGACCTTCCTGTCGGTACGGACCCGCGAGGCCGCGTTCATGGCGTCCGTCTCGGTCTACCCCGGCGGCAAGCTCGACCCCGCCGACTCGGACCCCGCTCTCCTCGCGCGGCTCGGCGAGGAGTCGCTCGCATGGGCCCGGGCGGCCTACGAAGACGCCGTCGACCCCGACCGGGCCGCAGGGCTCGTGGTGGCGGCGCTGCGCGAGAGTTTCGAGGAGTCCGGGATCCTGTTCGCGCGACGCCCCCACGGTGAGATCGTCCGTTGGGACACCGTCGAGGCCCGTGAGCGGATCGACCGGCAGCGGCGAGCCCTGCAGGGTCGCAGCGTCGCCTTTCTCGACATCCTGCTCGCCGACGACCTCGTCCTGGCCCCCGAGGGCCTCGAGTATTTCGCCCATTGGATCACGCCGGAAACCAGACCGATCCGATTCGACGCCCGCTTCTTCGTCGCCCGCTGCCCCGATGGGCAGGAGCCGATCCACGACAACGCCGAGCTCGTGTCGAGCGCCTGGTACGGGGTGCGTGAAGCGGTCGACCTCGCCGCGAAGGGGGAACTCCTGCTCATGCCCCCCACGCTGTGCACCCTCGACGATCTCGCCCGTCACGACACCGTCGATGAAGCACTGGTATGGGCCCGCGACCAGACCGCGGTCCCGATCTGCCCCCGCATGGAGCTGCACGACGGAAGCCTGACATTCCTGCTTCCCGGCGACCCGCTCTACCCGAGTGAATTGCCAGTGCGCGGGCCGACCCGGGTGGTGCTCCGAGACGGCGGATTCGTCCGGGAGTAGCGGGTCCGATTGACCCGATGAGAGCATCGTGGGACGTTCCGCGCCCGGCCCGGGCCCGCGCTCCCGCGTAACCGATGGTCGCGGAAGGTGCCCCGGTGCCAGAAACAACTCCAACGGTCACGAGAGCGACACCGATCCTCCATCCGCTGCTCCGGGCGCTGGGCGTGCTGGTGGGCCTGGTCGTGGTGATCGGGCTGACGTTGGCCGCGTGTCGGACCGCGCTGATCCTCGCGGTCATCGCCGCCGGATCGCCCCCGGTGTACACCCTGGGGATGATCGCGTCCGACGGGTCCACGCTTCCCGCGCTCGCGGTCGTCGTCGCCTGGGTCGGCTTCGGTCGGGCTCGGTCGCGGCGACGCGGCGTGCGGCGGCCGCGCTGGGTCGTGTTCGCCTACGCGACAGCCGCGCTGGCGACCGTCGCGACCGTCGTCATCGCTTTGCGGCCCGGCCCGGTCGCGGAGCGGCCGTTGCTCTGGCAGCGCTACGGGTTCGTGCCCGCCTACACGTCGGACTCCCCGATCACGTTCGATGGGCCCGGCCAGAGCGTCCCCGGCTACGAGGTCGTGACGAACGACCTCGGGATGCGAGACCGGGCGTGGGACGAGGTCCCGGAAGGGCACCGCCGCGGCATCGTGATCGGCGACTCGTTCGTGCTCGGTCACGGCGTCGAGTCCACCGGGATGTTGGACCGCTTCATGGAGCAGGC
>CAZFPM010000443.1:0-2860 GCA_964520965.1 uncultured Myxococcales bacterium
GTTTCACGGCATACTGCGTCATCGCGGACCACGTCCGCACGGTCACTTTCAGCATCTGCGACGGGGCGAAGTTCTCGAACGAGGGCCGTGGATACGTGCTCCGCCGGATCCTGCGCCGTGCCGTTCGGCACGGCCGCGAGCTCGGTTTTGCCGGGCCGTTCCTTCATAACGTCGCCCAGGCGGTCATCGACAGCTTCCACCACGTCTACCCGGAGCTCCGACTCAAGGGACGGGAAGCTCGCACGATCATCCGCACCGAGGAAGAGCGTTTCTTCCGGACCATCGACCGGGGCATCGAACTCTTCGAAGAGGTCGCCGCCGCCGCCATGGACGCCGGTGCGACCGAGCTCGACGGCGAGAGCGTCTTCCGGCTCTACGACACCTTCGGCTTCCCTCCCGACCTGACGGAGATCATGGCCGAGGAGCGTGGCTTGACGATCGACAAGCCGGGCTACGAAGAGGCGATGCAGGCGCAACGCGAGCGGAGCAAAGCGGCCGACGACCGATACGAAGCGGTCGGCGAGTGGCAGATTCTGCGCGAAGGCGCCGCGGACACGTTCGTGGGCTACGATCGGCTGTCCTCGATCACGGACGTCCTCCGCTACCGAGTCGACGGTGAGAGCGGGCACGTGGACCTCTGCCTCGCCGAGACGCCCTTCTACGCCGAATCAGGCGGCCAGGTCGGCGACCGCGGGACCATCGCGTCCGAGGACGGACAGCTCGAGTTGCGCGTCAACGAGACGCGACGGACCACAGCGGGCATCACGCACGTCTGCGAAGTGCTCCAAGGCACGGTCGCCGCCGAACGACTCCTGAGACCCGTGACCGCCGCGGTCGACGGACGAGCGCGAGCGCGGACCGCGTCCAATCACACGGCAACGCACCTGCTGCACGCCGCCCTCCATGCCGTCGTCAGCCCCGACGCGTTCCAGGCGGGCAGCCTGGTCGCCCCCGACCGCCTCCGGTTCGATTTCAACCACGACCGGCCGGTGCCGGACTCGGATCTCCGCGCCATCGAGACGTGGGTCAACGCCAGGATTCGCGACAACACGCCCGTACGGACCCATCTGGATGTCGCCCTCGAAGAGGCCGAGCAGATGGGCGCCACCATGATCTTCGGCGAGAAGTACGGCGAGAAGGTGCGCGTGGTCGAGATCCCAGGGGAGTCCACCGAGCTCTGCGGTGGGACCCACGTCAGCGAAACCCGCGACATCGCCTACTTCCGGATCGTCGCCGAGAGCGGGGTTGCCGCCGGGGTCCGACGCATCGAGGCAGTGACCAACGAACGAGCGTTCGAACTCGCCGAGGAAGATCGGGAACGCCTCCAGGTCGTCGCCGGCCTCCTGCGCGTCCCCAACGCGTCGATCGAGGAGCGCATCCAGAAGCTCCTGTTCGAGCAGAAAGAGGCGGAGCGTCGGATAGAATCGCTCAGCCAATCGGCTTCGAACTCGGTCGCGTCGGATCTGGCCGCCACCGCCGCGGAGCTCGGACCGGTGCGGTGCGTCGCCGCGCGGGTCGACGTCGCCAATCGCGATGGACTTCTCGCAATCGCTGACGCTCTTCGCGAGAAACTCTCCGATCCGGCGGTCGGCCTCCTGGTCGCCGTCATCGACGAGCGTCCGGCACTCCTCGTTCTCGCCACCGACGGCGCGGCGGGGGCGCACGGCCTGCGGGCCGGGGACCTGATCAACGCCGCGGCTGCCGAGGTCGGCGGGCGTGGCGGTGGTCGCCCGACGCTGGCCCAGGCCGGTGGAAAAGACGTCGCCGGACTCGACCGCGCTCTCTCGGCGTTCCGCGACGCCGTCAGCGCACGAGTAGGCGCGTAGCGCGGCGTCGGGCCGAAGTGTCCCGCCGAGCCTACTCGAGGAGCTGGTATCGGTTGTCCGGCTCTCCGGAAACTTCCGGATCTTCGGCGTCTTCCGGATCCTCGGAGTCCTCCGGCCGGCTGGCGGTCGACGCGTCTTCGCGCCGGTCGTCGCGGGGCCGGTCGTCGGTGTCCGCACGGGGCTCGGAGTCGTCACCGTCCAACGACTCGAGCGAAGCCTCGATCTCCTCGACGGCGTCGGGCCGCAACAGGATAGCTCGCCGCCACCGCCGGTATCCCGACCGACGCACCTCCACCGTGTACGTCTGGTTGGCCGGGAGTTCGAGCCCCTCGATCGGTGTCTCGCCCAACGACTCGCCGTTGATGTGGACGTCGGCACCGCCGGGTCGCGAGTCGATGTTGAGTGTTCCCAACTCGAGCGCCTCGGCCATGTCGAGCTGAATCTCGCGGATGTCGGCGCTGTCGAGCATCACGGGAAAGTGGAGCGTCTCGTACCCGTTCCGTTCGAGTCGGAGCTGGTACTCCGTGTTCAGCGTCAGCCCTTCGACGACGACCGGGGTCACCGCACCGGCGAGCTCTCCGTCGAGGAAGACGTCGGCGTCCGGCGGGTCATAGACGACGCGGATACTCCCGATCGGTGCGAACTCTGACTCGGCGTCGATCTCCAGCATGCCCGACACGGCGAGGGAGGTCGGGTTTCCCGGGTCTGGGATGACGGTCTCGGTCACGCTCCGGTAACCCGGCAAGGAGATCGTGATCTCGGTGGCGACTCCCGCAGGGAGATCGATCTGGGCAGGCGTCGTGTGACCGGTCGGTTCTCCGCCGATGCCGATCGCGGCCCCCGCTGGTTCGGAAGCGACCGTGACGGCAGTCTCGATCGTCTCGGGGGGCGCTGATGCGTCAGGCGCGGGCGTCGGCAGAGCGACGGTCGACCGGTCCGGCAGGAACAGCGCGGCGCCGGCGCCGAGGATGGCCAGGAGCACGAGGACGACCAGGGCGATGTTCCAGCGCCGAGCGCGCCGCAGCTGATCGACC
>CAZFPM010000444.1:0-2848 GCA_964520965.1 uncultured Myxococcales bacterium
CCCCCCCCCCCCCCCCCCCCCCCCCCCCCCCCCCCCCCCCCGCCCGCCCCCGGCCGCCCCCCCCCCCCCGGGAAAAGAAACCGTGGGTGACGATGGACGTTGGCCGCCGCCGATGCCGTTGGAACCTCTTCTCTATGGGAGCTTGGCTGTAGCGCCCGGAATTCATGTCCGGATTTCGGCCGTGTAATTGGTTGACACGTCCGCGTTCCAGATGAGGAGTCCGTACCGGGAGAGTACGTCCTCCACGGCCCGTCGTCGAGCCGCGTCTTTGTCGTGCCTGGAGGCCGCTACGGTCTCCAGCTCTCGTTGCCTCTGCTCCACCTCCTGCTTGAAGCGCCGCCGGTCGGGCAGCTCGATGATCGAGTCGTCGTAGGTCTCCATCGCGGTCCTGCCGCCGAGGACGGGGCGGGGCCGCTCGTAGTTGAGGTCGCGCATCGTCCTGTCGATGCGCTCGGCGAGGCGAGGCTCTGAGCGTCGCAAGGACCGCTCGAAGCCCCGTACATCTCGGAAGGACCGCTCCTTCTTTCCGTTGTATCGGGGGTAGTGAGGAGGGCTCGTGACGACGGTGATGTCGTGCTCCTCGATCAGGTCCATGACGCTCTGCTCGTCGAAGATGGAGCCGCCGTCCCGCTTGAGGATGAGCGGCGCTCCGTGCTCTTCGATGGCCGTCTCGAGGACAGCTCGGACGTCGGCTCCGGTCGCAGGCCCGGCGGCCAGCGCGTACCCGACCTTGAGTCGCGAGCACTCGTCCTGAGCGACGACGAGTTCGCGTTTGCCCGTGTGGTCTTTGAAGCTCGCACCATCCTCGCTCCACATCACGTTCGGCGCCGCTATCTCGTAGCGTTTCAGTGGCTTGGCGGGCTTCGGCGGCGGCTTGAGGTCTTCGATGGCGCGGGCGATCGTGCTCGGACTCCATTGCCCGAGCCCCTCTCGCCTGGCCCAGCAGGCGAGCACACACGGCCCCCATTGCTTTTGGCTGTCGAGATAGCGCTTTCGCAGCTCCTGCCTGGCATCGGGCGGGATCGATGGGGGCCGTCCGCGCCGGCGTACGGGTCGACATCGAGGGTGGCGCCGTCGACGCTCCCACCGCTCCACCGTGCGGGGCTGGACACCGAGTACGTCGGCGATCATCTCCAGTCCCCATCGTCGTCGTCCAGCCAGGGCGAGAAGGGCGATTCGAAGCGCGCGCCTTCGTCCGCTACTTCCAGGCTTTCTTGCGCTGGCGGCGCCGGTGTCGGCGCTCGTCGATCTCCTGCTGCGTAGTTTTTTTCGGCTTTGAAGGGGGCGACTCCTCCAGCTCCCCGCGGTCGTACTTCCGTTGCAGCTCGATGAACGCCTGGGCGATCTCGTAGCGAGTCTTCCAGCCCTCCAGCTCCTTCTCCATCTCGGCTGTCTGAGCCCGCAATTCGGCGATCTCCTGTGCCTGCTCCGAAGGCGCCTTCCGCCCACGCTGCTTCGGCTCCAGCGCCGCCACCGATGCCTCGCCGGCCTTCTTCATCGCTCGGTGGAGCGTCTGTCGTGACACGCCGAACGTCGCGCAGATCTCCTTCAGCGGCACCCTGCCCGAGCGGGCCATCTCCACCACCTTGAATCGCTCCTCGCCGCTGAATTCCTTCCACTTCATCGTTCGGTTCCTCTCGCAGCATCGACCCGTCTTCGGCGACCGTCATCGCCCCGGAAAGTCGTATCACCTCGTGGACTTGATCGCCCAGGCGGACCTCGACGGCGTCGCCCTTGCGAGCGACCCGGACATCGGTCGCACCGAGCTTGCCGAGCAGATAGAGCGGGGGCTCGGGGACCTGGCCCAGTGCCATGCGGAGCGCGTTGTCGGCGCAGCCCTGACGTGTCGCCTCCTCGACGTCGTCGGCGATGCCGTAGAAACGGTCGGCGGGTGACGCTCCGTCGATCCCCTGATGGGGTCGCTGGTGGTTGTAGTACGCGACCCAGTGTGCAGTCCGCTGGCAGGCGTCGGCGAAGGAAGCGAAGACGGCGTCCTCGAGGAACTCCGTCCAGATCGTCTTCCAAAATCGCTCGATCTTGCCCAACGTCATCGGGTGATGCGGCGCGCTGCGGACGTGCTGGATTCCCTGGCGTGTCAACGTCTTCTGGAACTTCGTCTTCCCCCGCCAGGCGACGAACTGTCGGCCGTTGTCGCTGAGGAGCTCACGCGGCGCTCCCCACTGGCCAATCGCTCCCTTGACCACCTCCATGACCGCGTCGGCGGTCTGCCGGCGAAAGAGCCCGTGGCCCACGATGTAGCGCGAGTGGTCGTCGATGATGCCGACCAGGTAGACCGGGTAGTGCCGCTTCAGCTGGAACGTGAAGATGTCGATCTGCCACATCGCGTTCGGCACGGCTCGCTCGAAACGACGTACTTGTGGCGGACGGCGTTTCCGGGTCGGCGGGGCGTTTCCGAGGCCGGCATCGTTGACGACCTGGCGGACGGTCTCGGCGCTGACCTGGAGGGCGTCGTTGCGACGGAGCTCGTCACGGATCCGACGGACGCCGTGCTCCGGATGCTCCTGACGGTGCTCCACGATCCGCTCGACCATTGCGTCGCAGACCTTGCGCGTCGCCTTGGAGGCCGGACGTCGGGCCAGGCCTTGTGCTCCGTCCTTACGCCACGCGCGACACCAGTTGTCGATCGTCGTTTTCGACACCCCGGCGAGCTTCGCTACCTCGCCCCGCTCGAGTCCGCTCTCGCAGGCCTCCATCGCCAGGATCTTCACCTCGAGCGGAACGGCCCTCCGCTTCGGTCTCGATGTCGTCGGCTTCGCCGCGTTCTTCTTCTCGGTCGGCTCCGGCTTCGCCTCCGCCGACGTCTTCTTTCGATTCCACCATGCTGCCA
>CAZFPM010000445.1:0-2815 GCA_964520965.1 uncultured Myxococcales bacterium
CTTAATCCGCAGGTTGAAGGTTCGATTCCTTCAGGGCGCACTACGGCAACTGACCCGGGCCAACTCCGGGTCTTTGCGTATCCACGGCGCGATACCGTCTTGACGGCGTGACGACGGGGCCCTAGACGGCGGTTCCCGCCGCCCGCCTTCGGCGCGGCCCAGACACTCCCGACGCCACCATGCAAGTCTCCGTCGAAGAGCAGAACCCCGTCTCCAAGCTCGTCCAGGTCACCGTCGATGACGGCACGGTCGAGCAGGACGTGAAGAAGCGCCTGCGCCAGATCGGAAAGCGCGCCAAGATCTCCGGGTTCCGTCCAGGCAAAGCCCCGGACACCGTGCTCCGACGGCGCTACGGCGCCTCGGCTCGCATGGACGCGATCGACGCCACCGTGAAGCGGGCGATGGGCGAGCTGCTCAAGCGGGACGATCTCAAAGACACGATCCACGTCTCGCGACCCGAGCTCTCCACCGGGGCGAAGTCCGGCGAAGACGTCTCCTTCGAGTTCGTCGCCGAGCGTCTCCCGGCCATCGAGCCGACCGGCTACCTCGGCATCGCCATCGAGAAGCTCAAGGTCGAGATCAGCGACGAGGACATCGACGGGGAGCTGAAGCAGCTGCAGGAGCAGCACACCGACATCATCCCGGTCGAGGATCGCGACGCCGTCGAGTCCGGCGATGTGGTGATCGTCGCCTACGTCGGCGTTGGCGAAGGCGAGGTGGCTGAGATCCACGCCGAGGACCAACAGATCGACCTCGCGGATCCCAACCTGCTCGAGGGGTTCGCCGACGGGCTCGTGGGTGCCGAGAAGGGCAAGGGCAAGGTGATCGACGTCACGCTCCCCGAGCAGTTCTCCCTGGAGAGCATCGCCGGCCAGGCCGTGCAGCTGGAGGTCACCGTCGGCGAGATCAAGCGCCGCGACGTCCCGGAGATCGACGACGACTTGGCCGCCGAGGCCGGCGACTTCGACGACCTCGACGCGCTCAAGGAAGACATCCGCAAGCGGCTCGGCGAACAGCGTGAGGAGGCGGCGAAGAGCGACTCGCAGCGCCGGATGATCGCCCGTATCGTCGAGTCGAATCCCGTCGACCTACCGCCCCTCTACGTCGAGGAACAGGCCGTCCAGGAGTCGCGTAATCGCCTGATGAACCTGGCCCGACAGGGCCTCGATGTCGCGAAGCTCGGGCTCGACCCGCGCGACATGGCCAAGAACATCATGGACGATGTCGGCCGGGCGATTCGCGAGTCGTTGCTCCTGCGCGAGATCGGGACCAAGGAAGAGGTCAAGGTCACGGCAATGGACATCGACGCCTGGCTCGCTGCCGAGGCCGAGAAGTCGAACCAACCGCTGGCTCGTCTCAAGGCACACTTCGCCTCCGACGAGGCGAAGGACCAACTTCGCAGCCGCCTGCTCTGGGAGCAGGTCGTCGAGCTGATCTGGGCGCAGGCCAAGATCGAAGAGGTCGACGAGCTCCCGCCGGACCCGGACGCGGAGGCGGAAGAGGAGCACGTCCACGGCCCGGACTGCGACCACGACCACGACCACGACTGAACGCGAGCGTTGCCGGGTCGGGCCGCCCCGCCGTCTCCCCTCGCCGGGTCCTCGACGTGGGAATAGCCCGCGCCGGGCCGCCGTAAAGCTTGAGCGTTTCTCCGACCATGGTACCGTGCGTACCATTGTGCATTCACCGGCGCGTCCCCATGGGTTGGAGCCGGTACTTCTCCATTTTCGAGCCCCCGGAATCCCCCCCATGGCGAACATCCCCTTCGTCGTCGAACAGAGTCACCGCGGCGAACGGGCGTGGGACATCTTCTCGCGCCTGTTGAAGGACCGGATCATCTTCCTCGGCACGCCTGTGAACGACGCGATCGCGAACTCGATCATCGCGCAGCTCCTCTTCCTGGAGAGCGAGGATCCGGACCGCGAAGTCAGCCTGTACATCAACTCGCCGGGCGGGTCGGTGACAGCAGGCCTCGCGATCTACGACACGATCCAATACATCCGGCCGAAGGTGTCGACGATCTGCATCGGCCAGGCGGCGAGCATGGGCGCCGTGCTCCTCGCTGGCGGCGAGCCCGGCATGCGCTACTCGCTCCCGAACAGCCGGGTGCTGATCCACCAACCCCTCGGCGGCGTCCAGGGACAGGCGGCGGACATCGACATCCAGGCCCGCGAGATCCTCAAGCTGCGGGAGCGGCTCAACGAGATCCTGGTCAATCACACGGGCCAGACCCACGAGAAGATCCGCCTCGACACCGATCGGGACTACTTCATGGGCGCGTACGAAGCTCGTGACTATGGTATCGTTGACGAAGTTCTGATTCGTCACGAGCCCGAATCCACCGACTGAGCCGGCACCGCGCACTGTGGCACGTCGCGACGACAAGCAGACCCGGCTGACCTGCTCATTCTGTGGGAAGGCGCAGGACGACGTCCGTAAGCTGATCGCCGGGCCCACCGTGTACATCTGCGACGAGTGCGTTGCGCTGTGCAGTGACATCGTCGACGATCAGGCTGGGCGGACCTCGCTCCGGATCGACCGCTCCCACGTCGTCCCGCCCGTCGAGATCAAAGACGTGCTCGACCAGTACGTCATCGGCCAGGAGCGGGCCAAGAAGACGCTCGCGGTCGCGGTGCACAACCACTACAAGCGCATCGGCGCGACGCGGAGCCGCGACGTCGAGCTCGAGAAATCGAACATCCTGCTGATCGGGCCGACCGGCAGCGGCAAGACCCTGCTCGCCCAGACCCTGGCCCGGACCCTCGACGTCCCGTTCACCATCGTCGACGCCACCAACCTCACCGAGGCGGGCTAC
>CAZFPM010000446.1:0-2800 GCA_964520965.1 uncultured Myxococcales bacterium
CCCCCGAGCGCGACCGCCTCGACCCCGGTGACCCGCCCCCGCGCCGCCTCGATGCGCGACGCCTGGCAGCGGGTGACGATCTCGCCGCCGGCCGCCAGAAATCGGGGAAGGAGCATCTTCGGCGAGTTGTTCTTGGCGTCGAATGCGCAACCGACCTCGCAGAAGCCCGACGCGTTGCATCCGGTTCGGTTGTGTCGGCCGCTGCCCCATCGCCAACCGAGGGCATCACAGCCCGTGGCGAGGAGCTGGTTGTGGCGATTCCAGTCCTCGGGCGACAGGTCGCTGACCTCGAGCAGGGCTTCGACGCGCCCGTACAGGTCGCGCCACCGTTCTGTGCCGAGTTCGGCGAGCCCGCGCGTGCGCGCCCACTCCGCGAGCACCGGCTCCGGCGCCCGCTTGCACAGGTTGAGGTTGTGGACCGTCGACCCGCCCACGGCCCGGCCCTGGTGGATGCGGACCGCCCGGTCGTCCGTCGTCAGGCCGCCGCTCTCCCAGAGGAGCCGCGGGAGCATCTGCTCTTCACGCTGGTTCATCGTCTCCGGGAGCACCAGCTCGCCTGCCTCGAGCAACACGACCTTCAAACCCGCCTCGGCCGCGACCATCGCCGCCATCGACCCGCCGGCGCCCGAGCCGACGACGCAGAGGTCTGCGTGGAGCGTCGTCTCGCCCGGGAAGGTGGAGGCGTCGTAGATCATCGGGCCTCGGCGGCTTGGGGGAGGGCGCCCCGGTCGGCGACCCACCGCGCGAGCGGGGTCGTTTCGCCTCGGCCCGCCTCGGGGACACTGGGGCCCTCGTAGCCGATGTCCGGCCACGTTCGCGGGGTCTGCCAGATGCCGAGCAGGCAGAGATCCCGCAGCCCACGAACCGCCACCGCGAGCAGTCCGCCGGCCGAGGCGACGCGCATCAACGTGCGACGGCGCGCGACCACCGGCATGCGCGTCAGTCGTCGAACATCGAGGCCGAGCGGAGTCCCCTGCTCGACGAGGGTCAGCATCGCGTGCACGTCGCGTCTCGTGCGGCGCGGCAGCGTGGCAAGGTAGGCGTCGACGCGGATCGCCACCTCCCAGGGAGCAACGCCTCCGGGCAACGCGCCCGTGTCGTCGATCCCGGCGAGAGCTTGCGACGCTGCGGCGACGATCGCCGCCTCGCGGGCCGACAGCACGCTTCCGGACCAGGGCCCGGTGACCGCGCGATAGCCGACCAGGCGGAAGCCGAGCGTGGCGCCCGCGGCTCCAGTGAGTGTCGCCGTGAGCAGCTGACGGCGGCGGAAGCGGACTGGATCGAGCCGGCGGGCGAGGGCGGTAGGGAGTGGCGCCCGCCATTCGTTGCCCTCGTCAGCCGTCGCCGGGTGCCGCTCGTCGTCGGTCGGCGCCGCGGACCGGGCCGTCATCCAGAAGAGCACGTCGGTGTCGTCGAGCGACGGGCCGTCGGCGAGCAGGCAGGCGAAGGCCTTGCCCGTGTACACCGGCTCGGCGGGGATGTCGGCCGCCCTGAGTGCCGTCGTTGCCGCGCGGGACGCCGCCGACGCTCGGCCGTACCCGGGACCGACCCAGCCGCGCCGGACGCGGAGCGGCGCGGGCGTGAAACCGGCGGGAAGGCTCACCCCGACGCGGCGCAGCTCGGCCACCACCGCCTCGGTCACGGCGCGGACTCGCGCGTTCGGCACGAACACCCGCTCCACCGTGGCCACCGCGTGGACCTCGATCGGGAGCCCGGCGAGCCCGAGTCCGACCGCCAGTCCGGCGGCGCTGCCGGCGGAGCCGAGCGCGATGTAGACGCGGTGCGGTCGGGCGATGTCGCCGTGCGCGATCTGGTCTGCGAGCTCGAGCCCGGCGCGCACGAAGCCGAGTGTTCCTGTTGCGCAGGTCGCGCCCGGGGGAATCACCACAGCGCCCGCGGTGGTTCGGGCCGCCAGGATTCGGGGGAAACGCAGCGCGACGCCGACGCGGGTGGCTCGGAATCGGATCCGGGTCGGCCCGGTTGCGGTGAACGCGAGGTTGCCGAGGATATGGGCGTCCGGAGGCTCCCAGAACATGTAGGCGTCGAGCCCTCGCCCCAGCGTCTCCGCCGCGGCGGTCAGCGCCGTCAGGTGCCCGGAGCCGATCGCACCGAACGACGCCCACCGCTCGGCGCTGGCCCATGGCTCGGCGGCGAGCAGGCAGTCGAGCTTGCGGACCTTGCTGCTGCCGTGGTGCGTCGCGATGAGGTCGTCGCGCTTGATCACCAGGCGTCCGGCGAAGCCCGGGATCGACACCGGCGTGCAGGGGCTCGGCGCGTCGATCCAGCCGAGCCGGGGCAGTGGGTCGAGCTGGCGCAGCGAGGCGGTCATGGGGCTCAATCGGTCGTCGAAGCGGGTTCGGGGCGGTTGCGGCCGAGTCGGTTGTGGGCGCGGACGAACTGGTCGCTGGCGATCGCAGCCAGCACGGAGATCTCGCCTGCGAGGCAGGTGCCGGCGAAAATCTCGGCGAGCTTGAGGGCCGACCCGGGGGCGGTGCAGCCGAGCATCTCCAGACACGGCAGATGCGTCGGCAGCCGGGTGCCACCGCCCACCGTGCCGACGTAGAGCGACGGGATGGTGACCGTGAAGAGCAGGTCCTCGCCTTGTGGCTCGATCGCAGTCAGCCCGTTGGCGCTCTCGCCGACGTAGGCGACGTCCTGGCCGGTGGCCAGGCCCAGGGCGGTGATGCCGTTGGCGATGTGCATGTTGAACCCGAGCCCGCCGGTCAGGTGGCCGATCTCGAGGTTGTTGCGGTGGTAGCTCATGATCAGGTCGGCGGACGTGCGCAGGCGCTTGTTCATC
>CAZFPM010000447.1:0-2771 GCA_964520965.1 uncultured Myxococcales bacterium
CCTGCTAAACTGCGAGATGCAGCGCGAGGTGCTCAAGTCCGAGACCGACGCCGACAGCCTGCGTGAGCTCGCCGAGCTGGAGCAGGAGATCGAGACCCGCCGCGCCGAGCTCGACGCCGTCGAGTCCCGGCTGGGCCGTGAGAAGGAGTTGCTCGACCGGATCACCGAGCTCAAGGCCGAGCTCGAGGCGACACGGAAGCTCGCCGAGAAGGCGCAGGAAGAGGGGGACCTCGGACGCGCCGCCGAACTGAAGTACGCGGTGATCAAGCGGCTGGAGGACGACCTCGAGTCCGAGACGGCCGCGCTCGACAAGCTCCACGAAAGCGGGCGCATGATCCGCGAGGAGGTCACCGAAGAAGACATCGCCCTCGTCGTTGCCGACTGGACCGGCGTGCCGACGACGAAGATGTTGGAAGGCGAGCGCAAGAAGCTCCTCGCCGTCGCCGAGCGTCTGGAGCAGCGCGTGGTCGGACAGACGCCGGCGGTCGAGGCGATCGCCGCGGCGGTCCGTCGTTCTCGCGCCGGCCTGCAGGAGCGGAACCGACCGATCGGGAACTTCTTCTTCGTAGGCCCGACCGGCGTCGGAAAGACCGAGCTGGCCAAGGCGCTCGCCGAGTTCCTCTTCGACTCCGAAGAGGCGCTGATCCGCATCGACATGTCCGAGTACATGGAGCAGTCGAAGGTCAACACGCTCATCGGAGCGGCCTATGGGTACGTCGACTCCGACAAGGGCGGCATCCTCACCGAGGCCGTCCGCCGTCGGCCCTATAGCGTCGTCCTCTTCGACGAGGCGGAGAAAGCGCATCCGGACGTGTTCAATATCCTGCTGCAGGTGCTCGACGAAGGGCGCCTGTCGGACTCCCAGGGCCGGGTGATCGACTTCACGAATACCATCATCATCATGACCTCCAACGTCGGCGCGCGGGAGATCCTCGACCTCACCGGCCGGGTTTCCTACGAGGAGCTCGACGAGAAGGTCCACATGATCCTGCGAGACCACTTCAAGCCGGAGTTCCTCAATCGGCTCGACGACACGATCGTGTTCGCCGCCCTCGACCGCGACTCGATGGAGAAGATCGCCGACATCCTCTTCGCGAAATTCCGCAAGCTACTCGCCGAGCAGGACCTCGCGATCGAGTTCACCGCCGAGGCCCGGGAGCACATCATCGAGGTCGGGTTCCAGCCGGAGTACGGCGCCCGCCCCCTGAAACGCGCCCTGCTCACCGAGGTTCAGGATCCTCTCGCCACGTATATTCTCGACGGCACGTTCGTCGGTGGCGACACCATCATGGCCGACCTCCACGCCGACGGCGACCGCCTGACCTTCGCAAAGCGCGACTGATCGCGAGCGACCGCGGCTCAGCGTGCGCTCGCGTCGAGCACGTGGCGGACCGCCACCCAGAGCGCGGTCCCCAACGCGGCGAGGCTCGCTGCGAGCACCAACCACCGGATCTCCGAGCGGCGGGGCCTCGCCGTCGCCGTCGTTCGGCTGTCGGGATCTTCTGAGGCCGGCGCCGGCCGGGCCGGGCGATCGACCAGGGGGCCCGGGCTCAAGTGTCCGACCGGCAGGTCCGACGCGGCCCAGGTCGCCCACGGTGCGATCAGGCGGATGTCGCCGAACCCATCCGTGTCGGGGGTCGGCAGCGTCTCGGGAGACAGGTGCGGAAGAAGCCGGGAGACGGAGGCAAAGCGGTACTTGTGGAGCGGGTGCGAGCAGCGCGCGATCAACAGCGCCACCCCTTCGGGCAGCTGCTGTAGCCGCGCCACGGCCAGGCGCGTCAGCGGGGTTCCGGGCTCCCCCGTCGGGTGCTCCCCGGTGACGCAACGGGCGAGCAGAAGACCGAGCCCGTACACGTCGGCGCGCGGTCCGTTGAAGCGGCCGCTCTCCTCGGTCTCGATCTCCGGCGCCGAGTAGCGCTCGTCGAACCAGGTTTCGTGTGGGCGGGGTGGAGAACCCCGACGCACGGCGTTGCCGAGCCCGATCAGCTTCGCACGCCCGTCGGCCTCGATGATCACGTGCTCTGGGGAGACGCACCGGTGGACGAAACCGGCTTCGTGCAAGAAGGAGAGGGCGTCGGCGATGTCGCGGACGACGGCCAGCGCGACATCGACCGGTGCGCCGTCGGGATGTGCTGTCAGGAGCCATCCGTCGAGCGGCTCCCCGTCGACGAACGGATAGGCGACCACGGGAGCCGGGCCGGCGTCGGTCTCGGCTTCCGGCGTTCTCACGTGGACGACGAGCGCCGGGCCGGCGCCCCGAGGGCCCGCCGCGCGAATCGCTGCGGCCTCGGTTTTCGCTTGCTCGGCGATGACGGCCGGGTCGACCGTGCCGGGGTAACGGCCTGACTTCGCGACCCACCGTTTGCCGTCGCGCCGGTCTTGCCCCACAATCAGGTCCGCGCTCTGCCCCTCGCAGAGGAAGCGCTCGACCGCCAGGGTCAGCCCCCCGTCGATGTCCGCGATGGTTCGCTCGTCCGACTCGCTCATGCTCTCGTCCGGCGTCGTTTCCACCGCGACGCCATATCGATCACGACCATCGTTCGCAAGAGGAGGCCGGGGGTGAGTTACCACGTCTACGGGGAAATGCTCCTCGATGTGCCTGCCCGGACGGCGACGCTCCACGCGATGTTCGCCACGGGCGCCGCTGCCGAACCCGAGACCGGTCTCGACGATGCGCGGCTCGCCGCATTCGTCGAGGAGCTCGGCACCAAGACGTCGCACCACGAGACCCTCGCCGCCGCCCTCGCGGCGTTGCCCACGCCGCAGACCGC
>CAZFPM010000448.1:0-2764 GCA_964520965.1 uncultured Myxococcales bacterium
TGCGGTCTCGTCGCCCTCGCCCTCGCCTTCGGGGCCTGCGGCGAGTCCGACGCCGAGGTGGCTTTCGACGAGTTCCTCGCCCGCGCCGACCGCACACCGCGCGAGATCGTCGACCCCGACGCGCCCGGCATCTTCGCCGACATCCGTGGAGCGTACCTGATGAATATCTTCATCCGGCCGCTCGGCGAGGTGTACCTCGAGCTCCGAATCACCTTCACCGATTTCGAGCCCCACACCGACGATGACGGCGGCGCTACGATCCGCGGGCACTTCACGTTCCCGGACGAGCCGGGCGACGCCGCACCGCTCGCCGAGTTCGAGTCCGAGTACCACGCCGACGGCACGATGGTCGTGCGGTCCGGGTACGTGCGCATCGACCCGGAGCGCTCGCCGATCGAGGACACCGCCGTCGAGACCGAGTTCATCCTCGACGTGACCGTCATCTCCCCGACCGAGATGTGTGGGCTGATCACCGACCCGGACAGTACGACGGTCTTGCCGTTGGTACTCCAGCTTCGCGGCACGTCGTTCGCCGCCCAGCGCTACGGCCCGGACGGCGAGGTCCCGGTCGACGTTCCGACGCAATGTCCGTTCTACGGAGACGAGCCCGACGCCGGGCTCGACGCCGGCACACCCGATGCCGGCGATGTCGGCGACGGTGGCGTTGCTGGCGACGCCGGGCTGCAGCCGCCGGATGTCGTATTGGCGGGCGGTACCCGTGCCGACGTGACCGGCCGCTTCTGGTTCCACGTCGAGATTCCAGGCCTGCCTGCCGCCCTCGATCTCCTCGCGGACATGACCTACCACGCGTTCGACGACCTTGCCGCCCTCGACGGGTCATTGCGTGTCGCATCCGAACCGGCTGGCCCCGCCGCGAGCGTGTTCAGCGTGCTCGTCGACGAGGACGGTGGCTTCACCGTCGTGATCCCGGATCTCGCGGTCACCGTCGGTCCGTTCGACATCGCGGCCGAGCTGGCACTGCGCGCCGCGATCATGAACGAGGATTTCTTCTGCGGAGTGGGCGCCGGCTCCGTGTTCGAGCCGTTTCCGCTCCCGCTCGAAGGTACGACGTTCGGAGCGGTGCGGATCCCGGCGGGGTCGGTCGCCAAGCCCGAGACGGTGTCGAGCGCCTGCCCCGGCGATTGAGCGCACGCCTGCCCGTCGACTGAGCGCGGGCCGGTCTCGCGTCCTCGTTCGACCCTGCGGCCCCCACGGCACAACGGTCCGACCCATGGCGCTCCTCGCGCTCCGCGACATCACCCACGCGTTCGCCGGTCCGCCCGTCCTCGACGGTGCGTCGTTGCGTCTCGAAGCCGGCGATCGCGTCTGCCTCTTCGGCCGCAACGGCGAGGGCAAGTCGACGTTGCTTCGAATCGCCGCTGGCGTGTTGCGCCCGGACGCGGGGGCGGTCGACATCGGTCGCGGGGCGAGTGTGGGCGCGTTGGAGCAGCACGTGCCAGACGGCGCGGCCGGCACCGTGTACGACGTCGTGACGTCGGGCCTCGGTCCGGTCAGCGCCAGCCTGCGCGACTACCATCGAGCCGCTCAGCGGGTCGCAGACGACCCCGGCGAGGGCAATCTGCGGCTGCTCGAGCGCGCGCAGGCCGCGGTCGAGGCCGCGGGCGGCTGGGAGGCGCAGGAGCGGGTCGAGACGGTGGTCTCGCGCCTCGGACTCGACGCCGAGGCCCCGTTCGCCGAACTCTCCGGGGGTTGGCGACGGCGGGCGTTCCTGGCTGCGGCTCTCGTGCTCGAGCCCCAGGTGTTGCTCCTCGACGAGCCCACCAACCACCTCGACGTCGACGCCATCGAATGGCTGGAAGGGATGCTGGAGCGCTACGCCGGGGCGCTGCTCTTCGTGACCCACGACCGGGCGTTCCTGCGCCGCGTCGCGAACCGTATCGTCGAGCTCGATCGCGGTCGGCTGGTGGAATACCCGGGTGATTTCGACGCCTACGTCGAGGCGAAGGCCCACGCGCTCGAGGTCGAGGCGACCCACGACGCCGAGTTCGACCGCAAGCTGGCGCAAGAAGAGGCGTGGGTGCGCACCGGCATCAAGGCGCGTCGGACGCGCAACGAGGGGCGGGTCCGGGCCCTGCAACGCCTGCGCGCCGAGCGGGCGCGACGGCGGGAGCGCAAGGGAAAGGCGCGCATCCAGATACAGGTCGCCGAGCGCTCGGGCGGCGACGTGATCCTCGCCGAGGACGTCTCGTTCGCCTACCCCGGCACGCCGATCGTCGACGGTCTCACCCTGACCGTGAAGCGGGGTGATCGCCTCGGCCTGGTCGGACCCAATGGCATCGGCAAGACGACGCTGCTGCGCATCCTGCTCGGCGAGCTCTCCCCGAGCTCCGGGCGCGTGCGTGCAGGCACCCGGCTCGAGGTGCGCTATTTCGATCAACTGCGCGCCGAGCTCGATCCGGAGGAGACCGTCGCGAAGACGATCGTCCCGAAGGGCGAGATGCTGGAGATCGACGGTCGGCAGCGCCACGTGGTCGGCTACCTTCGGGACTTTCTCTTCGACGACGATCAGGCCCGGCAGCCGGTGCGCCTGCTCTCCGGTGGCGAGCGAAACCGCCTGCTGCTCGCCCGGTTGTTCGCCGAGCCCGCGAACGTGTTGGTGCTCGACGAGCCGACCAACGACCTCGACATCGAGACCCTCGGGTTGCTGGAGGAACGCCTGCTCGCTTTCCCGGGCACCGTGCTCCTCGTCAGCCACGATCGGGAGTTCCTCGACAACGTCGTGACGCAGAGCCTGATCTTCGAG
>CAZFPM010000449.1:0-1241 GCA_964520965.1 uncultured Myxococcales bacterium
CGTTTCGAGACGGGAGGGTCGTGTCGACGGAATCGAGCGTCCGGACCGTGTCCGCGACGACCTCGATCTCGCGCTCGAGGCGGAATTGCCCCTTCTCGATGACCAGCCAGTAGATGCCGGCTGTGTGCCCGTCGATCTGGAACCGGCCGCTCGCGTCGGTGAGCACCGCACGCGACGGGGGGGTCTGGCACGCCGCGCAGTAGGCGCGCTGTGGGATCGGATCCGGCCGGTCGGTGTGCAGGTAGACGAGTGCGCCGCTGACCGGGATCTCCTGGTCGATCGCGGCGAGGCCGGGGGCGTTGCCGGGCGCCCAGACGGTGCCCTCGACTCCGCCTCCGGGTCCCGGCGGCGGGCCGGAATCTTCGGCGGGCGTCCCGTCCGGACCTGGTCCCGTGTCGACGTCGGTCTCGGCGTCGAGCGAGGGGAAGTCGACGTCGGCGCTCGGGGCCGTGTCGTCGGCCCCGGCGCCCGCACCGCCGGTGTCGGGCGCTCCGGCGCCCCGCCCACCCGTTCGCCCGTCGTCGGTGTTCCCGGGGTCGCGGACGCCGCCGGCCCGGTCGGGTCCCGACTGCACGACGACCTGATCGCTGTCACCGCAGGCGATCGGACCGAGCCCGCCGAGGGCGAACAGCGCGCAGAAGCCGGCGACTCGTGCGTGTGTGAACATCGCCTCACCGAGACGGAGGGAAACGCGACGGGAGTCTAGCAGAATTCGTGGGAATGCTCCCGCGGCATTCCGCCCGCCTACCCGCCCTCGACCGCGTCGGATTCGCGCACCCGCAATCCGTCGAGGAGTACCGCCGCCGAGCGGGTCGCCATGGCCTCGGCGCCGATCCCGAAGAGGTCCGGCAGCCCGAGCAGTTGGGGGACGATGAACGGCGCGACCACGGAGGGAATCGCCTCGAAGATGGGAATCTGGCGCACCTGCCCGGAAGCCATCGCTGCCGTCAGCGCTTCGGCGACGAGACGGACGTGCCCCTGGAAGAAGAGCGGCAACAGGGGAGGGACCCGCGGGCTGTGGAAGGTGACCTCTCGGATGACGATGAGCGCCACGCGCCGCTCGTCGGGACGCAGACTCCCGAGCCGGTGTACCAGGGCGACCAGACGCTCGAGTGGGTCGTCGTGGGCGGCAGCGATCGCCTCCATCGAAGCGATGAAGGGGGAGTAGTACGCGTCGACGACCGCGAAGAAGAGCTGGTCCTTGGTGCCGAAGTGGTAGGTGATCATGCCGGCACTGGTGC
>CAZFPM010000449.1:1251-1940 GCA_964520965.1 uncultured Myxococcales bacterium
GCCTGCTGCGCGCGCGATTGCGCGCAAGCTGGCGGCATCGACGCCGCGGCGGTCGAAGTGGTCGAGCGCGGCGCGGACGATTCGGTCGGGTATGTCGGAAGGCGGTCGCGGCACGCGGGGTCCTCTCCTGCGTGGGGATGTGTCGATTCTCGTCGAAGACTATTATTTGTCAAGCGTATTATTATCTCTTGACGAATCGAGGAAACGACATGACGATATGCACAGAAGGCGACAATCAATCGGTTGAATACAATGATAAGAACTCAATCCTGTCGATCGAAATTCTCGCAGAGAGCGAAGTCGGGTGATGCGCTCCGATTCATTTGCGCTTGTATGGTTACCGCGGCGCTTCTCGGCGCTTGTGTGGCCGGAGAGCCCGCGATGTCCGGAGTCGTCGAGCCGCGCCGAAACGACGTCACCGCCGAGCTCAGCGCCCGGCTCGTCGCGCTCCACGTCCACGAAGGAGACCGAGTCGAAGCCGGGGAAACCCTCGCCGAGTTCGACTGCGCGATACCCCGTGCCGAGCTCGCGCGCGCCCAGGCAACGCACGCCACGGCGACCGCGCAACGGGCGCTGGTCGAGGCGGGCGCGCGTACCGAGGAGATCGCCGCCGCCGAGGCTGGGCTCGACGCCGCCCGACAGCAGCTCGCCGCCGCGCGCAGCGGCGCCACCGCCGACCAGCTCGCCCA
>CAZFPM010000449.1:1950-2759 GCA_964520965.1 uncultured Myxococcales bacterium
CAGGCGCAGGAGGCTCGTACAAGGTCTTCTACATCCAGGTCGAGGAGTCGAGCCTCATCGAATGATGTTTTTCGCGGAGCTCCTGCACTGGCGGTCGACCGAGGCCGGGCTGCGCGCGACGCCGTCGATGCCCGAATTCGGCATGCCGACGCCAGCCTCGACCGCGTCGTGCGCCTCGCCGACGGCGGAAACGCGACCCCCGCCGAGGTCGACGCCGCCCAAGCCCAGGTCGACACGCTGCGGGCCGAACGCACCGGCCTGGTGGCCCGCCTCAACGAGGCTCGCCACGGCGCCCGGTCCGAAGAACGCGCCGTGCTGCAGGCGCGGGTAGACCAGGCCGAAGCGCAGCTCGCGGCGCTCCGCGCCGGCAGTCGACCCGAGGAACGCGCGCTCGCCGACCGCCAGGTCGCCGTCGCCGAATCCGCCGTCTCCCTCGCCGCGATCGCCGTCGAGCGGTGCACCGTCCGGAGCCCGGTCTCCGGCACCGTGGACATCGTCGACTACGAGGTCGGTGAGTTCGTCGGCGCCGGGCGCCCCATGGTGGCGATCTCCCGCGACGACCCACCTCGCATCCGCACGTTCGCTTCCCAGACCTGGATCGCCAACCTGCAGCTCGGTGACGCCCTGGACGTACGCATCGACGGCTCCGACACAGTGCTGGTCGGTCGGGTGGCCGTCGTGCACGAAGTGCCGTCGTTTACTGCAGGGAACGTGCAGACGCCGAACGATCGTGTCCTGCTCGTCTACCGGCTGGATCTCGATGTCGAGCCGGTCGAAGGGGTCGTCCTCAGACCCGGAATGACCGTCAC
>CAZFPM010000450.1:0-2443 GCA_964520965.1 uncultured Myxococcales bacterium
GTGAACCCGCCTCCGCCGGCGGGTACGTGCACCACGTACTCGGCGCCGTCGAGGGCCATGCAGCTTCCGCCGCTCACCAGATCGGGTCGGGGCACGAGGCCGTCGCGTGTGGTCGGGCGTATGTGTTGGTTGAACAACGTCGAGGCGTGGCCCACGTATCGTCGAGCGGTGTCGGCGTAGGGGTCCGTGCCGTGGTTCGCCGCGGTCACCGGATCCCAGGCCATCACCCCCGGCTCGGCCGAGTCGTTGTGGAGCATGAAGTGCCGGCCGGTCATCGCGTGGTCCCACACATTGAAGAGCACGGCGTCCGGGTCGTAGTCCCCCTTCTCGGTGGTGATCCCGGGGATTCCGCGGGCGTGGTCGGCCGGCACGACGTCGACCCCGTTCCACCCGTTGTTGCTGTACACCTGGGCCAGCCCGCTCCGGTCGCCCCACACCGCGCCCTCTTGCAGGAACAGAATCCGGAAGTGCGCCTCGAAGTCGGTGTCGTTCTCGTAGGACCATTCGTCGCGGAAATCAAACCACACGTTGGGGCAGTGCTGGCCGAGCTCGATGTACTTCAGCCCCAGCCGCTCCCAGTGCCACTGGGCCTGCATGGTCGGGGACCAGGTCGGGTCCAGCGGCAGTCCATACACGAAGTCGCCCGGATCGGTGGCGAGATGCATCACCTCGACCCGGTCGGTCGCCGGCCCGCCGTTCGCCACGTTCAGCGGGTAGTACTCGAACTCCCGCTTGGCCCAGCCGCCGTACACAGTCACCCCCAGCAGCATGTCCCGCGCGTCGAGCCGCTCACAGATGTCGCGCAGCCGGGGCCAGTAGTGCAGATCGGGATCGGTGCCCTCGTCGTACTCCTGGAGGTCCCACCGGAAGCCCCCGTCGGTGGCAGGGGGACCGCTCGCGGAACGGGCCCAGGGGATGGTCCCGGGGTAGACGTAGCCGTAGCGCTCCTCGACCTCGCTCCCGTCGAGGCGCTGCCGCGGGGCCACGAAGGCCCAGAGCTGGGCGCCTGCGTGCCCCTCCTCCGCGAGCTGGTCGATCCACGCCCGGTAGTCGACGTTCAGGTTCTGCAACACCACCTGGGTCCCGCTGTCGCCGAGCAGCATCCGGGGCTCGCCCCGCAGCGCGAAGAAGTGACCCGACGGGCTGGTGAGGTGGTCGGCGAGCCAGGGCTCGTGCCCAGCGTCCCGGGTCGGGATCGGCTTGAATCCCGGCTCGGCCCCCCAGGGCAGGTCCACCGTGCGCTCGGTGCCGGCGCGGTCGATCCAGGTGAAGGTGCCCGCGTCCCGATCGACCACCGCGAGGTCGAGCCGCCCATCGCCATCGTAGTCGGCCGGAACCGGCGTGCTCCGGGCGCCGCCGAGGGCGACCTCCCAGAACCCGTCCTGGCTCCCGGCGATGGACCAGGCCGCCGAAGGCCCGTGGTAGACGGCCGGATCGGCGCGCCCGTCTCCGTCGTAGTCGGCGGGCACCGGCCAGGCCTCGCTCCAGCCGAAAGTCAGCGGGTCGGCGCCCTCGATCAACCACTCCACGGTGGCGGGCCGGAAGACCGCGAGGTCGGCGCGCCCGTCCCCATCGAAGTCGGCGGGGACCGGTCGATCCCCTTCCATCCCCCAGGTCGCCTCGCTCGGCCCGTCCGCGGATCCGTCGACGGTCCAGGTACCCTCGTGGAACACCGCGACGTCGTCGCGCCCGTCTCCGTCGTAGTCGGCGGGCACCGGCGTGGCCTCGGCCCAGCCGAACTCCACCACCCTCGCTCCTCCGTCGGCCTCCTCGATGGTCCACTCCCCCACGGGGGCGTCGTACAGGGCGCGGTCGGTCGTCCCGTCGCCGTCGAAATCCCCGTGGACAGGGCGCGCGTGGGCCGAACCCCAGGAGCTCGGCCCCTCGGTCTCGACCCCGTTGGCGTCCATCCGGTACCAGGTCGCGGTCCAGCGCTCCCAGGCCACCAGCTCGGCCCCGCCGTCCAAGTCGGCGGCGTCGGCAGCCGAGTCGTTGTCGTCGGCCACATCGTCGTCGTTGGCGGCGTCGCTGACGGGGTCCACGTGCGTGTCCGGTGTCGTCGGGGCGTCGGTGGTCGGCCAGTCGGCCCCGTCAGGGGGCGTGTCCGCACCGGAGAGGTCCCCTGCGCTGTCCTCGCACCCGGACATCCAGAGGGCGCAGCCGACCAGCATCAGGAACCAGCTCGCCCGGATCACGACGTTCCGGAACCAGATGTCGTCCTTGTCGAGGCGCAGAGCGAGGGAGCCGCCCTCCGACCCCAGGTCGAGTTTGGCGCGATTGCGGGAGAAGCAGCGCTCCCGACTCCTCGCGTTCAGGCCGCGGAAGTTCACCTGGATCACGAGGTGGGGGGCATGGGAATCGTAACCGTTCAGGGGTCGGGTTGCGCGGTTGATCTGGCCGTGCGATGTGCGGTCCATGATGAACACCAACGTAAAGCAGCTAG
>CAZFPM010000450.1:2453-2757 GCA_964520965.1 uncultured Myxococcales bacterium
GAGCGGCGCACATACGGACAGCATTGGGGGCATAATCTCATGTCGTAGGGTCAAAACACCAGTTCAACTGAAACCTTAGTGTTCTCAGTGTTTTGCTTCCAGATTACCCTCGAAATTTCGCGGCTTCCTGACCCTCAGCTTGGGTCAACATGTCTTTTTTTGCTGAAACCCCAGTGTTGCAGCCGAAATAATGTTTTGACCCCACGGGGAACGGGGAGGTAAGGGGTTGGCCGAGTGTTGGCACACCATGAGGGGTCAAGAGACGCGATCCCCATGGCAACTCCGTATTTCGCCGGGGCCACTG
>CAZFPM010000451.1:0-2757 GCA_964520965.1 uncultured Myxococcales bacterium
GGACTGCGCGTCGGTCGTACGTCGGGGTCGTAGGTTACGCGGAATGGGCGGCCGAGCCACTCCTCGACCGCTTCTCCGAGCTCGTCCCGGTATACCACCGCGTCCATCACCCCGTGCTCCACCAGCTCGTCCGCTGAGAGCGGTGCGCTGTCGAGTCGGTCGCCCACGGCCGCCGGCTCCAGGTCCCATGCAGCGCCCAAGCGTGATCCGATATCTGTCCAGACCCGATCGAGAAAGCGGGTCAGCTGTTCAGCCGACTCCGGGCTCGGCGCGTTCTGCGTGAAGCGCTCGGGGCCGGACTTGTAATCGCCGATTCGGACGAACATCGCCTCGACTCCCACGCTCTCCAGGAGCTCGGCGATGTAGAAGCGTCGGGATACGACACCGGTCGACAAGACGCTGAGAGTCGGCGGTCCGGCCACCCAGTCGGCGCCAGCGGCGAGGTAGAGGTCCCGGATGGTTCCGTGTTCGATGTACACGACGACCTGCTTTCCGCTTTCGCGTATCGCGTCGAGGGCGGTCCGGAGCTCGTAGAGCTGGCCCCAGCCGGCAGATGCGCCGGAGAGGTTCAGGAAGACGCCGTCGAACGCGCGGTCCTCGCGGACGCGGTCGAGATCGACGAGCAGGTCGGTGAACGCGGTTCCGTCGTCGCCGAATATCCGGTGTCCGGGGCTCTCGTCGAAGTCCCCGGTGACGTCGAGGCGCAAGAAGAAGCCGCGGCGTCCGACGCCGTTTGCCGCCTCGGGCCAGGCGAACTCGATCGCCGCGACGGCTCTGGGGTCGTCGTCGCCGGAAAGCGGCGCGTGCACCGCTGCGGAGGAGATCGTCGGACCGAGCGTGAGTTCGAGACCGCCGCCGGCGCGTGCCGGCTCGCCGGCTTCGAGGTCGTACGCGAACGAGGCGTAGAGCCGAAGCCCACGCACCAGGCGGCCCACCACCACGGCTTCGACATCGCCGTCGCCCCATGCGGCCTCGGCCCCCCGATAGATAAGCTCGGTCTCGACGAGGCCTGATGCTTCCCGGAACGCCAACGACGTCGACCACACGCGGGGGACGGTCGCCCCCCGAAGACGCGGAGTCCCGAGGTTGCGGACACCGAGCCCGAACCCGAACGCGTTGGACGCGCGGCCCGAGAGGAACACGTCTGCGGTGCGCCAGCCGTCGAGCTCGCGGTCGGTGCGCGAGTGATAGCCGCGCATTCCGATCCCGACGGCGACCCGTTGCGAACCCGCAGAGGCAGCGAGGCGACCGATCAGCGCGCCGGGCTCGAAGAGTCGGTCGAACCCGACGCCGACACCGAACCCACCGTCGGTCCCGAATGCCTGGTAGAGCCCGACCCCGGCGACATCGTCGGTCTGGCCCGCCATTCGGTTCCAGAGGATCGCGGTGTGGGCGCCGTCGACGAACGAGAGGTTGGCGGGATTCGCGGAAAGGGCATAGGCGTCGGCCCGCAACAGGGGCGCCTCGAAACCGGCGGCCAGCCCGTCCGGCACCCCTGTCGTCGCCGAGTCCTGGGCTCGGGCGAGCTCTCGAGACAACGACAGAGTGAAGGCGAGAGCGCCGGCGACGACGAGGGCGCGGCGTACCGCGATCCGGATCCCCATCCGCCTCATCTCGACCCCCACGCGGCGGATGTACTGCCAACTCGGCCCATCACCGGACCTCCTCGGCGATCAACTCGACGAGGGTGTCCGAGAAGTGTGCCCACTCGCTCGCGTCGATCGACGCCTCGAGGGCGATCCGTCTCCCGTCGACCGAGACGGCGGCCGACTCGAGCACGTCGGCGAGCCCGAAGGCGTCGAGCTCGGGCGTCGTGGCGACGGTCTCCAGCACATGCCGCAGCTGTTGGGTCGCCTCGTCCGGGTCGTGGTCGTCGTCGACGGTGATCGACACGTGCAGGCTCGGCGACTCGTCGATGACGAGCGAGATGAACAGCGTATCGACCGCTTCGAGCGATACATGCGCGCGGCGGCTCTCGGCGGACGGCGTGACAGCGATCCAGAATGTTCCCGGGCGGGCAAACGACTCGTCCGTGGCGTCCGTCCCCTCGGCCATGCGCGCCCTGGCGCCGCTGAACAACGCTGGGGAGCCGGCGATGAGCGTGGTCTCGGATCCGAAGCCGTAGTGCACGTCGCTGGTCGAGTCGACGAAGTAGTCTCCGAGCGCGTCTGACTCGCGGCGCAGCCGTTGTCGTGCCCGCATCTGCCTCTCGACGTCGGCACGCTCGACCGTGCCTAGAGCGACGACGACGAACTCGGCGGACTCGCGGTCGAGCCGAGGCATGGCCAGGGCGATGGTGGCGACATCGCCCCGCGGCCGGAACCCCCACTCGGCGAGCTCATCGGCGAAGCGCTCGTACGAGGAGCTGGCCTCGATGTGATCCATCACCCGGCCGAAGAGAGGCGCGGTGTAGATGGCCTCGCAGTCGAGCAGCATCTTGATCTCGGCGTCCTGCGGCAGCAGACCGGCGAGCTCGCGGCCGTCGCCAGCGTGGGCGTCGGCCGCGGCGAGGCATCCCAGCGCGACCGTGACCGCGATCAGGAGCGATGGCGCGCCGCGGGGGCGCGCCGAGGTGTCCTCACGCAGGCGCATACTCGTCGAGGAAGGCGTCGAGTTTCAGATTCAGATACTCCGCGAATTCGACGGGAATGTAGTGGGAGGCGATCGGTATCACAAGCAGCTCCGCGCCCGGCGTTCGTGCCGCCATGAACTCGCTGAAGGCACTCGGAATGAGCGGGTCTCGCAGGCCGGCGACGA
>CAZFPM010000452.1:0-2755 GCA_964520965.1 uncultured Myxococcales bacterium
GTGATCGTCGGCGCACCGGACCGCGACGAGGCCCTCGCCTTGATCTGCGCCCTTGCCTCGGGCGGATTCGTCGCTTTCCGGGCCTGAGTCACAGTAGCGCTCGGTTCGCCGGCCGGCCGGATGCGTCGTGTGATCGGGGGGCCGCGAGGTCTTGGGTCCTCGCTACGGGATTCGGGTGGAAGCACTGTGGCGCCGTCGCGCAGAAACACCCGGCTCTCGGGGTTTGCGCACACCGGCCTCCGGCCGCCTTGCCGATGGGGCCACAGGCCACTAAGAGCGGAACCAATGCCCCGGCACGCGCGGCTCCGCGCAGAACGACGCGAGAGGTGATCAATGGTCGAGAAGGCAAGCAAGGTCTGGATGGATGGGGCGTTGGTCGATTGGGAGGAGGCCACGCTCCCGCTCCTCACGCACACGTTTCACTACGGGCTGGGCGCCTTCGAGGGGATCCGCTGCTACCAGCGCGCCGACGGCCGGAGTCAGATCTTTCGGCTCCGCGACCACATTCGACGGCTCTTCGAGAGTTCGAAGATCTGCACGCTGACGGTTCCCTTCACCGAGGAGGAGATCTGTCAGGCCTGCCGCGACCTGCTCCGCGTCAACGGGCAGGCCGAGGCGTACCTGCGACCAGTGGTCTACGTCGGCGAAGGCCGCATGGGGCTGGCTGCGATCGACAACCCGACCCGGGTCGCCATCGTGTCCTGGAAGTGGGGCACCTACCTCGGTGATGGCGCCCTCGAGCGGGGGATCCGCGCCAAGGTCTCGTCTTTCACCCGAAACCACCCGAATGCGGTGATGGCGAAGGGGAAGATCAACGGCCACTACGTCAACTCGATCCTGGCGAAGCGCGAAGCGGTCACCGCGGGCTACGACGAGGCCATCATGCTCGATCCTCAGGGGCTGGTCTCCGAGGCGTCGGGCGAGAACATCTTCATCGTGCGCGACGGCGTCGTGAAGACCCCGCCGTTCGGCTCCTCGATTCTCGGCGGGATCACCCGTGACAGCGTGATCCAGATCCTCCGCAAGCTCGACGTGCCGGTCGAGTACGGGTCCTTTGCGCGCGACGAGCTCTACCTGGCGGACGAGGTCTTCTTCGTCGGAACTGCGGCCGAGGTCACGCCGGTGCGAGAGGTCGATGACCGCATCGTGGGCAACGGTCGCCGTGGCGAGATCACGTCGACCGTGCAGTCGACGTACTTCGATGTCGTCCAGGGGTCGAACAACGACTTCGACCACTGGCTCGACTTCGTCTGACGGTGCATTGATCCGGCGGCGACTGGTCGCCGGAAACAACTGAGATTCGGGGGGGTTTCCAGGGTCGCGGTCGCTTGACACCAATCGTCCGCCCCACGATAACTTCTGCGCGCCTGCAACCCCTAGAGAGCACCCGATGCGAAGCGACTGGACGAACGTGCGCTGGAATCGACTCCTGTTTCTCGCGATGATGGCCCTCGCGTTCGCTTGTTCGGACGGCGGATCTGGCTGCGACACCGGCGGTTGCGGTGGTTGCGGCGGTTGCGGTGGGGGCGACGAGTCGGGCCCGACCTACGAGTTCGCGGGCAACTCGGACGAACACGTGGTGTTCCAAGGTGGGCAGGTACACCTGACGCAGGCCGGTCTGGACCGGATCAGCGACAATCTCGACCTCCTCGTCGGCAGCTTCCTCGACGAGGGTCTGTCGTTCTGCCTCCCGCCCACCGATGCGACGGTCACCACGCTCTGCGGTGATTCGACCTGCGACGACGGCTCCGACGGCTGTCAGCTCGACATCGAACTCGGCAACGTCCGGATCATCCCGACACGCACGGCCGATCCCGCGTCGGACGACATCAGGGTGGAGCTCGAACTCTACCTCGACGAGACCCTGTCGACGACGGGCATCATCGAGTGTGACATCCGGCTCTACGACGCCGGCGGCATCCCCGTCGCGGCGACAGCGACGTTGTTCGTCGATCCGCCGGAGTGGGAGCGGACCCACGCCGAGCTGCCTACGGAGTCGCTCGAGTTCAGCATCGACGATGTCGGCATCGACATCAGCGGCGGGCTCTTCGGCAGCTGTAACATCATCGAGTGGATCCTTCCCCTCCTCTCCGGGGTGTTGCAGGACCAGCTCACCGGACCGATCGACGACGCTCTCGGACCCTTGCTGTGCACGCAGTGCTCGGACACCTCCGACTGCCCCGGCGGCTCCGTCTGTGACGGCGACGTCTGCATGTTCGAAGGCACCGACACCTGCGTTCCCCTCGACCTCGGCGTGGAGATGGAATTCAACATCGGGGAGATGATGGCGGACTTCGCGCCCGGCCTCGATGCCCGACTCGGGATCCTCGCCTACGCGGCGAGCTATGCCGACGCGATGGGACCCGCGGGCAGTGGTGTGCCCTACGAAGGGATCGACATCGGACTCCAGCTCGGCTTCTACGCCGAGCCGAATATCTGCGTGCCCTTCCAGAAGCCCCCGGGGACCGCTCGTTACCCGAAGTCCACGGCGATCAACGCCGATCTTACGCCGGCCGGCGCCGACTTCGGCGTCGGCATCGGAGTCTCGCGCTCCGCGCTGAACCTCGCACTCTGGGCGGTCTACCGCGCTGGGACGCTCTGCATTTCAGTGGGTACGGAGACCGTGTCGCAGATCTCCAGCGGCACCCTCTCGGTGCTCTTGCCGAGCCTCGGTGAACTCACCAGCGAGAACAGCCCGATGTTCATTCAACTTCGGCCGCAACAGGCTCCGACCGTCGATCTCGGCGCCGGGACC
>CAZFPM010000453.1:0-2748 GCA_964520965.1 uncultured Myxococcales bacterium
TTGCTCCGATCCGCGACACCCAACGGTATGGAGGTACCCACGTCGAGCTGGCCGCGCGGATCACGTCTGCCCGGGTACGGCTTCGAGTTGACGTCGGCTTCGGTGACGCCGTCACGCCCGAGCCGGTGACTGCAGAAATGCCCTCGCTGCTCGACTTCGGCACTCCGCGACTCCGCGTCTACCCGCGCGAGGCCGTCGTCGCGGAGAAGCTGGAGGCAATGGTCCAACTGGGGCTCGTGAACAGCCGGATGAAGGACTTCTACGACCTGGCGCTCCTCGCTCGTCGCTTCGAGTTCGACGGCGACACCCTCACGCGGGCGATTCGCGCGACCTTCGACCGACGCGGCACGACGCTGCCCCTCGATCCGCCCATCGCATTCGTGGCCGCCTTTCGGTCCGATCCGACCAAACACACCCAGTGGTCCGGCTTCGTCCGAAAGTCCGGTGTCGAAGACGCCGGAGACCTCTCCGATACGCTGCAAGCCGTCGCGGCGTTCGCCATGCCGCCGTTGCTCGCCGCGAGCGGTACGGTTCCCATCCCGCGCCACTGGCCCGCCGCAGGCCCCTGGTCCTGATCTCAGTCGGCGCCGCCCCGGCACGGAACTCCCCCACGGGCAGAAGCGCGCACGACGGCCCGCGATCTACCCAGGTTTCCACCCGGAGATGCGCGACGTGAACCCACCCTGGTGCCGCAAGTGCGGGTAGATACTGGCGCACGATCAGCGACTTGAGCCATGAGTGGAGGTGGGGTCCACGGCGCGATCTCCTCAACCGCTTGATATCACGCATCTTCACCCTGCAGCCGGCCCGCCTCTGCCCACATCGATGCCCACAGGTGAGCAGTGCTGCTCTGCGTCGCTTCCGCGCGCCGTCTTCGAGGCTGTCGATGAGCTTGTTCACCCGCCCGTTCCGCATCCCAGATTGGGATCCATCGGGTCCGAGTCGCCGGTTCGAAGATAGCGTTCGACTCCTTCCGCGACGGTCGGAGTCCTCGACGTCAATCCTCGCCGACGGTCCACGACCACCCGCTCGGGTCCCACCGGCCCTCCGAGCGACCAGCAAGTACGGGGTCGACGAACGAGCCAGCGGCCTCGAAAGCCCCGGAGAGCGAAGGCCACGGCAGCTGGTCTGCCTGGGCGATGGCCGCGTAGGGCGGCTCCCAAGTCGCAGGCGGCGCTGGAAGTCGCTCCGGCACGGAGTGCGTGCGACGGAACGCGAAGGTCTGCTCGATGGCGGCACGCAGCCGAGCGGCTTCGATCGGGCCCGAAGTGGCGATCAAGGCGAGGTCGGGCAGGTCCTTGACCCGCGAGTTGGGCCGGGGGCGCGGCATCGTGTAGGCGTGGAGCTTCTCGGCCACGTGCGTCTCAACCGGGTACACGCGCACGGTCGGCGGCGCGATGCCTGCAAAGCCGAGCGCATCTTCGGCGACGACGACCTCGGGTTCGCCGAGGATAGGGTCCCCGAACGCGATGTCGACGCCGAAGCGTCGGCCGTAGAGCTTGCCTGCGAGACTGCACTCAGCGCGGAAGCGCAGCCCATCGTATTGCACCCCGTCGTTCCGGATGTCTGGGCGCCGGTCGTCGGGGCTGACCGTGAACAACATGAAGTCGCCCAGGTCTCGGTTCGCGGCGGCGCGGAGCCGGTCGAGGATGCCTTCGGGCGAGCCTGTCACGCCGAGGTCGATGTCCTTCGTGGTGCGCGCGCGCTCGATGCGCAGCTCGACAGCGAGGCCGCCTTTGAGCGTGACCGCGTCACCGAACTCCAGGCCGGTGCGGGCGAGGAAGCGTTCGAAGACAACGAGCTGGCGGCGGCGGGCGAAGTCGATGCCCGAGGTAGACGCGGTGCGGAGCCGCTGCTCCAGCGCCTGCCTGAAGGCGGCGGCGGTACGAAACACGCGCGTCATGGCTCCAGGCCGCCGAACGGCTCGAGCGCAGCCTGGACGGACGCGAGCTCGTCACGGGTGACCCAACCCCGATCGAGGGCGTCACGGACGGCACCGCGCAGCAGGTCGGGCGGGAGATGCTCGGCTGCGCAGTCCTCGAGGGTGCGCAGCGGAGCGGTCGCCGACACGGGCCCGAACCAACGCCGGTCGCCCTCAGCGACTTCTCCGTAGTGGAGCACGACCCCATCCGGCACCCGCAGCCGTCGCCTCTCCCACGCCTCCGGAAGCGTGAGGTGGACCCGTGCGGGCAGGACATCCGAAAGGTCGTGCAGCGCGAGCGCGGTCTGGTGGGAGAAGACACCTTCTCGCTCGGACCAGAGCCAGACCACGGTCAGGTCCTCGTGGTCGCCCGCGGGGAAGTGCACGAGCCGGTACACTCCACGACGCACGCGGATCACTCGTCCGGCGCTTAGATGGTGTGCGAGGAGCTGCGGCGAGTAACCTGCCTCGGCTCCCTGTTGCGTCGTGAAGAGCCCGTCCTGGGCGGCCGCGATCTCGAAGAGGTGATCCCAGTCGGGCGATGTTGCGGTCGTCGTGCCCATGCACGAACATTAAGCGAGGCTTTAGTTTTGTTCAAGCTCGCCCGTGCAGCACTGTGCGCCATGTTCTCGGCGAGCGACCGCTGTGGGCAGAGCGCGGCCCACCGGGGCACGCTGCCCACAAATCTGCCCACGATTCGCGGACGGCCACAGACGGAACCGCCCGCAACCGCGCGGGTTTCCGTCATATTTACAGCAACTTGAGCAGAAAATGGAGGTGGGGTCCACCGGCGATCGCCTCCAACCCCTTGATTCCCCAGCGCTCTT
>CAZFPM010000454.1:0-2723 GCA_964520965.1 uncultured Myxococcales bacterium
CGTTCAGGCCGTCGAGCCCTTCGCCGCCGGCACCCGGGGTCCAGATGTCCTGGTCGTCCAGGGTGCCGGCCGAAGCGCCGGGCGCGCCTCCCCCGCCGGGGTCGCCGTTGCCGCCGTTACCACCGGCTCCGCCGGGCTCGCCCGGGTCGTCGACCGCCGTCGTCCAGTCCTCGTTGCCGCCGTTGCCTCCCGGTCCGCCACCCCCGCCTGCGGGGCCGGTCCCGTTGTCGCCGGAGCGGCCGTCACTCTCGCTGCGCGAGCCCTGACCCCCGAGGCCGCCGGGGTTCTCGCACGGCGACGCGCCGACGCTGCCACGCGCCGGTGCCGGGTTGCTGGAACACAGGCCGGAGCTGTCTACCTCACCGAGCCCTCCCTGGCCCCCGTCGCCGCCGACGAATCCGTCGCGTCCGGGGTCCCCGGGACGCCCGTCGCCCCCGACACCGCCGAGCACGGTGCAACCGGTCAGCAACACGTCGGTCGATGCGCGCACCAGCAGTCCGATCGCCGCCCGCCCGATCCCGTCGGGCCGGGTGCGCGCGTCGGCTCCCTCGAATTCGATCAGCCCGAGCTCGGTCGGCGCCGTGAACCCGTCGATCACGGCGGCCGGACTCGACGCCGCGATGCGCGTGATGTTGTCCCTGCTGCGGCGCCACGGGCCGGCCTCGTAGCCGCCGTAGACATGCACGCCGTCGACCAGCGCGATCGGCAGGAAGCCACCGTCGCCGTCGTCGAGGCCGAAGTAGGCGCCCTCGGCTGCGTAGACCGAGTCGACGAAGTCCATGTCGACGACCAGGCTCATCGCCGTGCGCAACGTCCGGACCGGCGAGTCCATCGTGCCGGGGTCTCCGTCGTCGCCCGACGGCGCCACGAAGATGGCCCGATTCGGATCGCCGTCGATGCCGTCGCAATTCGTGTCCCGGAAGTCGGAATCCGGGCGGTCCTCGATCTCGAAGTCCTCGAACTCGCAGAAGTACTCGCAGCCGTCTGCCCGCAAGCCGTTCAGGTCGTAGTACTGCGGGTCGCACGTCAGGATGAAGCAGGTGCCCCCGGAGCAGCCCGGCTCGGCGTGGTCGATCTCGCAGGTCTGGCCGCAACCTCCGCAGTGCTCGGCGTTGGTGTCGAAGTCGAAGCCCTCGTCGATGTCGATGTCGCAGTCGTTGTCGAGTCCGTCGCAGAGCTCCGGCGCGCCCTCGTACGTGGCCGCGTTGTCCTCGTCACAGTCGAGTCCGAGGCAGCCAGGTCCCTCGCCGTGGGCGTCGCCGTCGATGTCCACGCATCCGGTGCATTGCCGGACTTCGGGCACGCATTGACGGGCGCCGTCGGGGAACTCGTTGCACACGTAGTCTTCGGGGCAGATGCCGTCGGCGGTGCAGTCCTTGGCGCAGTACTGGCCGTCGAGCAGGGTGACGCAGCGGTCGGCGAGGCCGCCGCACTGGCGGTCGAACTCGCAATCGCGGCAAAGGTCGTCGAAGATCGGGTAGCAGATGTTCACCAGGTCGCCGCCGGAGTTCTCGATCAGCCGGCACTCGTAGGCGTCGTCCGGGCAGTCGTCAGTGCAGAACTGCGTGCAGATCAGACCGCCTTCGACCGCCTCGATGCAGATGCCCGCGAGGCAGTCGTCGCCGCTGTTGCAGGGATCGCCGAATTCGCCGGCGGCCAGCCCGACATCGGCGTCGCCTGCGTCGGCGTCACCGGACCCGTCCGCGTCGCTGGCGTCGGCATCGATGCCGAGTTCGCGGGCGTCGAACCCGACATCGGCGCCACCGTCATTGGAGCCGGTTCCGGTGCCCTCCACGGACGCGCAGCCGACCAGTAAGAGAGCGATGAGCGCCGAGGGGAGGAGTCGCGTTCGCATCGAGCCACGAGCGGGGTGAGTTGCGCCGACGGAGCCGGGCCGTATGATAGGCCCCTATACAGCGACACCCGCTGTGGAGTCAAAAGGACTCTTGCCGAGGAGTACAAAGAAACCCCAATCCTGGTGGGGATTTGCGCTCCGTATCGCCGCGAGGAGAACAATGGGTGCAGACGCCGAGAGCACGGGTGGGAATGGTGATGGAAGTGGTCGTCGTTCCACCGGGGCGCCTCCCGTGGACTTCACGACCCTCGTCCTCTCCATCCAGGAGAGCGCGTTGGTGATGATGGGTGCCAAGGACGGTGCGGACTTCGGAGTAGACAAGAACCTCGACGCGGCGCGCTACCAGATCGACCTGCTGGCGATGCTCGAGGTCAAGACCAGTGGCAACCTCACCGATGACGAAGACAGGCTGCTGCGTACCGTGCTCTACGACCTGCGAATGGCCTTCGTACAAGCCAAGAAGAGCTGAGGTGCGCTCCGGCTCCGGTCTGCTCCTGGTGGTCCTGCTCGCCGCCGCCTGCGACGCCGGGCTGCTGCCAGCTTCCGAACCGGATCCGATCGCCCCCGCCGCCGAGCAACGGGTTGCGACACCCCCGCCCGCCTCGGTCTCGGCGGCTGCCGGGCTCGCGCCGCAAGACCCGGTCGTGCCCGTCCCCGGCGCACCGGGCTCGTTCGCCGACCTGGTCGTCCAGGTGCGGCCCGCGGTGGTCAACATCTACACGACCCAGGTGCAACGGGTCCGCGCCACGCTCCCCTACAGCCCGTACTTGCCCGGTCGGCCGCGGACACAGACACGGGTCGCCCAATCGCTCGGCAGCGGTTTCCTTGTCGACGACCAGGGGCACATCCTCACCAACGCCCACGTCAT
>CAZFPM010000455.1:0-2692 GCA_964520965.1 uncultured Myxococcales bacterium
GCGGTGGGCACGCGGAAGCGGAACACGAGTTCCGGCGTCGTTCCGGAGGCGGGACCACAGCCCGGCGTGGTCGTGCTGAACATCGATTCACCAGAGTCGACGCCAAGGGTCGCGAAGGTGCCCGTCGAGTCGTCGTACGTGTCGTTGACCGAGACCCAGAGTATCTCGGGTGCGCACTCCACCGGGCAGGGCTCGCCGCCGCAGGCGCCCCCACAATCGATATGCGTCTCGTCGCCGTTCATGATCCCGTCGTCGCAACTTGCGGCCAGGCAGGCGAACGACGGGCCGTCGGGCACGCATATCAGCGAGGTACAATCATCGGGCACTCGGCACACGCTACCAGGGGGGCACGGGTCGCAGTCGGGCCCGCCGCAATCGACATCGGATTCGGCACCGTCGGCAAACCCGTCGTCACACGTAGCCTCGGCGCAGGTCCCGTCCGCGCAGCGTCCGGACTCGCACCCGACGTCGAGTTCGCAGGCCCGTCCGACGGGGCACGGCAGGCAGTCTCCACCGCAGTCGACATCGGTCTCCGTGCCGTCCAACGCACCGTTCTCACATGGCGCGACGCCACACCTCCCAGCTTCGCAGGGGGCAAGAGCACAGTCGTCGTCGCCGCTGCACGCCTGGTCATCCAGACATCCGCCGCACGTCGGGCCTCCGCAATCGATGTCACTCTCCTCGCCGTTGACCACTCCGTCCGAGCACGTCGCGAACACCCCGCAGGTCCCGTCGACACAGTTGGCAGTCGCGCAGTCGCGATGCTCGCGACAGGCTCGGCCGACGTTGCACGGCGCGCAACGCGATCCTCCACAGTCGATGTCGGATTCGTCTCCGTTGATCCGGGCGTCGTCGCACGCCGGGGGGTCGCCACAGCGACCGATCGCGTTGCAGAATCCACTCTCGCAGTCGCCGTGTCCGGCACATCCGCGCCCGTTTCCGCACGGGTCGCAGGCCGGTCCGCCGCAGTCCAGATCGCTCTCCTCGCCGTTGAGCACCCGGTCCGTGCACCGAGGCTCCATGCACCGGCGGCGCGAGCAGACGCCCGAGGCGCAATCGTCGGGGCCGTCGCACGAGCCCTCGTCACCACAGGCGTCGCACACGTCGCCGCCGCAGTCGATGTCGGTCTCATCGGCGTTCTGGATTCCGTCGGCGCAGGTCGGGGCCGTACACGCCCCCTCGTCACAGACCTCGCTGTCGCAGTCGCCGGCGTCCAGGCAGGTTCCGCCTTCGCCACAACCGACACACTCGCCGCCGCAGTCGACGGCGCTCTCGTCGCCGTTGATCAAGCCGTCGGTACAGGTCGCCGTGACGCATTGACGTCCGTCGCAGAACAATGACGCACAATCGGCGGCGGCGCTGCACTGGGCGCCGGCGCCGCAGGGGTCGCAGTCGGACCCACCGCAATCGATATCGGTCTCGTCGCCGTTCTGATCATTATCGTCGCAGCTCGCCACGGCGCAGAACCCATCTCGACAATAGGCCGACGCGCAATCGCTCGCGCCAGCGCAGGCCCCATCTTCGACGCAGGGCGGACATGCGCCGCCGCAATCGACGTCGGTCTCGTCCTGGTTGATGACGCCGTCTTCGCAGCTCGGCTCTCCGCACGTGTCGTCGGTGCACGCCCCACTCTCACAATCGGCGGCCTCGACGCATGACAGACCGGCGGCGCAAGGGGAGCAATCGGTGCCGCCGCAATCGATGTCGGTCTCGGCGCCGTTCGTCCTTCCGTCGCGGCAGGTTGCCCCGACGCAGACGCCGCGGTCGCACATGCTGGTCGTGCAATCGAAGTCCTCGCCACACCGCTGGCCTGGCTCGCAGGGAAAGCACTCTTCGCCGCCGCAGTCGGCATCGGTCTCGGCGCCGTTCCGGACTCCGTCCTCGCACGAGGCCGGCGGTGCGCGGCACTCGATCGGGTCGTCGGCACAGATCCGACCGCTGGTGGCACAGTCGGTCTGCTCCTCGGCATAGGAACAGATCCCTTCGTTGCAGGTCCCTTCGCCAAAGGTCGACAGGACGTCCCCGTCGCACTCCGGGCCCGGCGGGTCGTCGCACACGACCCCGTCGCAGGCTTGCGCGCAGAGGCCGTCGACGCATCCGTGCTCGCATGCCGTGTCGTCGGACTCGAAGAAGCAGGTGCCGGCGACGCAGGCTCCCTGGCCGATGTACTGGACGAGGGTGTCCCCCTCACAGACGCCAGGCGGGGGGGTGAGGCAACCCGCACCGCCGCAGCCGTCGGTTTCGGTGGAGGACTCGCCTCCGTTCCCGCAGGCGACGACCAGGCACGCGAATGCGCCAAGGGCCGCGATTCGGGTGGCGGCGTGCCGCACGCGGGCGGGTGCGGCCGCTCCGATTCGCCGGACGCAGCAGCCTCGGCCGTCGGTCTGCTCAGGCGTGTTGTCGGTCACCGGCACTCCTTCGTCGCACGATCCACGGGGCGGGTCCGCTCGCGGCCGTCGGGGCGCCCCAGAGGGTGCCGCCAGCTGCGGTCCAGGCGCTCGACAGGTCGAGCGAAGGTCCGTGGTCCGCGATACTAACGGCGGCCGGAGAGCAGGCCAAGTCCCGAGTGCCGCCCTTGCCTTCGCGTGGCGGAGTCATGCCGAGGTCCGGGGAAGGAGGTCTCCGGCAGGGGGATCGCAGAGTCGAGGGCCTGGGGTTGCCTCAGGGGTGTAGACCGGCTCTGCGAGCCGGG
>CAZFPM010000456.1:0-2680 GCA_964520965.1 uncultured Myxococcales bacterium
TCGACAGTAGGATGAGGGGTCAGGAGCCGGTGGCGCGGCGGTCGATCAGCAATGACATCGCCGCCGGGGCGAGGCGAAGGACGACCTTGGGATCGTTCATCGCCTTCGCCAGCAGCACGACACCTTCGGCGTAGGCCACGATCGCGGTTGCGCAGTATTCGGGCTCGGGCAAGGCGACCTCGCCGCGCGCGTCCGCCTCGCGCAGGGCCTCGGACACCCGTTCGGCGAACGCGTCCAGCGCCGAGCGGGCCGCTTTCGCGAAGGGCGCCGTCCTCGTCGTTGGACTGGGCCAGGGAGCCGATCAGGCTGCCCGGCACCTGACCGTCTTGCGCAAAGAGACGCGTCTGCTCGCCGTGCAGGAGGGCGAACATCCGTTGAATCTGTCCGCGGACCGGAAGTGTCCCCTCGAACGCACGGTCCAGGAATGCGCTCCTGTCTTCCGCGAGGAGCCGAACGACCTCGAGCGCGAGATCGCGCTTCGAAGGAAAGAAGTGATAGAAGCTGCCCTTCTTCACCCCCGCCGTCCGGCAGATCTGCGCGACACCGATAGACGCGTATCCGTTCGCCCGAAAGAGGGCGGTCGCGGTCGCGAGGATCCGTTCGCGGGCGTCGCTGCTCCGTCCCATGCGTCGACATCGTAGGTTGGTGCGGAAGCGCCATTGTGCCCCCACGTCGGCGCGGGCGCCAGTGTTCGGGCTCGCGAGCGGCACCCACGCGTCCGGGACGACACTCAGTCGGTGGCAACCCCCACCAGACTCGCGCCGATGCCCGTGATCGGGATCCCGATGGACGCAGCGTCCGGCTCGCCGTCGCCGTCGGTGTCGATGTCGTTCTGGACCAGGAGCTCCAACAAGCTCGCGACCGCATCCCGATCGATCGGAAGCGAGTCCGCGGGCAGGGCGTCGAGCGCCTCGAGCAGGGCCGCCTTCGACACCGCGCCGCCGAGCACGCCCGTGAGCCCGGTCACAGCATCGCCATCCATCGCCAGCGTACCCTCGAAGCGGACGTCGAACAGGATGATCGAGAGCGTCGCGCCTTCGCCGAATGGCACCTCGAACGGGAAGACCGTCCCCGGGCCGCCGGCGGTCACGTTCAGGCCGCTGCGTGTGGCCGGGAGGCGCACGACCGGCTCACAGGTCTCGGGATCGTACGACCCCGGGTCCGCGACGTACCGACACTCCTCGGCTTGGAAATCGCAGCCGGAGTCATCTGGGGAAAGATCTGCCTGCACGAACGAGAACTCGAACGGATTCAGCGAGATGTCGTCTATGTCGAGAATCAACATCATGGAGCCGTCGGCAACGGCTCCGGCCAGGGAGTCGTTCGCGAACGGGCCGATGACGCCGAGGGCATTGTGCCGGCCCCCGGAGCAGTCGGCCGCGGGCGCGCACGTGGACGGATCGGCGTCCAGGTCGAGCGCCTCACCCGGGTGACCGCCCGACCCGATCCGCAGCGAAGTGAGCTTGAGCGCCTGCAGCCCGAAGGTCGGGTCGCACACGCACTCCGAGCGGCCCGCCTCGCAAATGCCGGCTCGGCAGACGTCGTCGATCGTACAGGCCACACCGTCGTCGCATGGGGTGTCGTCGAGGGGCTCGAACGTGCATCCCGTCTCTTCGTCACAGGAGTCCGCAGTGCATGGGTTGCTGTCCACGCACTCCTCCTCCCGGCCGACGCAGGCGCGGTCGGCGCACGTGTCGGACGTCGTACACGCGTTCCCGTCGTCGCAGCGGGCGGTGTTCGACTCGGTGCTGCAGCTGCCGTCCGCGGGGTTGCAGATATCGGTGGTGCACGGGTCGAGGTCGTCGCAGATCGAGACGGTACCCGAGCAGCAGGGATTCAGGTTGGGCAGGTAGACGCAGCCGGCGATGTCGTCGCAGACGTCGATCGTGCACGTGTTTCCGTCCTCGCAGTTGGTCGGACCCCCGGCGACGCAGGTGCCGTCGGCGCAGACGTCGTCGGTCGTGCAGGCGTCACCGTCTTCGCACGGGCTCGCGTTGGGGGTGCTCGAGCAGCCGAGCTCCGGGTCGCACGTGTCGTCGGTGCACCCGTTGAGGTCGTCGCAGTCGACGGGCGCCCCGACGCAGGCGCTGTCGAGGCACGCGTCGGCTTCGGTGCACGCCGAACCGTCCTCGCACGGGGTGCCGTCGGCCTCGGCTGGGAACACGCAGCCGAGCACCGGGTCGCAGGCATTCTCGGTGCAGGGGTTCCGGTCTTCGCAGTCGATCGCGGCGCCGCTGCACGCCCCTTCGAGACAGGTGGTATCGGCCGTGCAGACATCGCCATCGTCGCACGGGGCGCCGTCGCCGAGCGGGGTCCAGATCGAGGGAGCCGTGGCTTCACAGACCGCGCAGGCGTCGCCGGGGCGCGCCTGGCCCTCCTCGTAGCAGACGCCACCGAGAAGGCAGGTGCCGGCCTCGATCTCCCAGACGCAGAATCCACCGTCGCCGCAGGCGTCGATCGTGCAGTCGCGGCCGTCGTCGCACTCGTCGTCTCCCGAGCAACGCGGCGGCGGCCCGGTGTCGACCGCGGCGTCCGTGGCGGTGTCGTCGTCAGGCGCGTCCGGTTCGGTGTCTGGCGTCGGCGTTGTGTCCTCGGTCGACGCAGTGTCCGTGTCGTCGGCGTCGGCGAAGGGGACGTCGAAGCGGAGATCCTCCTCGACGTCAGCGCTGGCGGTGTCTCC
>CAZFPM010000457.1:0-2647 GCA_964520965.1 uncultured Myxococcales bacterium
AGAACCTGACTCCTCCCGGAGCGACGCCGGAGCGCGACGCGGGCGCGGTCGACGCGCGTCCGTTCGGGACCGACGCCGACGGGTCGGACGGCGGGTCCGCGCTCACTGACGTAGACGCCCCCGGCGACGTCGGCGGGAGCTCGACGCCGGATCGCCCCTCTCGCCGGCCGGGCGCGATCGACGAGCTCGAATGCGTTCCGAACCTCGACGGACGCATCGACGCAGAGGAGCTCGGCGTCGCGTTCGAGCTGCCGATCTCATATCGCGTGTCGCCAGCCGGCGAGCAGCGCCCCATCGATGTCGTCGGCGACGATGATGGAGCTTCGCGCGTCGCGTGGGACTGGTCGAGCGACGACGCGGACGACGAGCTGGTAGTGATCGCCGCTTCACACGCCGCCGACCATTGGTTCGCCGACACCTTCCCGGGGGGCGAGTTCGTCACCCCGGTCGATTCCGACGGCCGTGTGCTCGGCGTGTACGCGCGCGACGCCTCGTCGGTGCGGCTGCTGGGCCTCGCCTCGGCGACACCCGATCCGCCCGAGGGACAGACCCTGGTGACGTACGAGCCGCCGATCGTCGCCTACCGCTTCCCGATTCAGCCGGGGCAGGAGTGGGTATCCACGGGAACCGTCCGTGGAGGTACGATCCGTGGCCTGCCCTACGCCGGCCGGGACATCTACGAGTTCTCGGTCGACGCCGTCGGTACGCTCGACCTGCCGGACATCTCGTTCGGCCAGGCGCACCGGCTCCGAACCCGGGTCACGCTGCAGCCTGCCGTTGGCGTGGCCACATCGACGCGACAGGTGTCCTTCCTCTTCGAGTGCTTCGGCGAGGTCGCCCGTGCGACGAGCCTGCCCGACGAGTCCGACCCCGATTTCACGACCGCCTCCGAGGTTCGGCGCATCGGGTTGTAGCGATGACCTGAGTCGTCGGCCGCCGTGCGCGCCCGCCCCGCCCCCGTTTCCCGCCCCCCTAGACCCCCCGTGAACCCCATGTGGAAGACCTGGAAGAAGTCGTTCGACACCTGGGAGGCCGCGACCGCCGACTTTCTGGAGCAGGCGCTGCAGAACCGCGCTGTCCTCGAGCCTGCCGGTCACGCGCTCACCGGCGCCATGAAGTTGAAGGCCGCAGGCGACCGCGCGACCGCCGCGTGGTGGGGTGCAGTGGGGCTGCCGACCAAGCGCGATCAGGAGCGCTCCCTGCACTCCCTGAACGAGCTGCACAGCCGCATTCTCGACCTCGAAGACCGGTTGGTCGAGCTAGAGCATCAGCTTCCGGCCGCGTCGTCGACGAAGCGGCCGCGCGCCCCCCGCAAAGGCGCTTCGAAGGGCTGAGCCATCGCGATGGACGTAACCCCCTACCTCGACCTCGCCCCAGCGCCGTGCGTCGTCTTCGGCCAGCTCGCCGAGCGTGGCGAGACCCCGCGCTTCATGGTGAGGCAGGGAGCCGACGCGTGGCGCCCGGTGTCATGGGACGAGTTCGCCGCCGCGATTCGGCGCGCCGCCCGCTACCTGATCGACAGTGGGCTGCAGCCGGGTGAACGGGCGGCCGTGCTCGGGACCAACTCGGTGGAGTGGGTGGTGGCGGCACTGGCGATCCAGGCGGCCGGCGGCGTGATGGTGCCGATCTACCCGTCGTGCACGCCGGAGCAGGTCGCCTACGTCGTGGCGCATAGCGACGCGCAGGTGGTGTTCGCCAGTGGTTCGCTTCGAGCGCAGGTTCCCGGGGGTGTGCCGGTGGTGGTGCTCGACGGCGACGACGGCGAGCCCGAGTCGAGCTCGGCCTCCTGGGGTCAGGCGTTGGCCAGGGGGCGCGAGCTCGATGCCGCCGACCCCGGAGTCTTCGACACGGCACTCGACGCCGTCGGCCTCGATGACGTCGCGCTGATGCTCTACACGAGCGGCACGACGGGAAACCCGAAGGGCGTCCCGCTCACCCACCGGAACGTCGGCGTCAACGGCCGAGACTGGCTGGCCTGTAATGGGCCCGGTGTGGACACGGGGGCCACCGACATCCTGTGGCTGCCGCTCAGCCATATCTTCGGGTTCGGGGAGGCCTGCCTGGGCAACACGCTGGGTTGGACCACCTGGTTGGCGGATCCGGTGTCTGTACTCGGGCTGTTGTCCGAGGTGCGTCCGACGGTGTTCATGAGCGTCCCGCGCTATTGGGAGAAGCTGGCCGAGCAGGCGGCGTCGGCCGACGGCATCGCCGCCCAGCGCGAACGGTTGCGGACGTTGACCGGCGGCCGACTCTCGTTCTGTCTCTCGGGCGGAGCGGGCCTGAAGGTCGAGGTCAAGGAGCGCTTCCTCGATGCCGGGATGTTGATCATCGAGGGCTACGGACTGACCGAGGCGTCGCCGACGTTGACGCTGAACCGCCCGGACGATTTCCGCTTCGACACGGTCGGCAGGCCCCTGCCCTCGGTGGAGCTGCGACTGGCCGACGACGGAGAGATTCAGGCCCGCGGCGACAGCATCTTCCGCGGCTACCACAAGGACGCCGAGGCGACCGCCGAGGCGTTCACCCCCGACGGTTGGCTCCGGACGGGCGACCTCGGTGCCTGGACCGACGACGGCTTTCTGCGGATCGTGGGCCGCAAGAAGGAGATACTGGTCACCGCCGGGGGCAAGAACGTGCCGCCGGCGAA
>CAZFPM010000458.1:0-2638 GCA_964520965.1 uncultured Myxococcales bacterium
CCCGAAGCAGACGCGCTACCAGGCTGCGCCACACCCCGGTCGGGACCGTCCGCATCGCGAACGGGACGCGCTAATTGCCACCGGTCGACCCCCGGTGTCAACGGTTTCTTCCCGCGCGGGCGCGCGTCGCGAGGCGGCGGTTCGACGCGGGCCGTCGAGGTCGCCGCGCTCGATGGAGCACGCCTACCCCACCGCCTGGAGCACGTCTGCCGCGACGGGATCATCCGACCTTGCCGCGGCGTCTCAGCCGGGCACGATCGGGGCAAACCGCGAATTCCACGTGACGACGAATAGATGGCGACGCTGGCACGTCGCTTGAAAGACGCTGGACTGAACGCTGGGCCACCGATGCTCCGGGCATCCCGCCCGCCGACCCGCCGACCCGCTCCCCCACGACGGAGATGACGATGAATCCGACGCCGCGAAACCTCAGAGCCACCGCCGTGCTGCTGCTCGCGCTGCCCATACTCGGCGGCTGCCCGACCACCGGCACCCACGGAGCTCTCTACTTCTCCGACCGCACTGCTCGCCACGACGCGACCGTCGACGACCCGCTCGCCGTCGGCGCGCGGATGGTGATCGAGGTCGGCTGCGGCTCTTGCCTCGATGCAGACTCGATCGATGCCGCGCAGAGCCTCGACCCCGACCAGCTCGAGGTTATCGGATTCTCCGGTCGCGAGGTGACGGTGCGGGCGCTCGCGCCCGGCGCCGCTCTGATCGAGGTCGTGATCGCCGGCGTCGTCGACACCTTGCCTTTGGCCATCGAGGAGATGGACCACGTCGAGTTCGCGCCGCTGGCCTTCACCCGCCTCGCCGACTTCCCGCAGGTCACGCTCGCATCGGGCGGATTCGCGCTCCTCGACGACGCCGAGCTGGAGCTCTTCGCCCGCATGGAGACCGCCGACGGTGCGAAGATGACCGGTTTCGGGCTGATCGAGTGGGCCGTCGACCCCGTTACGCTCGCCGAGCTCGCCGAGCCCGACGAAACCTACGGCGATACTCGCATCGTGAGGCCGTTCGACGTCGGCGCCGGCACCGTGGCCGCCGGGGAGGCGGAGTGGCCATTCTCGGTCGTCACCCTCGCCGATGTCGCCGAAGTCCAGGTCTTCGACCCCGGCCCGAAACTCCTCTTCGAAGACGGCGATACCGTCGCCGCGGAACAGGGCCCGGCGCTCGTCATGCACCTCGCCGCCTACACCCAGGGTGGCCGCTACGTCTTCGGCGACGGTGGCAACCTGCTGACCGTCGAGGTCGCCGACCCGGACATCGCTGCCTCGATCGCGGTCGACCCCGACAACGAGAGCACCGAGGACGAGGCCCTGCTGGGCCCGACCCGCGGGTGGTTCATCGAGCCCCGCCAGCCCGGCACGACCGAGATGACCGTGACGTGGGGCGAGCACACGGTCACCGTCACGGTCGATGTGTCGCCCGCGCCGTCGGACGATACAGACGACGCCGCGCCGGACGCCGAAGGCAGCGGTAACGCCAGCTGACGTTGCCCCCGTAGTAGGGGCGAGGCATGCCTCGCCCCTACTGCGGCGACCTGGTCACGACGGCGCGACGGCGTCCGGCTGGTTCTCCGGACGCGCGGCCTGGAACGCCGGCAGCGCGGCCAGGTGCGCGTCGATGCGCGTGATGTTCGGGAACGGTCCCAGGTCCACCTCGAAGCGTCGGGCGTTGTAGACCTGCGGCACGAGGCAGACGTCGGCCACCGTGGGGTCATCGCCCACGGCGCAACGGCCTCCGACCTCGGCGATCATCTGCTCGACGGCCGCGAAACCGCGCGCGATCCAGTCCCGCGACCAGGCCCGCTGCTGCGCTTTCGACGCGTCGAACGACGCGCCGAGCTCCAGCATCACGCGCAGGTTCTGCAGCGGCTGGATGCCGGCGTTGACGTACTCGGCGATCTGCCAGGCTCTTGCGGCCAGATACGGATCTTCCGGCACGAGGCGTGGTGTCGGGCGCGTGTCCTCCAGGTAGCGCAGGATCGACAGCGACTCGCTCAGTGTGTGCCCGTCGATCTCCAGGGTCGGCACCAGCTCCATCGGGTTCTTCGCCCGGTACGCGTCGCTGTGCTGCTCGCCGCCATCGCGCACCAGGTGCACCGCCCGGTATTCGTAGTCGACTCCCTTGTACGCGAGCGCGATCCGTACGCGCCACGAGGCGGAGGACCGCCAGTAGCTGTAGATCTCGGGAATCTGTGCCATCGGCGGTTTCCAGGATCGGTGGGATGCGACGCGTGCGTCCCTACACTGGTGCCGGGTCTGTTCGCGGTCAACGGTCCGCACCCGCGCGGGTGCGCTTTACCCGATCTGCGACCCTCGCTACGGTGACGAGCGCCGTCTACGCTCACACACGAGAGGGAATGGCCTCCGAGGTTGTCCAATGACCGCGAAACGAGCGTCTACCGCGATCGCTCTCGCCGTCGCCATGGAGGCGTCGCCGCTCGGGGCGCAATCGCCTCCGGTCGGGGCCGACGCCTCACCGGAGGCGCCGCAGAACGAATCCCACCGGGACCTGGAGTCCGGGGACCCTGATGGTCTGCTGGAGCCGAACGAGCGACGCTCCGAAGCGTTCATCCAGTGTAAGCGTTCAGGGGGGAGTGAGCCCGCGCCGCCGCCGTCAGCTGATGCCTACC
>CAZFPM010000459.1:0-2601 GCA_964520965.1 uncultured Myxococcales bacterium
AGGTCTGCGGCGGTCGCGACGAGAACTGCAACGGGGACATCGACGAGGGCTTCGAAGTACTGACCGACCTCGAGAACTGCGGGGCCTGCGACGCGGTGTGTGCGCCGCCACGGGCAGTGCCCGCCTGCGAGGCCGGCACCTGCACGATCGTCGATTGCGATCCCGGCTGGGACGACTGCAACGGCGACGTCATCGACGGCTGCGAGACCGACCTCACCGACCCCGGCCTCTGCGGCGGATGCGGACTCCGGGCGAACGTCTGCGGCGGGTGCGTCGAGCTCGAAGCCGAGCCGGAGGCGCCGTGTGGCACCTGCGACTCGGGGCTCTTCGCGTGCGTGACACCGGACTCGGTCCGATGCGTGGGCGACCGGGGCGACTCTGCGTTGAACACGTGCGGCGGATGCACCGAGCTCGAAGCCGAGCCGGGGACCGGGTGCGCCACCTGCAGCGAGGGTACGTGGGCCTGCGCCGGCACCGACGCCGTCTTCTGCGAAGGGGACCCCGGCGACGAGCGCCGGAACGCATGCGGCGGGTGCGACGCGTTGGCCGCCGAGCCGGGGACGGCGTGTGGCACCTGCGACAGCGGCACCTGGACTTGCGAAGGCGGCGACCTCGTCGTCTGCCCCGACGACCTCGGCGACGACGCGCGAAACGGATGCGGTGGATGCGTCGAGCTCGACGGCACGCCCGGGGATCCGTGTGGGTACTGTGGCCTCGACGCCCTCTCGTGCGTTGGTGTCGACGAGATCACCTGCGCTGGGGACACCCGGGCGAATGCCTGTGGCGGGTGCCTTCCGCTCGACCCGGCGCCGGGCGGACCGTGCGGTCGCTGCGGCATCGACGTCCTCGTCTGTGAAGGCGAGGATCTCGTCGCTTGCTCCGGCGACACGGCGCTCAACGCGTGTGGCGGTTGCGGCCCGCTGACCGACGCCCCGGACACGGCCTGCGGCCCCTGCGGTCGTGACGTCTTCGTCTGCGACGGCACCGACGACACGGTGTGCGCCGAGGAGGCCAACTGCCCGCCGACCGCACCGACCGTCGAGGTCACGCCCGAGCTCCCCACGACGCTCGACGACCTGAGCTGCGCCGTCGTGGTCGAGGCGACCGATCCGGACGGAGACGAAGTCGAGCACGTGTTCTCGTGGCGACTGAACGACGTCGACGTACCCGAGCTCGACGGCGAGACGGCCGTCCTGGCCGAGTGGCTGACGATCGACGACGTGTGGACCTGCGCCGTCGTCGGCGACGACCTGCTGGAGCACGGACCGGAGGGAGCGGACTCGGTCGCCATCGGCGATCCCTGCGAGAACGGAATCCGCGACGGCGACGAGAAGGACATCGACTGCGGCGGGTCGTGTGAGCCCTGCGCGGTCGGGCTCGGCTGCGGCGATGACGACGACTGTGTCGAAGACGCGTATTGCGGCGATGGCGTCTGCATCCTCTGCCCCGGCGTCAGCACCCTCGCGCCGGCGGGGTCGTGTGCCGAGATCCTCGGGCTCGGGTGCTCCCACGGCGACGGCAACTATTGGATCGCGGGAATCGTCGGCGACGCCTTCGATGCCGTCTGCGACATGTCGACCGACGGCGGCGGCTGGACGGGCGTGCGCTTCCCCGACGTCTACCTGAGCCTGGGCGGCTCCTTGGGGACGACCGACGGCGCCAGGACTTGGGGAATCGATGCGGTCCGCGGACCCTACACCCGTGATCGCGGCGGCTCGCACACGTACCACTACAGCTTCGACGTGCCCGGCGGCTCCGCGACCGAGTTCTACCTCGCCGACTACGCGGCCCGCGCCAACGCTTCCGGCTCGGCGGAAATCCATGCCGGCGTCGCCATGACGACATGGAGCGTCGCTCGGGTGGGCGCCACCGGCGACATCGGATTCGGCTCGGCGGACGCGACCGGCCCGGTCGTCACCTACGCCAACGTCCTCAGCGAGAACGTCGCGTGCGGCGACTGCGAAATCCCCTGGCCCGCCGACCGCACCGCGTACACCCTCCCCGACGGCACGACCTCGTTCCGCATGGGCTGGGGGGAAGGCGGAAACGACTCCGAGGGCTGGTACCCCTGGTGGACCGGCCGCATCTTCCTCCGCTGAGGCAGAGGCGATCGTCGGAGACGGGCCTGTGCGGGGGGCCTGGGGCAAAGCGCCGAGAGACACACGCTCGAGTGAACGGCATCGCTGCCAGGGGCTTGACTGGGAGGCCGCTTGACAGGAGGCGGCTCGGGCGGTCGGATCACCGGATGACGACTACACCCCAGTGGCGAATTCTCGCCGGCATCGGAGCGTTGCTCTGGGTCGGCGCTTGTAACGACTCCGACCCCGCGTCTTCTTCGGGCGAGGAGCCGGACACCATCTCCTCGGCAGATGTCGACACCGGAGGCTTCGCGGACGACTCCGCTGGACCCGACGCTCCACCGGACACGGGACAGGAAGACGCGGACACCGCGGATGACGCGGATACCGCGGATGACGCGGGCGGCGCAGACACGGTGGACGGCGTCGACGCCACCGACGACGCGGACGCCGATGACGGCTGCGTCGCGCTCGGATGCCCGTGCCTCGACGACGACGATTGCCGCAGCGGCTACTGCATCGA
>CAZFPM010000460.1:0-991 GCA_964520965.1 uncultured Myxococcales bacterium
GGAGGACGCGGAAATCCGCTCGGAATGGGCTCGATCGAGTTTTGGCACAGGACGAGGTTCGACTCTGAGCCTCGCCCGGCTCGGAGCACGAGTCGCACCAGGTACTCCACAGGTACTTTCGACAACCAGAGAACGCAGAAACCTCAGCAAAGCCCTGAGTTTCCTGGCCCTAGGAAAATGACCCCGGCAGGAATCGAACCTGCGACCTGCGGATTAGGAATCCGCCGCTCTATCCAACTGAGCTACGAGGCCTCGAACGCGAATTGCTACCAACCGCACGCGCGCCTGTAAACTCGAGTCATCCGCCTTCGCCGGCCCCAACCACCCGGCGCCCGAACGTCAGGGCTCCTCTGTCCGGACGAGCCCCTCAACCACCTCTACCAGGGCCTCGCGGTCGATCGGCTTCGTCAGATAGTCGGACGCGCCGAGGGACATGCCGTAGACCTTGTCCTCGAGGCTGCTGACCATCACCACCGGTATCGAGCCGAGGTCCGGGTCGTCTTTGAGCTTGGCCAGCGCTTCCCAGCCGTCGGCGTCCGGCATCACCACGTCGCAGATCACCAGTGATGGGCGGGTCGTCTTCGCCAGGCGATAACCCTCTGCGCCGTCGGGCGCTGTCACCACGTCGTAGCCCACCTTCGACAGGGCGCGTCGGACCAGCCGTCGGGAGAGCTCGTCGTCGTCGATCACCAGAACCACGGGCGGGGTCATCAACTTCGCGGTCACCGAACCGCTCGGCGTCCGGCGGCCGAGGCGCTCGCTGGCGCCAGCGTCGGGGACGCCGCTCACGGCCAGGGCCGCCACGTCGGCAGGATGCGGCTCGTCGCCGTCCCCGACGGCCGACGGCCGTGGGTCGGACTCTCCCTCGGGTAGCGCCGGGCGGCCGAATTCGTCGGAGATGGAGTCTGCCCGTGCCGCCTCGCCGGATCCGTCCGCCGAACCCTCGCTCGCGTCGAACGCCGAGACGACGGCGGCTTCTGCTCCGGTGTCG
>CAZFPM010000460.1:1091-2544 GCA_964520965.1 uncultured Myxococcales bacterium
GCAGCGCCATCGGCTTCTGCTCCGGTGTCGGCAGCGCCATCGGCTTCTGCTCCGGTGTCGGCAGCGCCATCGGCTTCTGCTCCGGCGTCGGCAGCGCCATCGGCTTCTGCTCCGGCGTCGGCAGCGCCATCGGCTTCCGCTCCGGCGTCGGCAGCGCCATCGGCTTCTGCTCCGGAATCGGCGACTGCTTCGGCGCCGTCAGCGGAGTCCGGCGCTTCGCGACGAGGCACCGGCTCGACGTCGCGCGAGGCGGTCGAGGAAGCCCACGCCCGTTCGGTCGCGGCGGCCTCGTCGGTGTCCGCGGTCGGCTCGCTTCCCGAGTCCACCGCGTCGTTCCCGCCGGAGTAAACCCACGGCGCATCGCCGGGCGGGGAACCTACGAAGGGAGCGAGCGGTCCGCTCCAATCGTCGCCGTCGCGCTCCTCGAACCCCTCCGGCAACGAGAGGGTGAAGTCGGAGCCCTTTCCGGGGGCGCTGTCGGCCCACACGCGACCGCCGAGCCGTTCGGCGAGGTGGCGGGTGATGGTCAGGCCGAGCCCCGTGCCGCCAGCCCGGCGCGTCGTCGACGCGTCCGCCTGCGAGAAGGCATCGAACACCGCCTCGAGCTGGTTCGGCGTCAATCCGATGCCGGTGTCGCGAACGTGGAAGTCGACCCACCGCTCTCCCCCGTGGCGCTCGGGCACGACGACCAACGAGATCAGGCCGCCCTCGGTGAACTTGCACGCGTTCGACAACAGGTTGAGCAGGCACTGACGTACCCGGCTCGGGTCCGAGACCATGCGGTCCGCCGCGGGGTCGATCTCGAACACCACGTCGTTGCTGCGCTCGACCGCCATCGGCCGCACCGTCGCGACCACGTTGACGACCAGGGGTCGCAGCTCGAAGATGCGCGGTTGGACATCGAGACGCCCGGCCTCGACCTTGGCCAGGTCGAGCACGTCGTTGATGACCGTCAGCAGGTGCCGCCCGGCGTCATTGATGCGGTCGAGATCTTTGATCAAGCTCGGCTCGCCCAGCTCTTCGAGATCCTCCTGCATCAGCTCGGCGTAGCCGATCACCGCGTTCAGCGGCGTGCGCAGTTCGTGGCTCATGTTCGCCAGGAACTGGCTCTTGGCGGTGTTGGCCGCGTCGGCGGCGTACCGGGAGTCCTGCAGCTCGACCACGACTCGCTCCAACGCCCGATTCCGCGCCGTGAGCTCGGAGGTCATGTCGTCGACCCGGGCTCGCAACGTCTCGTTGAAGCCCTGCAAAGCCCCCGACATCGTGACCACGACGCGCTGCTCCCGCACCTCGGTCACGACCACGAAGAAGAGTGCCACGCCGTAGGCGAGCAGCCGGAGCACGTGCCACCCCCACCAGGTCGCGTCCCAGAGCTGTGACCGATCGAACATCACGGCGGCCGCGCCGAAGATCAGACAGAGCAACGAGAAGAGCAGGTCGTCGATGTTGCGCG
>CAZFPM010000461.1:0-2525 GCA_964520965.1 uncultured Myxococcales bacterium
CCCGGATTGCACCGAGCCGGAGGTGCTGGTCGGCGGCCGCTGCGTCTGCCCCTTCGGCTCGATCCGCGTTGGCGACGATTGCGTCCCGGTGCGGGGTGACGCGGGAGCGCTGGGCACGGACTGGCACCCGGATCCGGACGGAGACGGACTGATCGGGGACGCCGATCCTTGTCCCGACAGATACGGTGGGACCGCCGAGGATTGCGACCCGGCGGCACCCCCGCCGGAGCCGGACTCCGCCATCGACGACCTGCGCGTCGAGCACGTGACCCCGTATGGCGCCTGGCTCGATCTCACGGCGACCCGGGTGAGCGACGAGTATCGATGGCTGGCGAACCTCCTGTGGACCGCGAACCCCGACGAGCTCGCGTCCGAAGAGGGGTGGGACGCGATCGTCGACCGCGGCGACTTCCTGGATATGCGCTTCGTGGAGGGCAACGGGTTCAGGCTGATGAAGCCGATCGTGTTGCAAGGGTTCGACCCGGCCACCGAATACCACGTCGCCCTCGTTCGCCGGGCCCTGGACGCGTGGCGCGAGCCGAGCAACGTCGTCTCGTTCCGGACGCACGATGCGCCGGTGATCGACCCGCCGTCGACCCATCCTCGGGTCATGGTCGACGGCGCGCTGTTGGACGACATTCGACGACGTGCCGCCGCAGACGACGCCGCGTGGTGGGCCTGGGCGGACGCGATCGGCGCGGAGGCACTGGCGCGGGCCGCGTCCCCCCGCGACGAGCCATTCAGCACGAGCCGCTACTGCACGCACGCCGCATTGCTCTACCTGGCGACCGACGAGTCCCGGTATCGCGACGCCGCGCTCACCCTCTTCGACATCACGCTGCGCGAGTGGGAGGGCCCGGTATTCGGCGTCAACCAGTACCGGTGGGCGAGCGCGCGCCTCGGCCAGTGCGTCGACCTGCTCTGGAACGAGTTCTCTGCGGAGGACCGCAACCGCGCGGTCCGGGCGATGTTGCGACAGGATGAGGCCGTGCTGTGGGAAGACGACCGGGAGGAGGACACGGACCACTACTCGAGCAGCACGCGTACCTGGCTCATCGACGGCCTGGTCGGGTGCGGATCCACGGGCATCGACGCTGACCTGGCCGATCGCCTCTGCGTCGTCCTCGAGCAGGGCCTCCGACGTTGGTTCGGACTACAGCTCGTCCAGACTCGGCGCGACCGCGGTTTCCTGGCCAACAGCGGCGCGTACCCACCCGACGGGAGCTTCTACGGGGCGTCGACGCTGACGTTCTGGTTCGAGAGCCTGTGGGTCCTCCACAACGCCGGAGTGCCGGTGCACGACGTGGCGAGCTGGGTCCGAAACTCATTCGTCACGTACAACCTGCAGTCGCGGACCCCGTCCGGGCTCGGGGTCTTCACGTTCGGAGACGTCGAGGCGTACAGCAACGCCGCGGAGGCCAATAGCTACCAGACGACGAACCACGACGACGACCAGCTCGGCTGGCAGATGGGACTGCTGGCGACCGCCGGCGACCCCGCGGCCAGCTGGGCCCGATACGGGCTCGACAACTGGACGGACGTCGACCGCGACGGGAGCCTGTCGACGCTGCTCTTCGCCAGCGAGGAGATCCCTGCGACGGACCCGACGGACGAGTTGCCCACGGCGTCACTCGCGTCCGGCCTCGGCGTCTTCGTCGATCGCACGTCGTGGCGAGACACCGCCTCGATGCTCGTGTTCACGGCGGGCTGGACCGGCATCGACCATCACCACACCGACGCCGGCCACTTCCAACTCTACTCCGACAGCGGTTGGCGGACCCACGAGGTGTTGGGGTACGAGGGCGACGCCTACGACAGCGGCGCCCACAACACCCTCCTGCTGGAAGTGCGGGACCGCTCCGGGGGGGTCGACGAGTTCGGCGCCTACCGCTTCGGCTCGGCCAACAACGCCCGCATCACCCGCGCGAGCAGCCGTCCGGGCCACGCGTTCGTCCGCGCCGAGCTGGCCGGCGGATACGTGTCGCACATCGAGCGACGCTACGACTACGAGCGGGTCTCGCGACGGCTCCTATGGCTCAAGTCGGACGAGGACGACCGGCCCGACACCGTCGTCCTGCTCGACGAGATCGAGATGGCCGAGGGAGCGCCGACGACCGCAAGGCGAGCGCAGCGCTTCCACTTCGACGCAGACCCGCGGATCGAGGGGCGCTCCGCAGTGTCGACCGACTCCGGGACGTCGGGCATGGCCGTGGTGTCCCTGCTGCCGGAGGCCACGACCCTCGAGGTGTCCGATCCCGTTCCGGGGGCCGAGCCGGGCGGGTACCCCGGCCAGTACTACACGTACCGGCTCGATGTGGTCGACGCGACCGACAGCGCGAGCCTCCGGCTGCTCACGCTGTTCCAGGCCGGCAATCCGGCCGCCTTCGACGCCGGGGACGCCGTCGCGGAGGAGACGGATCAACTCGTCGTGCTCGACATGGGGGCCGCGACCGTCGCCTTCGTCGCCGAGGACGCCGCGCCGCCCCTCACGGTCCGGGTGCCGTCCGACGACCGGGACGTCTGGG
>CAZFPM010000462.1:0-2504 GCA_964520965.1 uncultured Myxococcales bacterium
GCGCCTGCTCGGCCCCTTCCCGATACGTGTCGTCGAGCGTGAGCTCGGCCAGCCGGAGCAGGTTGAGGATCGCGACCGAGTTGCCGGACGGCTCTGCGCCGTCGTAGTCCGGGCGGGTCCTGGCGAGCAAGGGCTCTCCGTCGGCGGGCGTGGTGAAGTAGCCCCCGCGGTCGGCATCGGCGAAAAGGTCGTCCTGCTGCGCCTGGAGCGCGATCGCCTCGCGCAACCACTCGACGTCGCCGTCGGCTTCGAAGAGGTCCAGGAGCCCGGCGATGACGAACGCATGGTCGTCGAGGAATGCCGGCTGCCGAGCCTGGCCGTTGCGCCAGCTGCGGAGCAGTCGCCCGTCGGCGAGACGCATCTCGGCGAGCACGAAACGAGCTGCCTCGCGTGCGGCCTGGCGGTACGAGGCGTTGTTCCAGGCCAGGCCCGCGCGGGACAGGGCGCTGATCGTCAGGCCGTTCCAAGCGGCCAGGATCTTGTCGTCGAGGAGCGGAGGCGCTCGGCGGTCGCGCACCACGCGAAGTCGCCGACGTGACGTGGAACAGGTCTCCCCGAACGAGGCCGCCGAGTCGGACGACCGGGCCGCGAACTCCTCGAAGGGCACGGGGGTGTGCAGGATGTTGCGTCCCTCGAAGTTCCCGGCCGGCGAAGTGCCCCAAAACTCCCGCATCAGCGTGCCGCGTTCGTCGCCCAACTCCGCGTCGATCTCCGCTTCGGTCCAGGTGAAGTAATACCCCTCCTCCGACTCCCCATCCGGCCGCAGCGAGTCGGCGTCCGTCGCCGAGAAGAAGCCCCCGTCGGGGTGCCGCATCTCGCGAACCAGATACTCCAGTACATCGCGGGCGACCCGTTGGAAGTCGTCCCGCCCGGTCGCCTGCCACGCCTCGGTGTAGATCACGGCGAGCTGGGCGTTGTCGTAGAGCATCTTCTCGAAATGCGGCACCAACCACTCGCGATCGGTCGAGTAGCGGTGGAAACCTCCGCCGACCTGGTCGTACATGCCGCCGGCGGCCATCTCCTCCAGCGTGCGGGTGACGAGCGTCAAGGCGCCCTCGTCGCCGGTGCGTCGAGCGTATCGGAGCAGAAAGTGCAGGACGGCCGGCCGCGGGAATTTCGGGGCGTTGCCGAACCCTCCGTCGGTCGGATCGAATGCGGCCGCGAAACCGTGGGCCGTCCCCTCCAGCGCCGCCGGCCCGGGGAGAGCGCCCGCCATGTCGCGGTCGAGTGCACCCGCGATGCGCGCCGTCAGCTGTCGGGCGTCGGCGACGACGGCCTCCGGCTCCCGGGCGTAGGTGTCCGCCAGGTCCGTGAGGATCTGGAAGAGCCCGGCGCGATTCCCGCGGGCGCGCGCCGGGAAGTACGTCCCGGCGAAGAAGGGCTGGCGATCCGGGGTCAACACGACCGTCATCGGCCAACCGCCGCGCCCGGTCAGCACGTTGACGGCGGTCATGTAGATCTCGTCGATGTCCGGTCGTTCTTCGCGATCGACCTTGATCGCCACGAAGCGACGGTTGATCAGCTCCGCGACCTGCTCGCTCTCGAAGGACTCGCGCTCCATCACGTGGCACCAGTGACACGTGGAGTACCCGACGCTGAGGAGCACCGGCACCCCGCGCTCACGGGCACGGGCGAACGCCTCGTCGCCCCACGGATACCAGTTCACCGGGTTGTGGGCGTGCTGCAGCAGGTACGGGCTCGACTCGCAAGCCAGCCGGTTGGTGAACCGCGGCGCGCCCTCCGCATCGAGATGCTCGGTCCTGGGAACGTACGCCTCGCCTTGGGCGGCGGTGCAAACGTCGAGAATCTCGCCAAGGTGGCTCGAGGGCGCCTCGACCCCGGGCAGCGCAGGCTCGTGGTCGGGGAGCGTCGTCCACGGGCGATCGGTCGCGCCGGACTCTGCCGCGGGCGTGAGATCGACTGGCGGCGGGCCCGGCGGGTCGTTCGCGGGCACGGGTGTCACGGGGGTGCGGCAGGCGCCCGTCAGGACCAACAGCAACACGGCGGCGAGGGCGCGCGTGGCGGAACGGGTACGCACCGAGGTGCGCGGCCATCGGAGCGGCGGCGGTGTCATCATCAGGGCCGAGGGCTGGAACGTGGTCGAGTCGTGTGTAAGTCCCCGACGCCGGTTGCACCAGTGAGCCGTTCCGCCGCGGCGATTGGGCGGTCGGCTGGGGCAGTATGGGGCCCGGCCACGTGGGTCTCCCGGGGCAGGGCGAACCATCTTCCCGTTGCGCGGCCAGTTGTGCTATCCCACGCGCAGATCGTCTTACGGAGTTCGCTATCCGCGGAGCGGCGAGAAGCCTTCTGGCCGCTTCCACACGCCAGTCGCTAATGCACCTTCGTTCCTCAACGGAGACCAACATGAGCACTACCGTGGAATCCTCGAGCCGCCGTCCCGCGCAGCGGAGATGGCTTGCAAATTCACTGGCTGTCGCCGTCCTCGCGATCGCCCTCGTCGTTCCGTCTCTCGCACGCGCCGATGACAGTGCGCCGGCGGACGA